>JAFUUB010000012.1 GCA_017483985.1 Bacteroidales bacterium | reverse complement strand
TTCGGTCAGGGAATTGGGCGCGGAAAGGACGACCGGAATCTCCTGGAACAGTCCGTCTTTCGTATATTGGTAGAGTTTGTCCCTGTCGAAGAAAAAGGTTTTCCCCGTCCAGGTCGGCATGACCCGCCAGTATTCCCCGGCCCGGCTGAGCGGCCGGCTGGTACGGATGCCTTCCCGGATGGTATGGATCCGGCCTTCCTGGATGAAACTCATACTGCCGTCTTCGTTCTCCCAGATGGCCCGGACGCCGGAAACCGGCCAGACGGATTGCTGGTGCAAACGGTCCGTCCCGACCCGGAATTGATACAGTGTTTCATAATTGTAAATGACCCAGAGATATCTCCGCCGGTCCATACGGGCCTGGGTGATACTCTTTTCGGGAGAGAAGAAAGCGGGTGTAAGGTCTCGGGTAACGCCGGTCGCCGGGTTTAACAGCAGAATTTTTTTCTGGGTCTGGACGATGGTCATGCCACCTTCCCAGGAAATCAGGAGAGAGATGGCATCCAGCGGGGCCAGATTCTGCAGGCGGATCAGGTTGGTGACGCTGTTGCGGGACTGGTGGATCAGCCCGCCGCGGTCGGTAGACAGCCAGATATCCTGGCGGCCCAGCAGGCAATGAGCCTGCTGGACGCCCTGAAGGTCGATGCCGACCCAGGTTTGCTGGATCTGTCCGTCTTCCAGGGGAATATCGTAGATCCCACGGTCGGCTACGCCCGCAATCAGGTGCCCGTTCTGCGGATTGGTGACCAGGAACAGGACATGGGGCTCTGCCTGGCCGGTGGCGGCCTCAAGCATGCGGCTCCACTGTGGCATGCGGTTTCCGTCGGCCGCCCAAGCGCGGAGGCCCTTTCCCGTGGCGGCAAACAGCGTGCCGTCCTGGCCGAGCGCCAGGCCGTTGAGGTTGCCGGAGGCTGTCGGGGCAAGCTCCCGGACCAGGTTGAAGTGGGAATCGAGGATCGCAATGCCCGGCCGGTTGCTGCGGCCGGAGACGATCAGGCCACCCCCCCGGGTTTTCAGGATCGCATGGCTGTACGTAAAACGGGGCTCGTCGAAGACCACCGTACTCTCTCCGGTCTTTTTGTCATACAGGCAGACGCCCAGCTGGCTGCCATAGACCAAGTGGTTTTCGTCATAGTTGAGCAGGGTCGTGATCGGGTTGAATTTCGGGAAAGACCGTCGGACGACCTTCCCGTTCCGGATCAGGTTGATGCCTGCTTCGGTGCCGACCCAGAGCTGTCTGTCGGCATCCGGGCAGAGGGAAAAGATCCGGTCCGACGTCAGGGTGGTGCTGTCTCCCTGGTAATAAATTTTATAGATGGAACCGTTGTAGCGGTTCAGGCCGCGCCGCGTGCCGATCCAGAGATAACCGTCCGTTCCTTCGGCGAGGGCCGTCAGCATGGGGTTGGACAACGACGACGAGACCGGCGGGGTCCATTCCTGGGCTGGGAGGGACAGCGCGGTGGCGAGGGCAACGGTACAGGATAGCAGCAGTTTTTTCATATTCGGTCGCAGGCCAAGGAGTTACAAAGATAGGGAAAGTTTTGGAAATCCGTCAATAAGAGCGAAAAAAACGTCGGATTGGACATCTCGTAGCATGGAATGGTGATTTCGCACGGTCTATGGACGCGCGGGCGTGTTTTGCGACTTTTTCGGAGAATCCTTTAAAACGGTTTGAAATAATTTTGCATGTGTGATACTACCCACAAGTTGAACGTTCAAAACCGATAACGCAATGATCTCGAAAATCAGCAGATGGATGCTTCCGGCCCTGTTGGCGGCAGGTCTGTGTGCCTGCGGGTCCCCTTCCGGCAAGACCACCGGCGGGATCGATCCGGATGCCCAGCAGCTTTTCATCGGCGAGGACATCGCCATCGCTTCGACCCAATACGGCAAGGTCCGGGGTTACATCCTCCGCAATGTCTACACCTTCCTCGGGATCCAGTACGGCGCTCCCGCCTCCGGCGAGAACCGCTTCCGGGCCCCGCAGCCGCCCCAGCCATGGGACGATGTGCGCCCTGCCGTCTATTATGGCAATTCCGCCCCGCAGAAGACGGCCGGCAAATACAGCAATACCTTCGGTACCTTCGCCGACCATTGGAACTATGACGACGTCAGCGAAGACTGCCTCCGGCTCAATGTATGGACCCCGGGCCTGGACAATGCGAAGCGTCCGGTCCTCGTCTGGATCCACGGCGGCGGCTTCACCTCCGGCAACGGCATCGAGCAGGACGGCTACAACGGCGAGAACCTGAGCCGTGACGGCGACATCGTCTTCGTTTCCCTCAACCACCGGCTCGGCCCCATCGGCTTCACGGATTTCTCCGCGGTCGACCCGGCCTTCGCGGATTCCGGCAATGCCGGCATCCTGGATATCGTGGCCGCCCTCCGCTGGGTACGGGACAACATTGCGGCCTTCGGCGGCGATCCGGCCAACGTGACCATCATGGGCCAGTCCGGCGGCGGCGCCAAGGTCTGTACCCTGGTCGCCATGGCCGAGACCCAGGGCTTGTTCAAGCAGGCGGTCGCCCTGAGCGGCAACATCACCTCTTCCATCGACTCCAACTTCTCTTCCGAACTGGGCAAGCTCATCGCGAAGAAGGCCGGCGGCATGGCCAAGCTTCAGGCGATGCCCTGGATGGACTACATCGACCTGGCCAACGCATGTGCGCAGGAATACATGAAGGACCACTCCAACGGCATGATGCGCGGCGCCTTCGGCCCCGTGGGCGACGGCTTCCATATTCCGATGGGTACCTTCTACCAGGATACCAACAGCCCCTCCAACAAGGTGCCGATGCTCTTCTGCGCCACCAGCGGCGAACTCTCCGGCAGCGAGCGGATGCGTCCGGCCGTCGAGGCCAAGAGCGGCCAGGAGGCTCCCGTCTGGCTGGCCTGTTTCGGCTTCAATCCGCCGCTGTTCGACGGCAAGAAGGGGGCGTTCCACTGCCTGGACATCTGCTTCTGGTTCCGCAACACGGACCTGATGCTGACCCATACCGGCGGCGGCGCCCGTCCGCGGGCCCTGGCCGACAAGATGTCCGCCGCCCTGCTCGCCTTCATGCGCACCGGCAATCCGAACGTAGACTGCCTGCCCGCGTGGCCGGTCTACAAGAGCGGCGAAGGCGCGACGATGTACCTGGACGACCAGTGCAAGGTCGTGAACGCGCCGGATGCGGAAACGCTCAAGACCCTGATCCCTTAGGAAATCTTATCTGTTAACCCAATATTTTTATTAACCCAAAAATTAATCGTATGATTAAGATGAAACATTCATCCCTGAGGCGCCTTGCCTCGGCGTTGTGCGGCCTGATGCTGTGCATGCCGATGCTGTTTGCGCAGCAAACGATTACGGTGAAAGGTAAGGTTATCGATCCCAGCAAGCAACCGGTCATCGGTGCGGCCATCATCCAGGTCGGCACGACGAACGGTGCGGCAACGGACATCGACGGTAACTTTACTTTGACCGCCCCCGCGGGCGCCGACCTCGAGGTCTCGTCCATCGGCTACTCGACCGTCACGGTCAAGGCCGCTGCGAACCTGACCATCACCCTCCAGGAGGAGAACACCACCCTCGACGAGACGGTCGTCGTCGGTTACGGTACGCAGAAGAAAGCGTCCCTGACTTCTTCCATCGCCAACATCCGTTCCGAGGAACTGACGGCGACCAAATCTGCGGACGTGACCGCCTCCCTGCAAGGTAAGGTCCCGGGCCTTCTGATCCACCAGGTTTCCGGCGGTGCAGGTGACTTTGACACCGACCTCAACATCCGTGGCTTTGCGGGTGAGCCCATCATCGTCGTCGACGGCGTGGTCCGTACAGCCCAGCGCCGCGGACGCGGTTTCAACTATGGCGGCTACTCCTCCTCTTCTTCGGCAGTCCTCTCCCAACTCAATCCCGAGGATATCGAGAGCATTTCCGTGCTGAAAGACGCGTCTGCTTCCATCTATGGTATGGGTGCTGGTAACGGCGTCATTCTCGTTACGACGAAAAAGGGTTCCATCAGTAAGCCCAATGTGCGGTATTCCAACACGTTGTCTTTCGGCTTACCCACGGCTCTTCCCAGGGAATTAGGCCTGGCGGATTACATGCGGTACCGCAATGAGATGCTGGACAACTCCCGGGCTACTGACGGCAAGTACTCTGACGAAGACATCCAGCATGCCGTCAATGGCGACCGCGGTTATGAAGGCACCAACTGGCATGAAGTGGTGATGAAAAAGTTCTCCTTCCAACAGAACCACACCCTTTCCGTCAGCGGTGGTAACCAGCAGACCCAGTACTACCTGAGCGCCCGGTTCAACCAGGACAAGGGTATCCTCAATGGCGACGGACTCGGTTATAAGGCCTTTAACTTCCAGGGCAATCTTACGACCAAAATCACGGACCACTTGACGGCCACGTATCAATCGTCCTTCGACGTCAACCAGCGAATGGGTATTTCTACAACCAATTCTGAAATGAACTTCTGGTATTATGTAGGATATTCCCAACCGGATATCGGACCCACCACCCTGGATGATCCGTCCCACTATACAACCGCCAATGGCGAGCACTGGAACCCGGCGGCTATTCTCGACACGGATGCAATGGGTTATAGCAAGACCAAGATGAACTCCTATAACAACAGCCTTGACCTTCGCTACGATGCTCCTTTCTTGAAAGGACTGACGCTTGATGCTTTCGCTTCCTTCAATGTCAATCAGCGCCAGACGAACCTGCTGGACAAAGCGGTTGATATTTACGATTATAAGGAGAATTTCTTTATTGAAAGCAAAGGTACGTCCCAGTACTCCGAGTCCTGGAACAAGAGTCAGCAGCTCTATGGTAAGATCCAGGCGAACTATGCCAAACGTTTCGGCGACCACAATGTTTCCGGCATGCTTGCTGCTGAGGCGAGATTGGGATGGAACAGCAACCTGAATGCATCGCGCCAATACGGCGAATTCTTTACCCACGACATCATCAACCAGGGTCTGAACGATGACAAGAAAGGCAACAGCGGCTTCCGCTCCAGTACGGCCCAGGCCGGTTATATCGCCCGGGCTACGTATGATTACAAAGGGAAATACTTGGCAGAGGTTTCCGGACGTCTGGACGGCAGTTATCTGTATGCCCCCGGCCATCGCTGGGGTTTCTTCCCGGCCTATTCCCTCGGCTGGCGCGTCTCCGAAGAGCCTTTCTTTAAGAACGCACTACCGTGGATGAACAACTTCAAACTGCGTTTCTCTGACGGACAAACATCTCTCGCCCAGGGTTCGGCTTATGCCTGGCAACTTGGGTATGAATCCAATGCGACCAGTTATGCGTTGGAGGCCAAGACTCCGGTTGTGGGATATTATAATTCCAAAGCAGCTGAGACCATCCTTTCCTGGCAGCACGTCCGCATGACCGACTTCGGCTTTGATTTCGAGATCAAACGCGGACTGATTGGCGGTAGCGTTGACTGGTTCTGGCGCAATATCTCCGGCATCCAGGCAAACAGTATCTACGCCAATTCCGTTCCGGATTTTTATGGTATCGATTTGCCAAGTTTTAATCTGAATAAAAGCCAGAACGTAGGTATCGACCTGCAGCTTTCCCACCGTCACCATATCGGAAAGGTCAACTACCGTGTCACGGCAACGGCGACCTTCACCCGGGGGCGGCAGACCCATATCGAGAGTGCGGCCTCTGACACCTATGGCTCTCACGAAGCCTATTACAAGAGCTTTATGGAGGGCCGATGGAACAATGCCCTCAGCGGCGCACACTATGAGTGGGCCAATGGTGGCGAGCAGTTCCACAACTGGGCGGAAATCTTTGACTACAATGTCTATACCGGCTCAAAACCCAGCGACCTGCTCCCTGGTATGTACAAGATTGACGACCGCAACGGCGACGGCGTCATCAATAGCTCGGACCAGTACTACGACTTCGGTGCAACGGCCGATGCCTTCGGTTTCTCCGGATCTGTCGGTAACAACCCGCCCCTGCAATTCGGTCTGATGATCTTCCTGAACTGGAAGAGTTTTGACATGAGTGCCACTTTCAGCGGAGCCACTCTGGACCACAAGTTTATTTCCCTGTCCGGTCCTTATGGTTATGGTTACTTCTACAAGATGTATGAAACGTATACCGACCGGTATCACCTGGCCGATGGCTATTCTGATCCGTTTGACCCGCAGTCCGAGTGGGTCTCCGGCTATTGGCCGGCCCTGACGACCACTTCCGGCGGATATACTACTTGGGGCAACGGAACCTATCGCAATGTCCAGCCGTACAACTGGATCAATGCGACCTATGTGCGACTGAAGAGTATCGAACTGGGGTATACCCTGCCTGGAAAGATTTCCAATAAAGTTGGAATCAAGAGTGCCCGTGTCTATGTCAGCGGCACCAACCTGCTGACCTTCTGCAACAAGCTCCTCAAACCGTACGACCCGGAACGCAACTTCGGCTGGATCGGTGGCGGCGGTGGCGCTCCTATCATGAAGACATACAACTTCGGTGTGAATATTAACTTCTAATCCGCGAGTCATATGAAAAAGATCTTTATATATATTTCTGCCCTTTTCCTCTCCTTCAGTCTGGCCTCCTGCGACAAGATTTTCGACAATCTTGAGGGAGATCTCTCGAAGATGTCTGAATCTGACCTGACGGCCAATGAAGCAGGATTGCAGAGACTCCTTTCATACGCCTATAATAGCATCCCCATGGGTGCATTCTCGACTGGCGACCAGAGTACAATGGATGCGACCGGTTCCCATTCCGCATCTTACAGCATCAATACGACGGCCTTCTCTAATTATAAGCTGATCCGTCACGTAAACAAACTGTTCGACCAGATTGAAGCGGGATATCAGAACGGCGCGATTTCAGAGGAGATGCGCGACTACATGTTTGGTGAGGCACATTTCATCCGGGCCTATTATTATTTCGGTATGGTCCGTGTGTATGGCGGTATGCCCATTATCGAACAGCCGCTGGATGACGCATATGACGGCGGAGAAGATATCAGCGGTCTTCTTTTCCCCAGAAATACCGAAAAAGAAACCTGGGATTATGTGATCAGTGAGTTCGAGAAGGCTGCCGAACTGCTTCCTGCCACCTTTGGTGCTTCCAGCTACCGCGCGAACAAATATGCCGCCTGGGCGCTCGAAGGACGGGCCGCCCTGTATGCGGCTTCCGTTTCGAAGTATTGGAACAAAGCTCCGATTTCCAGTGAATATAAGGCTGTCGAGCAAAAGCTCACCTATATGGAATCCTCCTATGCGAAGGATTACTATAAGAAATGCA
Organism: Bacteroidales bacterium; assembly: GCA_017483985.1. The sequence continues at coordinate 36,051 of JAFUUB010000012.1, read as the reverse complement.
TCGAAGCTTGCAAGAAAGTCATAGAGTCCGGGGTCTACTCCCTTTACGGAGCCAATCCCGCCAGTGTCGATGAGGCCAAGGCAAACCTCCAGGCCTTGTTTACGACTCGCCAGGACAGCGAATTCATTTTCGGCAAAAGTTACGAACTGGGTGTTGGTACCGCGACCAACGGATTTGATTACGGCAACTCTCCCAATCAGGCACACTCAAGCGGAAACGGGTGGCAGTGGGGCCGTTACAGCGTGACCCTCAATCTCGTGGACGCCTTTGACGACTATAACGAAGCCATGGGACGGGCGGACGGTACTGTCAAGACCCGTAATGACGGCGTGGAGAATGAGTACGTCATCAACCTGGGCCTGAACAACCAGTCCGGCTTCTCGGTTGATACGGATTACATCAAGTACGACGATCCTTCCGAGGCTTTTGCCAAGAAAGATGCCCGCTTCCAGGCACATGTGATCTACCCGGGCTGCACGTTCCGCGCCACAAAGATCAACATCCAGGGAGGTATTATCAAGAAGGACGGAAAGTATACTTTCTATAATGATGACAGTGAAGAACTGAACGGAAAGACCTATTATACGTTCGGCGGTGCAGAAGAAGGCGAGTATTCTGCCTTCCACCTGATGGACAATGACAATCAGGGCAATTGGTACAACAGTGGTTTCGGTGTTGCGAAATTCCTGGATCCGTCATCCGCATTGCAGTATTCGCAGAACCCCTGGCCGGATATCCGTTACGCCGAGGTCCTGCTGAACTATGCCGAAGCCGTGGTTGAAAGCGGAGAGGGCGACGCTGTCAAAGCGAAGGAGTATCTCAATGCCATCCGTCACCGTGCTGCTTTCAAGGATGACATCGACCTGACGTTAGAGAACGTCCTGCACGAGCGCCGCGTTGAACTTGCTTTCGAGTATGACCTTTCATATACGCTCCATCGCCGCCGTGCGTATGTATTCGGAGCCGCCAGCGGCATCAACAACCGCAAGCGTGCGCTTGTTCCGGTCGTAGACCTGCGGGGTTCGGAGGCTAAGTATATCCTTGTTCGGGCCAATGTTTATCACGGGGATGTCTACAGGAGTAGTAACGGTCTCTATATCAATGACTATCGTTCTTACTACGGATCGGTTCCCGAGTATGTGAAGAACCAGATTACCCCGAATCCGATCCAGCAATAACATCAAACATGCAAGTGAATATGAAAAAGATATTGTATCTCATTCCGTTTCTGCTGATGGCTACGGCCTGTGACTGGTTCGAGTTTGACAATATGGATGGATATGATGCCACCATCACGGGACATTTTATCGATGCCGCAACCAACCAGCCGGTCTATTTCGGTGTTCCTGACAACTATGCTTTTACGATTTATGAGTCGGAGGGCAGTTTCACGCCGGAAAAGGGAACCTTTGTCCCGACGTCCCAGACCTGGTATGCCCGCACAGACGGTTCTTATACCAACAAACTGGTCTTTTCGGGAGAGTATTCGATCCAGACCATTGACAACAACAATTTCTACCCGATGACGGAGAAATTCTCAATCGGGAAGGGCAGCAATACCCATGACTTCAAAGTCACGCCTTATGCCCGGGTCAAGGATGTAAGCATTTCTTATGATTCTGCCACCAAGGAACTGGTTGCCAAATGCAAGGTTGAGCATGGTGACGCCAGCAAGACCAACGGTATTATCGTCTATTTCCTGGGTGCCCAAGATCGTTTCGTCAGCAAGGACCACAATAATTTCACCGACAAGACGGCGACGGCAGAATGGGTCGCGCCCGGTACGGAAGTCGAGCTTCGCGTCAGTACCACCGGCGGGAATAATTCTGAGTTCAAATATACGCAGGCACACTATGTGCGCATTGCGGCAATGGCGGCTCATTGTTCCATCGTCGAACCCTGGGACGAGGATGCCGGCCTGAACTGGGATCTGTTCCCCTGGGCCGAACTGGCCTCCGACTGGAGCAACTTCGCGGAATTGCAGGCCAAGACCCCGCACATCATCATCCACCACGATGCCGAGTATACGGCCGACGGTACCGTCAACTCCAAGCTGATGTACAACTACTCCGCGGTTTACAAGGTTTCCGAAGATTTCTCCACGGTGACCGAAGTGACCGACTGGGAGTAATCCTTTATAAGCAGAAGAGGGCTGGGACAATCCCCGGCCCTCTTTTGCATATTTTTTGCAGCAAACGGGTCAAAATGAATTGGCTATGAAACGGATCCTGCTTTCTTTCGTCGCCGTGCTGACGGCCGCCGTGTCCCTTTTTGCCCAGCAGGAAGGGCTCTCCATTCCCGAGGATGTGTTCTATCTGATGCCGAAATTCGGCAAGGGAACGATTGTCTACCGCAGCCAGGCGCCTGCACAGGGCACGCTGAATATCTGCGCATTGGACAATTCCATCCGCTTCAAGGACAACAAGGGCGTGGAACTGGCGCTGGATCAGGTGGATGACGTCGTCCAGGTCGTGATTGACGGGGTTTCCTTCCTTCGCCTGAACAATTCGTTCCTGCGTGTATGTCCCATCACGGATACGTTCGGTCTGGCCGTCAAGCGGGATGTCCTCGTAATGAGCGACAGCAAACAGGGAGCCTATGGGATGGAGTCCCAGACGACTTCCATCCGGGAAATCAATGCCATTGTTACGGACGGGATGATGTATGAACTGAACAAAGCCAAGCAGTATCCTTACCGGATGTCGGAAATCGGCTATCTGTATAAAGGCGGTGCCATCATGGTCCCCAGCAAGAAGAATTTCCAAAAGTGCTTCCCGGACCGGAAAGACGAAATCGACGCCTGGTTCAAGGAGCACAAGAAGGCCCCGACCGACCGGGAGGGACTGGAGGCCCTTTGCCGCAAATGGGCAGAGTAAATCATTGAGCACAAACACATTGATATGAATAAACTTCTTTCTGTGATGGCGGCCATGATCCTGGTCGCCGGCAGCGCTTTCGCGCAGCAGTCCCTGATGGGCGGCCAGACCGCCAAATCCCCGGAAATCAACCCGGACGGAAGCGTAACCTTCCGCCTCATCGCCCCGAAGGCGAAGCGGGTCCAGATCACGGGCGACATCATCCCCCCGATCCCGGCCGACATGAACGGCATGCGGATGGACATGCCGGCCACGGTCGACATGGTCGAGCGCAACGGCGTCTGGGAGTATACCACCCAGCCGCTCGAGCCGGAACTCTACTCCTACGTCTTCAAGGTGGACGGCACCACGACCCTCGACCCGTCCAACATCTATATGTACCGCGATGTGGCGACCTGGTCCAACATCCTGATCGTCACCAAGGAAAAGGGTGACAAGGGCGACCTGTACAGCGTCAACAAGGTGCCCCACGGCAATGTCGCCAAGGTCTGGTACGACAGCCCGACCCTGGAGCTGAGCCGCCGCTTGACGGTCTACACCCCGGCCGGCTACGACAATCCGGGCAACAAGACCAAGTATCCGGTGCTTTATGTGCTCCACGGCGCCGGCGGTGACGAGGATGCGTGGCCGAACCTCGGCCGTGCGGCCCAGATCCTGGACAACCTGATCGCGGCGGGCAAAGTCAAGCCGTGCATCATGGTCATGCCGAACGGCAATACCAATACTTCTGCGGCTCCGGGCGAATGGTCCGCAGGCATGTACGCCACCAGCATGAGCGGCGGCGCAGGCTTCCCGCCGGCCAAGGCCGGGATGCCGGAGAGTTTCGGGGACATCATGAAGTATGTCGAGACCCACTACCGCGTCCTGACCGGCGCGAAGAATACGGCGATCTGCGGCCTGTCCATGGGTGGCGGGCATACTTTCCAGACCTCCCTGCTGAATCCGGGCAAGTTCGGGTACATCGGCCTCTTCTCCGCGGCCGTTTCCATCCCGGGTTCCAGCTTCCAGGCGGGATTTGACCAGACCGCTTCCCAGAACGCCGAGTTCCAGGCCCGCATGAAGGCGATGTTCGCCGCCAAGCCGAGCCTGTACTACATCGCCATCGGCGAGACGGACTTCCTGTACAAGGCCAATGAAGGCCTCCGCAAGTACCTGGATGCCAATGGTTATCCGTACGAATACCGGGAGACTCCGGGCGGCCATATCTGGCGCAACTGGCGCGTCTACCTGACCGAGTTCGCCCAGCGGGCGTTCAAATAGAGCGGCGCCTTGAAAAACGGAACAGGCCGGTCTTCAGCAGACCGGCCTGTTTTTTATGAACTAATCTTTCAATTATTTGAAGAGCAACTGGGCGAAGGTATTGAGGTAGTTCCTCCAGTTGGCCCAGGTGTGCCCTCCGTCGGTAACGAAGAAGGTGTGCTCGAGGCCATTGGCCGTGAGGGCCGCCTCGAGCTGCTTGGCGGATTCCCAGAGGAAGTCGCTCTCGCCGCAGCCGAACCAGTAGAGCTTGTAACCGGCCTTCTTGATGCCCTGGAGCTGCTGGTCAAGCTGCTCGGAGCGCTGGCTGCCGATGCTCAGGGGGCAGATGTAGTCGAAAGTGCCCGGATAGAGCGCGGTCGCGCTGAGGGTGTGGCCGCCGCCCATGGACAGGCCGGCGATGGCGCGGGCACTGCGGTTCGGGATGGCGCGGAAGTTCTTCTCAACGAACGGGATGATCTCGTTCACGAGGCTCTTGACATAGGCATTGGCATACGCCGGGTCGCGGAAGTTGACGTTGGAGACCGGGAGGTTCAGGGTCGCCGCGGCCTGCTGGCCGGGATTGCCGTTCGGCATGACCACGATCATCGGCTTCGCCAGTCCCTTCTCGATGAGGTTGTCCAGGATCTGGGCGGCGCGGCCCATGCTGGTCCAGGCTTCCTCGTCGCCGCCACCGCCGTGTAGGAGGTAGAGGACGGGATACTTCTGCTTCGGGTTGTTCTCATAGCCGTACGGGGTATAGACGACCATGCGGCGGTTCAGGCCGAGGCTCTGGCTGTCATACCACATGTACTTGACCGTACCGCGCTGGTTGGCCTCGCCGTAGTTCTCGGTGCGCTTGCCCGGGACGATGAGCATGTTGAGGAAGCGGGTGCCGTCGCGCTGGACCTGGATGTTCAGCGGATCGTTGACTGCCACGCCGTCCACGATGAAATTATAGGTATAGATTTCCGGGGACGGAAGCGGGCACTTGTATTCCCATACGTTGTTCTCGACGCGGCGCATTTCCTCGCCGGCGCCATACGGGTTCTCCATCCAGGATCCGCTCAGGCGGACCATGGTGGCATAATCTGCCCGGAGGCGGAAGGTCACGCTGTCACCCTGGATCTCCGGGGAGACGACGCGGGCTCCGCGGCCGCCGAAATTGAAATTGGCGAGCTCCTGGGCAGACATCGCCCCTGCTGCGAGCAGGAGCGATGCTGTGATTGCAAGGATCTTCTTCATCTCGAAAGACTATTTGAAGAGCTTCGGGGCGAAGGTGTTCAGATAGAGTCTCCAGTTGGCCCAGACGTGGCCGCCGTCGGAAACGTAGAAGATGTGGTCGAGGCCCTGCTCGGTGAGGGTCTTGTCGAGGTTCTGGGAGCCCTGGAAGAGGAAGTCGGTGTTACCGCAGGCGAGGAAGTAGAGCTTCACACCCGCCTTCTTGAGGGTCGCAACCTGCTCCGGAGTGGCGCTGCCGGCAGCGGAGAGCGGGCAAATGTAGTCGAACATTTGCGGATAGAGGTTGGAAGCGGTGATGGTGTGGCCGCCACCCATGGACAGACCGGCGATGGCGCGGGCCTCCGGCTTCGCGATGGCGCGGAAGTTCTTCTCAATGAACGGGACGATTTCCTCGCAGAGGCTCATGACATAGCCGTTCATCATGCGGTTGCGCTCGGCTTCGCTCATGTTCTGCATGGCGTTGCGGTCGAACTGCATCGGCTTGACGGGGAGGTTCAGGGTTCCGGCAGCCTGCTGGTTGCCGTTGCCGTTCGGCATGACGACGATCATCGGCTCGGCGAGGCCCTTCTCGATCAGGTTGTCGAGGATCTGGGCGGCGCGGCCCATGCTGGTCCAAGCCTCTTCGTCACCACCTGCACCGTGGAGGAGGTAGAGCACCGGATATTTCTTCTTGGGGTTGTTCTCGTAGCCGTACGGGGTGTAGACGGTCAGACGACGGTTCAGGCCGAGGATCTTGCTGTCATACCAAGGATGGCTGACGGTACCGCGGTGGTTGGCCTCGTTGTAGTTCTCGGTACGCTCGCCAGGGACGATGAGCATGTTCAGGAAACGGGTGCCGTCGCGCTGGACCTGGATGTTCTGCGGGTCATTGACGGAAACGCCGTCTACAATGAAATTATAGGTGTAGATTTCCGGGGACGGCAGCGGGACCTTGACTTCCCAGACGTTGCCTTCGCCGCGGACCATGTCGATGGAGCCGCCGTAAGGATTCGGCATCCAGGAGCCGCTGAGCTTGACATAGGTGGCGTAGTCGGCCTTCAGGCGGAAGGTGACGCTGTCGTTCTGGATCTCCGGGGAAACGACGGGACGGCCGCGGCCGCCGAAGTTGAAGTTCGCCAGTTCCTGTGCGTGAAGCGCGCCTGCAACCATGCAGAGCGTCGCGACAACAGTAAGGATTTTTTTCATATCACTGTGTTTTTGTTATGGGTTTGTGCGTTTTTGTTCTCCTAATTTACACAATTTCAGCGAACGAAGAAAGCAATTCGCCCCCTGCCGGAACATTGGGACGAACATATAAACATTTGGAATAATTGGATAAATACTACTTGTAAAAGTTCTTCTTGAAGGCTTCGATTTCCCCACGTCCGAGGACGCAGCGTTCCCACCAGGCCCGGAGGAAGCCTGTTCCATAGCCGAAGAGCTGTACGAAGGATGCGGCGATGGACAGCAGGCCGATTTTCAGGCTCTTTTCCTTAAGGGCGGCATCCGCGCAGACCAGCAGGGCATACAAGCCGATGGGGAGCAGGGCCCAGGGCCGGCAGAAGGCGGCCAGGATCAGAATGGCGCAGCCGAGGGTGAAGGCAGCCGGAAGCAGGTGGACCAGTTTCAGGGAGTCCGGATACTTCTTATAGAGGTTGATCCGTGCGATGCCGGAATTGTGGACTTGCTTGAAAAATTTGTTCAAGTCCGTGCGACGTTTGTGCCAGACCCAGGCCTGCGGAAAGAGCCGGCACCGGTATCCGCCCTTGAAGATCCGGATGCTCAGGTCGATGTCTTCGCCGAACCGCATCTTGGAGAATCCGCCGAGGGCGGCGAAAACCTCCCGCCGGATGCCCATGTTGAAACTGCGCGGGTAGAATTTGTCCAGTTTCTTTTTTCCGCCCCGGATGCCGCCGGTCGTGAAGAAAGAAGTCATGGCGTAGTTGATGGCCTTCTGGACGGGCGAGAAGTCCTTGTGGGCGCGGTCCGGGCCGCCGAAAGCGTCCGTATCTTCGCGTTCCAGCTCAGCGTCGACGGCGCTGAAATAGCCTTCCGGGACGATGACATCCGAGTCCAGGATGACCAGCCATTCCCCGGCCGCCCGTTCCGCGCCGTAATTACGGGTCTGTCCGGGGCCGGAATTGGGCTTGCAGTAGTACCGGACGGCGAGCCGGTCGCCGTATTCCCGGACCACCGCTTCGCAGGGAACGGCGGATCCGTCCTCCACGATCAGGACCTCCACATCCTCCCGGGGTTGGGCGCAAAGGCTTTCGAGCAGTTCCCGGACTTCGTCGGGGCGGTTGTAAACGGGTACGATGACACTGTAGCGCATGGTTGGTATGATATTTTATGCAAAGATAGTCATAATCCTTTTGAAAAAATCCTTATCTTTGAAGGTAAACTCATGCTGATATGAAGAAATTGTTTCCGATTCTCGCCGCCGTTGTCCTGCTTTTGGCAGGATGCGACAGCGGTGAGCACTTTATTTCCGATTCTGCCTACCGGAACACCGTCCGCAAGACGCTGAACCGTCGCCTGACGGACCACGACGGGGCCCTGCGCCCCTTCCTGGAGGTCGATTACAAGGCCGGGACCGTTACCTGTAACAACGGTTATGTTAACGACGATAAAATTACGACCGTTGAGCGGGAGGCCCTGGAGTTCCTGTATGCGTATATGCCTCTGGCGGATGTAACTGATTATCCAACAGACTATTATCTGCAAAATATCCGGGCTGCTTTCCAGGCCCGCGAGGAGATGGAATGGGGGCCGAAAATCCCGGAAATCATCTTCCGCCATTTCGTCCTTCCCATCCGGGTCAACAATGAAAACCTGGACACGGCCCGCGTAGCTTTCTTCCGGGAACTGCAGCCCCGCGTAGAGGGCCTTTCGATGACGGACGCCATCCTCGAAGTCAACCACTGGTGCCATGAGAAGGTTTCCTACCAGCCGTCGGACGCCCGGACCAGTTCCCCGCTCAACACCCTGCGCAACGCCCTGGGCCGTTGCGGCGAAGAGTCCACGTTCACGGTGGCCGCCCTCCGCTCGGTCGGTATCCCGGCCCGCCAGGTCTATACCCCGCGCTGGGCGCATACCGATGACAACCACGCCTGGGTGGAAGCCTGGGCGGACGGACAGTGGCATTTCCTGGGGGCCTGCGAGCCGGAAGCCGTCCTTGACCTGGGCTGGTTCAACGCCCCGGCCAGCCGCGGCATGCTGATGCATACCAAGGTCTTCGGACACTACGAGGGTCCGGAAGAGGTCATGCTGGAAGGACCGAATTTTACGGAGGTCAACCTGATTGATAACTATGCCCGGACGGCCCGCGCCGACCTGCAGGTCGTGGATGCGGCCGGTGGCCCCGTCGAGGGAGCCTGTGTGGACTTCATGATTTACAACTATGCCGAGTTCTACCCGGCCGTCAAGAAATATACGGATGCGCAGGGACGCACGTTCCTGACCGCGGGCAAGGGCGACATGCTGGCCTGGGCTTCCAAGGACGGGAAGTACGGTTTCTCCCGGATCCGTTTCGGTGCGGATGAGAATGTGACCATTACCCTGACGGACCAGCCGTCCTTCGATCCGCAGGCCATCGACATCGTCCCTCCGCCGGAGCACTACAACCTGCCGGACCAGACCGAGGAGCAGAAAGCCGAAAATCTCCGCCGCTTCGCCCAGGAGGATTCCCTCCGCCATGCCTATGAGGCGACGTTCGCCACCCAGGATGCCATGATGGCGCAGGGCTATGGCCGTTTCGAGGCCCTGGCGATCGAGCGTTCCCGCGGTAACTGGCGTACCGTCAAGGCCTTCCTGGACGGTGCTTCCGACCGCGAGCGGGCGATGGCGCTGCTGGAGAGCCTGAGCTGGAAAGACCTGCATGACGTGACGATGGAGAACCTGATGGACAGCTACAACGCCCGCCAGGCCATCCTGGGACCGCGTGTGGCCAATGAATTCCTGACGCCCTACAAGGCGTTCTTCTCCAAGGCCCTGACCGCTGACCAGAAGAAGCAGCTGAAAGACCCGCAGGCCCTGATCGCGTGGACCCGCGACCAGGTCACCGTGCTGGATGACCCGACGGCGTGGCAGATCCCGCAGTCGCCCGCCGGCGTGTTCAAGAGCCGCATCGCGTTCGGGAATTCCCGGGACGTCTTCTTTGTTAGCCTGGCCCGGACGCTGGGTATCGACGCCCGGATCGATCCGGTCACCGGCAAGGTACAGTACCGGAGTGGCGAGGCCTGGACGGACGTGGACTTCGAAGCTGCCAGCCAGGCCGTTGCCCCGCAGGGGACGCTCGTGCTGAACTACACCCCCGATAAGGTTGTCGCCGACCCGCAGTATTACAGCCACTTTACCATCAGCAAGATCGTAGACGGCCGTACCAGCCTGCTTTCCTATGATGAAGGCCAGGTCGACATGGGCGGTGGCGTCGGCTGGGCCAACGTCTTCCGCGCGGGGACGAAGCTTGATGCCGGCACCTATATCCTGGTATCCGGCAACCGGATCTCGGACGGTTCCGTCCCGGTGCAGACGCAGATCTTTACCATTGAGGAAGGCAAGACGACCACCCTGGACCTGGTCCTGCGGGAGGCTCCGGACGCGGTGACCGTGATCGGGACCTTCCCGAACACCCTGGTTCCGGACCTGGGCCGCGGCTTCTATGTCACCGGCGTGCTGGAGGTGGGCAAGGAGCCGACCAACCATGCGCTGCGCGACATCGCGAAGGTGAAGGAGACCTTCGAGCAGTGGGGCCGTCCCGTCGTGCTCTTCTGCACGGACCAGGCCAAGCTGGACCGCCTGAACAAGGAAATCGCCGAAGGACGTTACGGCCAGCTGCCGTCCAATATGCGGTTTGCCGTGGATGAAGGCGGCAGGGTCCTTGATACGCTGGTGGCGGACCTGGACCTGAAGGCCGGAACGCTGCCGGTCTTCATCATCGGCGATACCTTTGATAAAGTATACTTCGCTTCCCAGGGTTATACCATCGGCCTGGGAGAACAGATCCAGGGCGTGCTGGGCAAGCTGTAGGAACGCGTCCCATAGTTTATTTCATACGAAAGAAACCAGATAATTATTCGCATGATTATTTGGTTTCTTTTTTCGTTTTTTATAGATTTGTAGGACAAGCCTTTGGGGTAAGGATGCCCTGATAAGGCGGAAGGACTTATAATTTAAAAGAAGACGATAAGCTTGCAATTATAAACCAAAACAATATTATTATGAAAAAATCAATTTGGGTAGTATTGCTGTCGCTGGCGTTTGCGCTGGTCGGCTGTAAATACGATGATTCCGAACTCCAGGACAAGGTGAAAGGGATCGACGAGCGCGTGACGGCCCTGGAGCAGAAAGTGCAGGACCTGAACACGACGGCAGTGGGGATCCAGAGTGCAATCACTGCACTCCAGAGCCAGTTGTATGTTTCGAAAGTGGTGGTGAACCGTGACGCGGACGGCAACCCTGTGACGTATGACATTACCTTCTCCGACGGTACGTCGATTACCCTGCACAAGGGCCTGAAGGGCGACCAGGGTGAAATCGGTCCCCAGGGCGACCAGGGCGAAGTCGGTCCGATGCCGGAGCTGGGCGTCGAGCTGATCGACGGACTGTATTACTGGACTGTCGAAGGCGAGTTGCTCAAGGACGCCGAAGGCAATCCGATTCCGGTCGTCGGCCCGCAGGGTGAACGCGGCTATACGCCGAAATTCAAGATCGACCAGGGTTCCTGGTGGGTCTCTTATGACGATGAGGCAACCTGGGAGCGTGTCGGCCTGGTGTCCGATACGGAGACGAGCGTAATCGTGACGGAATATGAGGACTATATCGAGTTGGACATCAACGGTGTCAAGGTCAATATCCCCAAGGAGAAGCCGTTCCGCCTGGTCGTCAGCTTCGAAGGTGACCTGGGCAGCGTGGGTATCAACGCCAATGAGACCCTGGGACTCGCCTACACCGTTGAAGGCCTTTCCGAAGGGGAAGAGGCGACGGTCGATGTGCTGAGCACAACGGCAGGAATTTCCGCCAAAGTAACTCCGACGGACGGTGCTTCCGGCTACATCATGATTTCGACGACGGATGTAACTTCCGGAAAGATTTTTGTTTATGCCGATAACAACAAGGGCAAGACCAGCATTAAGTCCATTACTTTGGAAGAGGGCGTCCTGACGGCCGTTGCCGATGTTACGATGGTCGAGCCGGAAGGTGCAGAGATCGCCCTGACCGTCGAAACCAACGTTGAATACGATGCAGTTGTCAGCGATGGTGCCGAATCCTGGCTCTCCGTTGCTCCTGCGACCAAGGCGACACACACGGATGAACTCGTCATCGTCGTCGCCCCGAATACGGCCGGTGCTTACCGTAGCGGAACTGTTTCCGTCGTCAATCGTTCGACGGGTGAGACCGCCCAGTCGTTCGATATTGTCCAGAAGCCTGCTGCGGATGTTGAGACTGACCTTGCCTCCATCCGTACCCTTGCTGACGGGACGGAAGTTGAAGCCAATGGTTCCATTGTCATTGCGGCCTCTCAAGAGGGTTCCCTCGTTTCTGACGGAGACGCCTATCTCTATATTACGACGGCGACTCCGCTTTCCCTGGGTGACAAGGTTACCTTCGCCGGCGTAAAGAAGACGAACGAGGAAACGGATGTCGAGTATGTGGAAACGACAACCGTTACCGTCGAATCTTCCGGTAATGAATATGAGGATCTGCCTTGGAACTACATCGGCCTTGGCGGCAATTTCGATTCAATCAATACGGGAACATCCGGTGTGCTCGAAAAGGATGCCACCGACGGATCTTTCTATCTGTCTACTCCGTATATCGAGAAGGTTGTTCTCGAGACTCCTCTCGCTGCTTTCAACATGGATAGTTTCGTCGGGAAGTATGTTACGATCGAGGGTTATACCAATGGTGTAACGAAAGACGAGGTGTATCATTTTATCCTTAATGCAGTCTCCGAGATTACATTCTCAGTCAATCCTTCCTGGACGGTTTCGTATGATGGTGAATATCAGTCCTCCTACGAGCAGTTCACCAATACGGTCTCCAGTCCTTCCGACTATTTCGCCATCTATGGCATGAAGGTCTATACTAAGGCCCAACTGGAAGAAGCTGGTTCCGTCGAAGCTCTGGCAAAGAAAGAAATCCTGTCGGTCGCCGATAATGTCCAGTTCTACTTCTATATGTATGATGAGGGTATTGAGGACAACGCTTCAACCGAGACCGCTTCCTGGATTTCCCGGAAGGCGGATGACTATGGCGAATTCATCGCATTCGCCGTCGGCCTGAACGAGAAGGGTTATCCGACCGGCAAGTATGCGTATGTCGAATTCGAGAAGGTCGATCCGCATGTTAATGCCGCCTATGAGGATTATCTGGGCAAGTGGACGGTTGGAAAGGCGACTTGGGAGATTGCCGAAAAGGTCAACGGCCAGACGTATTCCATCACCGGAATCAACGGGCAGGACGGATTCCCTGCCGTCGAAGGCGTCTATGCTGATGGCAAGTTTACCGTTTCTGAGGCAGAACTGGGCACGACGGAAGAGGGTACACAGTACCTTACGGCTATTTTCCAGTATGGCTCCAGTAAATATCTCTGCTATCCTTACAACAGCGCTACGCCGAATGTAGCCTTCACCGGATCCATGTTGCAAGACGGAACGGTCGACATGATACCCGGTTCTTGCAACTACGGCGGTTTCGTCTCATTCTTATTCCTGGTCAGGACTGCTTCGGGCAATACCCAGTCCGCCGTGACTACCCTGCCGAATGTCATGACGCCTTATGATCCTTCCCAGGAGAGCGATCCGCTGCAGGAAGAGTATACGGCCGATGACAAGAACGGGAGCATCACGAAGGACGAGTTGTTCGGCACGACATGGAGGCTTTACTGCCGTCCGATGATTTCCGGATCCTATGAAGAAGACCGGGCCTGGTATTCAAACGTGACGGTCACGGAGGCCGAGGACGTTGAGGATGATTCCGACCGGGTCCTGGCTACGGGGCTGTCGCTTGGCGTCCAGGAGAATGATCCGGTTTATCTGGAGTACTATAACGGTACAGTTTATTCTCTCGGCCAGAGTGAGTCGATAGGTACTTATACCAACTCCGAGGGGACGACGTATTACGATCGTTTTGTCGCCCTCAATCCTACTTCCGAGCAATTCTCCAGATACAATTATTACAATTTCTTCGTCCGTGTTGCAGACGGTCTGTACGCCCTGGTCCCGAATGCGGACGGTTATACGGGTTTTGCTGTTATGGGCTACTCGGACGAGGCGCTGACGACTCCCGCTGTCTGGCGGTTGCGTTACAAGGATGTCCTCCTTGTCAATCCGGCCAAATTCAGTTCTCCGGCTGCGGTTGCAGCTGCCATGCAGAATGTAACGCCGTCGCTGCTTGCTGCCAAGGCTGCCCAGGCGGCCAAGAAGGTCCAGCATAGGGTAAACGGGCAGAGCGATATCGTTTCTTCTGCCAAATTGCAGGCTCAGGCTCCTTCCGTATCTCCGAAGGTAGAGAGGGTCCGTTAATCCTTACTCCGCTGTTTTCTGGCGAGGCGTCCCATCCCGGGACGCCTCGCTTGTTTATTATGCAGATTATTCGTATTTTGGATGCATATTTAACAAATCAAGTTTTCCCCTGTCCTATGTCTATGAAAAGGATCCTCTCATTTATGCTGGCCGCGGCCCTGGGTACGGTCGCGCTGGCACAGGAGCCGCAGGAAGCGAGGCTCCTGCGTTTCCCTGCCACCAACGGCCGGGACGTCGTCTTCACCTATGCCGGCGACCTCTGGACCGCTCCGCTCTCCGGCGGGCAGGCCCGCCGGCTGACCTCCCATGTCGGGTATGAAATCTTCGCCCGGTACTCTCCGGACGGCAAGACCATCGCCTTTACGGGCGAGTATGACGGCAACCGTGAGGTTTATACCATCCCGGCAACGGGCGGTGAGCCGTTCCGCGTGACCTGGACCTCCACCAACGGACGCGACGACCTGGGCGACCGCATGGGCCCGAACAACATGGTGCTCGCCTGGACCCCGGACGGCAAGTCCATCACCTACCGCAACCGGACGGGAGACGGTTTCCATGGCAAGCTCTGGACGGTCTCGCCCCAGGGCGGCATGCCGCAGCGGGTCGCGCTGCCGGAAGGTGGTTTCTGTTCCTGGAGCCCGGACGGCAAGCAGCTGGCCTACAACCGCGTCATGCGTGAATTCCGGACCTGGAAATACTACCGCGGCGGTATGGCGGACGATGTCTGGGTCTGGGATCCCAAGGCGAAGAAGGTCGAAAATGTGACCAACAACGATGCCCAGGACATCTTCCCGATGTGGATCGGCGACGAGATCTTCTTCGCTTCCGACCGGGACAACATCATGAACCTGTTCTCGTACAATACCAAGACGAAGCAGACTGTGAAGGTGACCAACCATGATTTGTACGACGTGAAGTTCCCCAGCACGGACGGCAAGGTCATCGTCTACGAGAACGGCGGTTACATCTATAAATTCGATCCGTCAACCCGCCGGAGCGAACAGCTGCATTTCACCCTGACGACCGATGCGGTATACGGTCGCGCCGAGCAGCGCCATGTCAACATGCGCTCCGCTGCGATCTCCCCGGACGGCGGCCGTTTCGTGGTGACCGCCCGCGGCGAGGTCTTCGACGTCCCGGTGGGGCCGGGCGTGACCCGCAATCTCAGCCGTACGCCGGGATCCAACGACCGCGGGGCCGACTGGAGCCCGGACGGCAAGTGGATCGCCTGGATCGGCGACGGCAGCGGCGAGACCGAAATCTATCTCTATGATGTGGAGAAAGGCGGTGATGCCCAGATGATTACCAAGGGGAATGATACCTATATCCGTTCCCTGCAGTTCTCCCCGGACAGCAGGAAGATCTTCTACACCGACCGCAAGAACCGGGTCGTGGAAGTCGACGTCGCCTCCCATGCCAAGCGGACGGTCCTGGAGAATCCGGAGGCCGAATTCATGAACGTCCAGATCTCTCCGGACAGCAAGTGGCTGGCCTATACCCGTCCGGCCAAGAATGAGATGAACATCATCTATCTGTACAACCTGGCTGCCGGCAAGGAGTATCCGGTCACGGAGCGCTGGTACAACAGCGGCTCCCCGACATTCTCGTCGGATGGCCGGTACCTGATCTTCACGGAGGACCGCGACCTTTCCCCGACCTACAGCAGCGTTGAGTGGAACTACGCTTACAGCGGAATGGGCGGCGTCTACATGGCCATGCTGGCGAAAGATACCCCGTCTCCACTGATCGCAACCGACGGTGCTCCGGCAAAACCGGCCAAGGAGGAAAAGGCCGAAGGGCCGGTGGAAGTCCGCTTCGATCCGGACGGCATCGTGGAGCGGACCATCAAGCTCCCGGTCAGTGGCCGGCGGTTCTACAGCGATGGCAAGAAATTGTGGTTCAATGCTTCCGGGAAGACCCGCGTATTTGATTTCGCCACGCAGAAGACCGACGATGCGGCCGACGGGCAGATGAACTACCGTCCGGGCGACAAGAAAGCGTGGATCTTCCGCAACGGTGCGCTCATGACGGCGCCCGTCGGGCCGAAGATGAATTTCTCCGAGAAGGCGGAGCTGGGCAACATGGTGGCGACGGTGGATTTCGCCCAGGAATGGCCGCAGCTCTTCGACGAAGTCTGGCGCGCGTTCCGCGATGGCTATTATGTCCAGAACATGCACGGCCGTGACTGGAAGGCGGTCAAGGAGAAATATGCGGTCCTGCTGCCCTATGCCAAGACCCGTATGGATGTCAACTACATCATCGGCGAGATGATCAGTGAGCTGGCCAGCGGCCATGCCTATGTAACCATCGGTGAGTATCCGAAGCCGGAGCGTATCCCGATGGGCCTGCTGGGCGCGGAGGTCAGCAAGGTCAAGGAGGGCTTCCGGATCGACCATATCCTGCCCGGTGCCCCGTACAGCACAGCCCTGCGCAGCCCGCTGACCGAGCCGGGCCTGGGCGTGGCGGAAGGCGATGTGATCACGGCGATCGACGGCCTGCCCCTGAAAGACGTGGACAATATCTACAAGCTGCTGGTGGGAAAGGCCGGCGTCCTGACCGAACTGACCCTCGCCAAGGCCGGCAAGGTGGTGATCAAGCCGATCGACAACGAGGATCCGCTCTATCACCTGGAATGGGTGCAGCGGTGCATCAAGACCGTGGATGAGAAATCCGGCGGCAAGGTGGGCTACATCTATATCCCGGACATGAGTGCCGAGGGCCTGAATGAATTCGTCCGTTACTATTATCCGCAGCTGGACAAGGAGGCGCTGATCATCGACGACCGTTCCAACGGCGGCGGCAATGTCTCCCCGATGATCATCGAGCGGCTGCAGCGTGAGGTCTACCGCATGACGATGCGCCGCGGCTCGACCCTGAACGGGACCATCCCGGAGGGGACGCACCACGGACCTAAGGTCCTGCTGGTGGACAAGTATTCCTGTTCCGACGGCGACCTGTTCCCGTGGAGTTTCAAGGCGACGGGCCTGGGCACCATCATCGGCACCCGGACCTGGGGCGGTATCGTGGGCATCAGCGGCTCGCTTCCGTACATGGACGGGACCGACGTGCGCGTTCCGTTCTTCACGAACTATGACGCCAAGACCGGGCAGTGGATCGTCGAGAACCATGGCGTGGATCCGGACATCGTGATCGACAACGATCCGGTCCAGGAGGAAGCCGGCATCGACCAGCAGCTCCTCAAGGCCATCGAGGTGGCCCTCGAGCAGATCAAGGACCGCAAACCGCTGCCGGACCGTCCGGCCGACCGTACCTTCAAGGATCTCGGCCTGCAGCAGATGCCGTAGGCTGCCCCGTCCAAAAAGGGTGTCCTTTTTCTGGTAAACGGATTTCAGGACGACACCGGTTGCGTGTTTTGCAACGATTTGACAGCAAGTATTTTAAGCAAAATGCCTTCCTCAATTTCGGGGAAGGCATTTTGCTTATTGTATTTACTCTCAATCGGTTACGAATCACGCTCGCACTTCTCGTTTGCGGGAAAGCCTGATTTCAGCGCCTGGATCAGGCTGTCGAGCGTGGCGGCGAGCTGCGGGAACTGTTCGGAGGGGATGTTGCAGCAAGTGATGGTGGAGCCCATCCGGCCCGGGATGTCCTTCGCGGTCTCCTGCAATCGGCGTCCTTTTTCCGTCAGGGAAACGATCACCTGGCGGGCGTCGGTCGTCCCGCGGGTGCGCCGGACCAGCCCTTCGGCCTCCATCCGCTTGAGCAGCGGCGTGACCGTATTGGTCTCGAGGACCAGCCGTTTGGCGATGTCGTTGACCGGTTGGGCGTCTTTTTCCCAGAGCACCAGCAGCACCAGGTACTGCGGATACGTCACCCCCAGCCGGTCCAGCAGCGGGCCATAGGCCTGCGTGATGAGCCGGCTGACGGTATAGAACCGGAAGCAAAGCTGGTTTTCCAGTTTGAGGGCGTCGTACATGTTATTCAGCAAGCCAGTCAGCAATCTTCTTGTCCAGGGATTCCGGCGTTGTCACCGGGGCGAAGCGCTCGATACGGGTGCCGTCGCGGCTGATCAGGAACTTCGTGAAGTTCCATTTGACCGAACTGCCGAGCAGGCCGCGGGTCTTGGATTTGAGGAACTTGAAGACCGGGTCGGCATTGGCGCCGTTGACATCGATCTTTTTCATCAGCGGGAAGGTCACGCCGAAGTTGATCTCGCAGAACTGGGCGATCTGCTCATCGTTGCCGGGCTCCTGGTGGGCGAACTGGTCGCACGGGAAGCCGAGGATGACCAGTCCCTGGTCCTTGTACTTCTGGTACAGGGCTTCGAGACCTTTGTACTGCGGGGTGAATCCGCATTTGCTGGCGGTATTGACGACCATCAGGACTTTGCCTTTGTAGTCGGCAAAGTCCAGTTCGGAACCGTTGTTCCGGATGGCCTTGAAGTCATAGATGCTTGTCATGGCTTGGGGAAATTTCAGGTGTCCGTTTTTTAGAGCTGCTTGACCAGCCAGTTCTGCAGACCGATCTTCTCGATGAGCTCGAGCTGGCCCTGCATCCAGTACATATCCTCTTCTTCGTCAAGGGCATAGGCCTTGAGGATATCGTAGGTCTTGAAGTCGTCGGCCAGGGCGGCGGTGCACTGCATCAGGATCGGAACTTCGCGCTCGGAGATGGCGAGGTCGGCCTTGATGAATTCGACGGGGTCGGTATAGATCGGGAATTCCGGAGCGGCTTCCACCTTCGGCTGGGCGCCGAGGTCGATCAGACGCTCGATGAACTGCTCGACATACCCCATTTCCTCGGTGGAATGGTCGGCATATTTTTCGGCAAGTTTGTCAAAGCCGAGGCTGGCGAAAATCTTGCTCTGGACTTTGTGGGCGTAGGACTGTCTGCTGAGGCCGGAGGCGTAGGCCTGGAGGGCCTGGATGGAAGTTTCTTTTTTCATGATGTATCGTGTTTTTATATCGTTCACGATGCAAATATACGACAAGATTTTTATATCGCAAGCGATATTTTAATTTTTTTTGCATGATTTTCGTATTTTTGTGTGGAAAACCCCCGCTGATGATGAAAAGACTCCTCCTTGCCGCGGCCGCCCTGCTCCTGGCGCTGGCCGCCCAGGCCCAGGGCGCGAAGCACCTCTCTTTCGAGGGTATGTCCCTGGAAGGCGAATACAATACCTTTACCCGGATCATGCGCCGCAACGGTTTCCGCTTTGCCACGAAGGACAAGCAGGAACCCTTCATGCGCGGCAAGGTGCTCGGCGAGCCGGCGGAGGTGACCATCCTGGTCACCCCCAAGACCTACCAGGTCTATATGATAATGGTATCCTATCCCCAGCGCAGCGGCTGGGAGACCCTCAAGAACCAGTACGATTCGATGAAGATGAAGCTCTTCGCCCGCTACGGCGAACCGCAGATGAGCCTGGAGCAGTTCTCCTCGCCCCTGGCGGAGAACAATCCCATCGCCGCCCTGGAGCATGGCAACTGCACCTTTGTCTGCAATTACCAGGTGCCGGGCGGGGAGGTCATCCTGTCGCTTTCCAAGGACGCGCGCGTCCAGTTGTACTTCATGGATGCGGCCGGGATGGCCCTGGCAAATGCCGAACAATAAAAATTTTCAAAATTTTTGAAATAATTATTGTTTTTCGATAAATAATTTCTATCTTTGCTGCAGGATGGTCCGGGTGGGCCTTCCAGCGGATCTAAAACAAGAGAATTATGATTGCAACTTGGTGGGCTGCCCTCAGCCCGAGTATGAAAGTCTTGTGGGGCATCACCCTTGTGGCTTCCCTCATCTTCATCATCCAGAGCATTGCTACCTTCCTGGGCGCGGACTCCGACTCCATCGATTCCGACATCGATTTCGACGGGGGTGATGCCCAGGTCCCGGACGCCATCGACGGCGGTCACGGGATGAACCTGCTTACCTTCCGCAACCTGGTCAATTTCTGCCTCGGCTTCGGCTGGACGGCCGTCCTCCTGCAAGGCGACGGTCCCACCGGGCTCGTAATGACGGTTGCCGTGCTGGTGGGTGTCGGCCTGGTCGCGTTGATCTTGTACCTGTTCAAATGGCTCAGCGGCATGCAGCAGACGGGCACCATCAATGTCTATAAATCCGCCGTGGGCTGCCAGGGCAAGGTCTACCTGACCATCCCGGGTGAGCGCAAGGGCGAAGGCAAGGTCCAGATCACGATCAACGGCGCCGTGCGGGAGTACGCGGCCATGACCGACAGCGACACCCTCAAGACCGGTACTCCGATCAAGGTCATCGAGGTCCTCAATGCCAGCACCCTGCTGGTGGAAGAACTGAATTCCCTGATTATTTAATCCCCTGATACTATGGAACAGATTTATCTTATCCTGATCCTGGTGGTCGTGGTCTTCGTGAGCCTCGCCGCCATCCTCAAGCGCTACAAACGGTGCCCGTCCGACAAGATCCTGGTTATCTACGGTAAGACCGGCCGGAACAAGGAGGGATCCATTTCCTCCGCCCGCTGCGTCCATGGCGGCGCCGCCTTCATCTGGCCGGTCTTCCAGGACTATGCCTTCCTCGACCTCAAGCCGATTTCGATCGAGTGCAACCTGACCAACGCCCTGTCCAAGCAGAACATCCGCGTGGATGTCCCCTGCCGCTTCACCGTCGGTATCTCGACCGATCCGGAGAACATGACCAATGCGGCCGAGCGTTTGCTGGGCCTGTCCGTGGACAGCATCCAGAGTATCGCGACCGATATCCTCTTCGGTCAGCTGCGTCTGGTCATTGCGACGATGGACATCGAGGAGATCAACGCCGACCGCGACAAGTTCCTCGCCAACGTCTCGACCAACGTGGAGGCGGAACTCCGCAAGATCGGCCTGAAGCTGATCAACGTGAACGTCACCGATATCCGTGACGAGTCCGGCTATATCGAGGCTCTCGGTAAGGAGGCGGCCGCCAAGGCCATCAACGACGCGAAGAAGAGCGTGGCCGAGCAGAACCGCTTCGGTGAGATCGGTAAGGCCGAGGCCGACCGGGACAAGGACATCCGGATCGCGGAAACGACCCGTGACACCCGTATCAAGACCGCGGACGCCAACGCCCGTGCCGTCGAGGGTGAGAACAATTCCAAGATCGCCATCGCGAATTCCGACGCGACCCGTCGCGAGAAGGAGGCGGAAGCCGCCCGCATCGCCGTCGCTGCGGAGAAGGTCCAGGCTGCGAAGGCCCTCGAGGAAGCCTACAAGTCCGAGCGCGACGCGGAACTCGCCCGTGCCGAACGTGAGAAGGCGACCCAGCAGGCCAACGTCGTGGTGCCTGCCCAGATCGAGAAGGAGAAAGCGATCATCGACGCTGAGGCAGAGGCTGAGAAGATCCGCCGCAAGGCCAAGGGTGAAGCCGATGCCATCTTTGCCAAGATGGATGCGCAGGCCCGTGGTATGCTGGAGGTCCTGACCAAGCAGGCCGAAGGTTTCAACCAGTTGGTCCAGGCCGCTTCCGGCGATCCGGAGAAGGCCGTCACCATGCTGATCGCGGACAAGCTCCCGGATCTGGTCAAGACCCAGGTCGAGGCTGTCAAGGGTATCAATATCGACAAGGTCACCGTCTGGGATACCGGTAATACCACCGACGGCAAGACCGCTACGTCCAACTTTATCTCCGGCATGATGAAGTCGGTCCCCCCGCTGGACGAACTGTTCAAGATGGCGGGACTCAATCTTCCGTCCTACCTCAAAGGTGCGCCTGAGGCCGCCGGAGAGCCTGAACAGGAGAAGTAATCATGCCCATTATCGTTAATGTAGATGTCATGCTGGCCCGCCGGAAGATGTCTTCCGGCGAGCTGGCGGAAAAAATCGGGATTTCCGCCGCGAACCTGTCGATCCTGAAGACAGGGAAGGCGAAGGCCGTCCGATTCACCACGCTCTCCGCCCTGTGCAAGGCGCTGGATTGCCAGCCGGGTGACCTGCTGGAATACCAGCCGGGAGAGGAAACCCCTTCCGAGCCATGACCCCGACGATCTGGAACCTGATCCTCCGGATCCTGGTGGCGGGCCTGCTGGGCGGGCTCGTCGGGCTGGAACGGGAACTGCGCGCAAAGGAAGCGGGTGTACGCACCCACTTCCTCGTTGCGTTGGGTAGCGGCCTGCTGATGGTGATTTCCCAATTCGGTTTCACCGGTTCCTTCGACGCGTCGCGCGTGGCGGCCCAGGTCGTCTCCGGCATGGGCTTCATCGGTGCCGGTACCATCATTTTCCAGAAGAATGCCGTCCGGGGCCTGACCACGGCGGCGGGTATCTGGGTCGCGGCCGCCATCGGACTGGCCTGCGGCGGCGGCATGTACCTGCTGGCCGGGGCGGCGACGCTGCTGGCCCTCCTGATCCTGGAGCTCATGAACACCCTTCAGCTCCACGACCGCAACCTGACCGTAGCCTGGTCCGCGGACGACAAGGACACCCTGATGCGTTCCTTGGGAGCCCTTCGGGCGGCGGGACTGAACGTGCTGTCCTATACCTTGCAGCAGGAAAGCACCTCCGAAGCGCCCGGCCGGTATGTCATGCGGGCCGAGTTCCGCGTGTCGCGCAAATTCTCCGCAGAGCGGCTTTCCGCCCTGCTCGACACCCTTTCGGGCGTCCATCTTGAAAGTATTGTAAGCTGACAGCTATTGCAGCCGGAGGGTGAGGGCGATGAAGTCCTCGACGCTGAGCTGCTCCGGACGAAGATCGAAGACCGGGTCGCGCAGGAAAGCCGCGAGCTGGTCTTCGGTCCATTTTTCCCGCTGGGCCTTGGCGCGGGCCAGGGGCTTGAGGGGGTTGCGCATCATCTTGCGGCGCTGGCCGAAGGCGGTCTTGATGACGGTCTTGAAGAGGGCCTCGTCGCAGCCGAGGGACTGGCGGCCGTTCCGGCGCAGCCGGATGACGGCGGACTGGACCTTGGGCGGCGGGGCGAAGCAGCCGGATCCGACGGAGAACAGGTATTCGATGTCGTACCAGGCCTGCAGCAGGACGGACAGGATGCCGTAGGCTTTGGTGCCGGGGCCTTCCGCAATGCGTTCGGCGACCTCTTTCTGGATCATGCAGACGACCTGCGGGACCTGCTCGCGGTGGTCCAGGATCTTGAAGAAGATCTGCGAGGAAATGTTGTAGGGGAAATTGCCGATGACGGCAAAGGACCCCGGGAAATGCTTGCCCAGCTGCATCTTGAGGAAATCTTCCTGCAGCAGCCGGCCCTGCATGTCCGGGAAATGGGCCCGGAGGTACTCCACGGATTCCCCGTCGATCTCCACCAGTTTGAGGTCCACGTCGCTGCGCTGCAGCAGATACTGCGTCAGCACGCCCATGCCCGGTCCGACTTCCAGCACCGGGGAAACGGTGCCGGCCGGGATCTCCAATGCATCCACGATGGCCTTGGCGATTCCCTGGTCTGTCAGGAAATGTTGGCCCAAAGCCTTCTTTGCCCTTACTTCCATAATGCCTTTTTTGGGCCGGTGCGGACCCGCAACCGGCAATTCTTGCCGCAAAGATAGCGTAAATCACCGTAAAATTGCTACTTTTGCATTTCCAACGAAAAAAATCTGATCCATGTACAGAACGCATACTTGCGGAGAGCTCCGCATTGAGAACAAAGGACAGCAGGTGACCCTCGCCGGTTGGGTCCAGAAAGCCCGCAAGCTGGGCGGCATGACCTTCATCGACCTGCGTGACCGCTACGGTATCACGCAGCTCGTCGTCGAGGCGGACGCCCCGGCCGAACTGGTCGAGGTCGCGACCTCGCTGGGCCGCGAATTTGTCATCCAGGTCCAGGGCGAAGTGGTCGAGCGCCAGGCGAAGAACGCCAAGATGCCCACCGGTGACATCGAGATCAAGGTCTGTGGCATCCGCGTGCTCAACAAGTCCGTGACCCCTCCGTTCACCATCGAGGACAACAGCGACGGCGGAGATGACCTCCGTATGAAATTCCGGTATCTCGACCTGCGCAGGAATCCGCTCCGCGAGGCCCTGATGCTGCGCCACAAGATTGCGCACGAGGTCCGCAACTACCTCGACGCGAAAGGTTTCATGGAGATTGAGACCCCGTACCTGATCAAGTCCACCCCGGAAGGCGCCCGCGATTTCGTGGTTCCCTCCCGCATGAATCCGGGCCAGTTCTACGCCCTGCCGCAGAGCCCGCAGACCTTCAAGCAGCTGCTGATGGTCGCCGGTTACGACCGGTATTTCCAGATCGTGCGCTGCTTCCGCGACGAGGACCTGCGTGCCGACCGCCAGCCGGAGTTCACCCAGATCGACTGCGAGATGTCCTTCGTCGAGCAGGAAGACGTGCTGAACACCTTCGAAGGCATGATGCGCACCCTGTTCAAGAATGTCCTGGACGTGGAGATTCCCAACCCGCTGCCGCGCATGAGTTGGTACGATGCGATGGACAAATACGGCTCCGACAAGCCGGATATCCGCTTCGGCATGGAGATCCATGAGATCACCGACGCCGCCAAGGGCAAGGGCTTCGGCGTGCTGGACGGTGCCGCCTATATCGGTGCGATCGCCGTTCCGGGTGCTGCCGAGTATACCCGCAAGCAGGTGGACGAACTGACCGAATGGGTCAAGCGTCCGCAGGTCGGCGCCAAGGGCCTGATCTACATCCGCGTCAATGCCGACGGTTCCTATAAGTCCTCCATCGACAAGTTCTATGGCGCTGAGGACCTGGCCAAGATCGCCGCAGCCGCCGAGGCGAAAGCCGGCGACCTGATCCTGGTGATGTCCGGGGACAACAAGCGCAAGGTCCAGACCATGCTGGGCGTGTTGCGTATCGAGATGGGCAACCGTCTCGGCCTGCGCGACCCGAAGGTCTTCGCCCCGCTGTGGATCGTGGACTTCCCGCTGCTGGAGTGGGACGACGAGACCCAGCGTTTCTACGCCATGCACCATCCCTTCACCGCGCCCAAGCCGGAGCACGAGAAGTGGTTCTACAGCAATGCGAAAGAGGATCTCGAGCGGGTCTGCGCCAATGCCTATGACTTCGTGCTGAACGGCACCGAACTCGGCGGCGGTTCCATCCGGATCCATGACGCCGAGATGCAGAAGCGGATGTTCGAGGTGCTGGGCATCGGCCCCGAAGAGGCGGAATTCAAGTTCGGCTTCATCATCCATGCCTTCCAGTTCGGCGCTCCGCCCCACGGCGGTCTCGCCTTCGGCTTCGACCGCGTGTGCGCCCTGTTCGGCGGCAGCGACTCAATCCGCGACTACATCGCCTTCCCGAAGAACAACCAGGGCCGCGACATGATGATCGACTCCCCGTCCGAGATCGACGATACGCAGCTGGACGAGCTCCAGATCAAGCTCGATCCGAAAGCATAAATGAAAAAGGCTCCCCGGGGAGCCTTTTTTAATAGGCGGTCCGGGAAGCGAGGCTCTCCATTTCGCCCCGCCGCATCAGGATCAGCGATGCGATCGAGTGCATCTCGCGGCAGAAGGAGTTGCATTCCGACACGATGCCGGCCAGGAGTTCCTCGCTGACGTGCTCGGCTACGCGGTCGTTCCACACGGCCCCGATCTGCTGCATGAGCGCGTCTACTTCCGAAATGTGATTGACGATATCGTCGACTGCGTTGTTGAATACCATCGTGTCAGTGTGTTAGATATTCCTGCAGCCGGGTCGCCGCCAGTCGGACATTGGCGCTGGCCCGGTCTGTCTGGGACTGGATCGACGGACCGAACGAACCGGCGAAGGAAATGGCGTTCATCAGGAGCGTTTCCACTTGCTGATAGATTTCCACCCCCTCCTCGTATGCTTCCTGGGCGGTATTGAGTCGCTCCCGCGCCGCATCCAGGGCCTGCTCGGTGTAGGTATCCTGTTCGTCTTCCCACTCGGAAAGGGCATAGGCATAGTCCGCCTGAGCGCTTTCGAGATGGCTCTCGAGGGTGTCCAGCAGGGACCGGAACTCGCTGCGTTCCTGATAGACAGCACCTTCGAGCCTGGAGGCGGAGGCGACGATATTGCCTCCTACCCGGGAAATTGCGGAAGCGAAATGGTGCAGGACCTCGATTTCCTGTACCCTGGCATCGTGCGCCGCCATTATAGCCGCGTGTTAAGATACTGCTCGATGATGTCGCATTTCCGGAGCAGGAATTCGCTGTACCGGTCCATGTGCTCGGAAATCTGATGGATCAAGTCGACGCTCTGCCCGAATTCTTCCATGAAACGGGCGTTTTCGACATCCCTCCATCCTTCGTTCACGGAGATCATTTGTGCGCGGGCGTTCTCAAACTTATCCGCCATACTGGTTCCGAGATTCCTCAGATAGGCAGCAAAGGTGCGGAGATCGTCCAGGTTTTTGATATTAACATCCATGGTAACTATGCATTAAATAACTCATCCAACTGGTCGGGACGGGTTGTCTCAAACGGGGTAAACAAACGGAAACGATTGTCCAGCAAGTCAATCCACCAGGCGCGTACGCGTCCGTCCTCATCGTTGAGCTTGCCGGGATCCACTTCCGTGGGAAGGCCCAGGCGGAGGACCGAATCCGGTACGGACCGGAGCATGAGGATGTGCCGGAACATCCGCATCAGGCTCTGGCGCGACAGTGTGGCATCCGCCAGGAGGTTCGGCAGCCGGTCCACTTCCCAGATGAAATGAACGCCCTGCTCGCTGCCATGTTCCAGCAGATAGGCCAGTTCCGAGCGGTAGGTCGTCTTTCGGGAGACGGATCCGCCCCGGGCTCCGGCTTGGAGGAAGGACGGGACGGCGGGCTGTGCCGGTCGGTAGGTATCCGTCTCTTGCCGGGCGGGGAGTTCCGCATCCATCATCAGGGGCCGGAAACGCTCCTGGGAAAGCAGCAGGATGACCGAAGGTTTTGCCGTCCCTTCCCGGACTTGGGCGGCCAGGGAGGAAATCAGTTCTCCCCTTTCATGCCCCGTCACCAGGTGGCTTCCCCGCGCTTCGAGCGCTTCGTACAGGGGGTAGTAATCCATTTCCGGATCGTCCTGGCAGTCTATGGCATAGAAGGCATGCGGCCGGGCCGACCCCTTGTCGGAGAGCATCATGCCCAGGTAAACCTGCTGGGCCAGGGAGACGGCTTGGGAAGCCTTCGCCCCGAGGATGAGCAGGTTCTCGCCCATATCTTTCTGCAGGGGTATGACCAGCGGCTTGAGATCGATGGTGATTTCCCGGCCGGCCATGCCTGCGGGTCCCCGTCTGGCTGCCGTCCGGAGTCCGGCGGCGTTTTCCGGAAGAAGGTGGAAGGAGGTGCGGCCTTCGAAAACGAAGGGGTTGTTCGTCGGGTGGCCGGAGGCTTTCCGGACCGCTGTTCCGAGGGCCGTTTCTCTGGAGCGGCGGTCCGGGAAGAAGGCCTGGAAGAGGGTTTTGTCGCTGCGGTTGGTATAGATGACCTGTCCGGTCGTGAGCGCGGCGGCTTCTTCCATCTGACGCTCCAGCCCGTCCGCCATACCGCCTTTCAGCAGGTAGAAATCGGAGATGTTCTTGCGTACCACGGCACTGATCACGCTTCCGTGGAGCGTCTGGGTGGCCAGGACGAGATGGATGCCGAAGTTGCGGCCCTGCGAAGCGATCATATCCATCATTTCGCTGATTTCCCGCTGGATAGAATCGGGACGGTCGCTGAACAGGCGTTGGCATTCATCAACGATGATCATGATCTGGGCAAGACGGTCCTGCGGGAACGCCTGGTTGTATTCTTCGATCTTGACGATTCCCGATGACGCGTTGCGCATGCGCTCGCCCCGGCTCTTCATCTCCCGTATGATATCCCGGAGGATTTCGCGGATGATCTGCCGGTCGCTGTCGTCCAGGAGGACGGCCTTCGTATGGGGGAGGGATTTGTAGGCCTTGAATTCAACGCCTCCGATCTTGAGGTCCATCAGGTACAGCTGCAGGTCCTCGGGCGCATACTGGAGGACCGCCCCCATGATTACGTTATGGAGAAGTACGGATTTGCCGGAGCCGGACTGGCCCAGGACGAAGGCGTGGGGATGGCTTACCTGGTCGAGACGGAAGTCGAAGCGCTGGCCCCCCGTCGAGCCGACCGGTATGCGGAGGCCCTTGCCGGTGTCCTGGAAGGCCTGCCTCCCGAGCGCTTCATAATCCAGGTGGATGACGGGCACTTGCCGGGCGTCTTCCAATCCCTGGCGGAATTGCTCTATGCAGTCATCTCTGCTGAGGACCCCGTCGAACAGCGTATCCAGCTGCATGGGCTCTTCGGACAGGGGAACATGCACGAAGGACGGATGCGAGAGCAGCGCGCTGCCGTCTCCCTGGCTGCGGCTGCCGGTGTCCACGGCGACGAAGGAGATGCCGCCCTTGTAGCCGTTTTCATAGAGCGGCTGGAGCGTACGGGCGTGCTGGGTAGTCAGTTGCTTAGGGGCATCCAGCAGGACGACAACGTCATACGGCTTCGGGGACGGACGCGCACTGCCCAGTTTGTCCTGGAGCCGGGCGAGAAGTTCACGCAGCGCGCTTTCATCGGTGACAGCCTTGGATCCGGTGACGGCTCCGTCGAAGTTCTGCAGGAAGAAGCCGCCCCTTCCGGACAGGTTGAAGTCAATGAAATGCAGGCGGACCTGACCGGGCGAAAATGCCATCAGCATGTTGAACAGCAGGTTGTTCATTACATGGTACAGGCGGTCTTCCGCATTCTTGCCGGAGCCTTTCGGAAGTTCCAGGCAGATATTGGAGGCTTTCCCGTTCTGGTGCCAGGGAACCATCTGGGGATAATAGATCTCGAGGCCTTTGTACGTGCTGCAGTGCTGACCGGTCGGAATCAGCGCGACGCTTTCCCGGCCGGCAGCGCATTTCTTCAGGGTCTGGAGCTGTTCCGGATCTATTTGCAGGACTTGCCCCAGGACCGGGTCGAGCTCCTGCACGGTTTTGAGCCGGAGGAGGTAGTTTTCATGTCCGTTGACGACCGCCATTTGCTCGGCCATCTGTTTTCTGCGCGTTACGGCATGGGCGATTCTTTCCGAACTCTCGTTGAACAGACGGTTCACCAGCTTCTCTTTTGCTTCGCGGGCTTTTTCGGGAGTCGTGACGTATTCCGGCCACCGGATATCGTCCAATTCGCTTTCATGCAAGCCATACGGATGCAGTTCGGCCGCATATTTCTTCCGGATCGGGTCCAGCACCGCCTGTCCGGCCCGCTGCATCTTTCCTTTTTGGGCGACGAAGGTCCCGATGGTGACATTCCCTTTTAAACCATAAAACTCCCTTTCTTTCTCACAATAGGTGTCCGTCCGGGCACGGTAGTCCTTGTATGCCGGAAGCTTTTCTTTCAGGTCGGCCATCTTCCTTTTCACCTGACCCAGACGAAGTTCTCCCGCCTCCTTGATGCGCAGCGTATTGACAAGGCGGCGGAGAATCTCCAGCATCTGGCACTCCTTCTGCTGCTGCTGCACCCATTGCGCAGCTTTTTTCGCTTTGCCCATGACCTTTTCTGTCAGTGTCGTCGCCTCGCCGGACACGAGAAAGAAATCCATGATATAACCGTCATAACGGGGATCCCTGGCATACGTGAAGTCGGGTGTAAACGGCAGGGATCCGTCCGTGTAAACGTAAATGGCCTTCGGAACGCCCTTGACATGGATGCCCATGCCGATGAGACCATGCAAGTTTTCCGGAAGGGAAGAATGGGTGAAAAAAATGGTTACATCGAAGCATTGGAAAGCGTCCTTGGCAGAACGGCCGGCGTTAAGATAAATCTCGGTCGGGTTTTTTCCGTAGAGGTTGAGCAGGTCCTTGTGGAGGGACCGGATGACTGCGGCTTCGGACACCAGGTCTCGCTCAAGGTCGCTTTTTTCCTTGGCGTATTGTGTCAAGGCTCGTTCTGCTTCCGCATAGTCCTTGTATCCGGCAGGAATATCGGGCATAGCCGGAAGGGTCTTCCTTTGGGCTGCCAGGTAGTCTTTATAATCCTGGATGCCCTTCTTCATCAATGGGATGTATACCTCATTGAGAAGATCCTGGTTCCAGCGATCCACAAGGGAAGCGATCTTCTTTTTCAACGTAGCCGGGTCGAGGGCGCAGACGGCTTCGCTGGCAAGGGCGTCGTTTTCTTTCAGGAGGAAGTTGACGGCCCTTCGGTCGGCGACTTCCTGGTCCAGGATTTCCAGGACTTCCCGGTACAGGTAGGGGGAATTCGTGTCCATGGGGGGGGGAAGGTGTGTTTACAGCAGTTCGAGCGCCTGGAGGCACATGCGGCTGTTGTGGTAGGGGCATTTCCAGAAACCGGCCTTGTCGTCGGTGCGGTTGGGCGTGCCGTCCGGGGCGCAGGACCAGAACCATTCGCCGCCCTCCCGGTCGACCAGGCGGGTCTTGATGTAGTTCCAGCAGGCGAGGGCCCGGTCGGCTGCGGCTGCGTCACCATGGTATTTCCAGAGCCAGAGATTGCCTACGACATTCTCCGCTTCGACCCACCACTGGCGGCTGTCGTCGCCGCTTTCGTAGAGCAGGCTTCCGTCGGGCTGCAGGCCTTCCAGGCCGGCGCGGGCCATCTGCAGGGCCGCCGGCTTGACGCGGTCGACGACGTCGATGTCCCGGACGATGAACGCGGCTTCGAGGGCCAGCCAGGAGGTCTCGATGTCATGGCCGTAGGAGAAGGCCCCGGGGATGACGCTCCAGTCCTCGTTGAAATACAGGTGCAGGTGCCCGGTCGCCGGGTCCATGATCTTGGTACAGAGGATGTCCAGCAGGGAGACGGTCCGTTCCCGCAGCCCTTCGTCCGGCCAGACCTTGTAGAGGTTGGCGTAGGCTTCGAGCAGGTGCAGGTGGGAGTTCATGGTCTTGGCGGCGTTGATGTCATGCTCGCTGAGGGTCATGTCCTCCAGTACGCTGAAGTCCCGGGCGCGGGCCTCGGCATATCCGCCGTGGACCGGATCGGCGTATTCCTTCTCGATGATCTGATAGAGGTTGCGGGCGGCCTTGAGGGCCTCGTCGTCTCCGGTCGCTCCGTAGAATTCGCTCAGGCCATAGATGGAGAAGGCCTGGGCGTAGAGTTGTTTCTTGGTTTCGAGCCGGATACCGGAAGGCGTGAGGGACCAGTAGGCGCCGCCGTAGCGGTGGTCCAGGAAATGTCCGATGAAATAATCCTTCGCCCGGGTGGCCGCGACCAGGTATTCCTTCTTCCGGAAGGCCTTGTAGGCTGCGGAGAAGGCCCAGAGGATCCGGGCGTTGAGGATGACGCCGCGGGGGGCCTTGCGGTCGGTTTCCCCCGTGCCGGAAATGCGGCCGAGGAAGCCCCCTTCCAGGGGATCGGGTGTGCGTTCCAGCCAGAAAGGCAGGATGTTGTCGCAGAGTTCGGAGCGGATCTCTTGCAGGAAAGTGTCGGTTCGGTTCATGGTCATCGGATATCTTCGTAGCCCGGGAGGGCGATGTTTCCGGTAAAGTCCCGGTATTGCCGGTCATCCCGCGGGCAGATCAGCAGGACGTCCGGGGTGTCCAGCACAAGGTAGTTTTCCAGGCCCTTGATCGCCAGCATCTTCTTGGTGTCGTCGGCGATGAAGAGGCAGCCTTTGTTCTCGGAGAAATAGGGCCGGGTCGTGTTGGTGAAATTCCCGTCCGCATCTTTTTCGGGGTAGCTGGAGTACAGGCTTTCCCAGCTGTCGACGTCGGACCAGCCGAAGCGGGAGGGATAGACCCAGGCGATTTCGGTCTTCTCCATGACGCCGTAGTCGATGGATTGCTTGGAGCATCCGGTGTAGGCCCGCTCCAGGAAGACTTTTTCCGCCACGGTGCCGAGGGCACCGTCCCAGCCGGCGAACAGGCTGGTAATCTCGGGGATGTACCGTTCGCATTCTTCCCGGATGACGGTGGCCTGCCAGACGAAGACGCCGGTGTTCCAGAAGAATTCCCCGCTGTCGCAGAAGACCTGGGCGATGTCCGGATCCGGCTTCTCGGTAAAGGTCTTGACCGGGACGGGCTGGTCGGAATCGCGGGCGGTCTTTCCGCCGGAGACCTGGACATATCCATAATTCGGGTCCGGCCGGGTCGGGACGACGCCGAGGGTCAGCAGGATGTGCCGGGTGGCGGCGTAATTCAGGGCTTCGGCGAGGGTCTTGCGGTAGCAGTCTCCGTCGAAGATGATCTGGTCGGCCGGGATCATGGCGATGACGGCCTGGGGATCGCGTTTGAGGATGGCGTAGGTCGCGTAGACGATGCAGGGGGCGGTCTTGCGTCCGTAAGGCTCGAGCAGCAGGTTCTCCTCCGGCAGCTCCGGGATGTTCTGGAAGACATAGTCCTTGAACCGGGCCAGGGTGATCAGCAGGATGTTCTCCGGCGGCACCACGCCCAGGCAGCGCTCGTAGGCGGCGCGGACCAGGGACCGTTTGGTGCTGGAGAGGTAGATGAACTGCTTGGGCCGGGATTCGCGGGTCACGGGCCAGAACCGGTTGCCGTAGCCGCCGGCCATGATGACGCAATATTGGTGCTTGTCCATATTCTTATACATATATCGGTATGAAGGCCTGCGGGAAATACACGATGTCCGCGCAGTCTCCGTCCAGTGTCACTGCCACGACGTCGAAGAAGACCTCCAGTCCGGAGAGCTTCCGGTCGTCCTTTTCGTGGAGATACCGCTGTGCGGCCGAAACCAGGTGCCGCTGCTTGTCGTACCTCACGTTGTCTTGCGGCGGGGCCGCCGCCGGTGCTACCCGGGTCTTGACCTCCACGATATGCAGGCCGTCCGGAGCGAGGGAGATGATGTCGATCTCCCGATGGCCGCTCCGCCAGTTCCGCTCGAGGATCGTGTGTCCCCGTTCCATCAGGTAGCGGCAGGCCGCGTCTTCGCCTGCCCTTCCCGTCTGCGCCCGTCCCATCACTCGAAGGTTACGATGGTTACGCCGGAACCGCCATGCTGGATGTGCTCGTCCGAGACGGTGGCCACCCCCGCGGTGGTGCGGAGCAGCTTCTGGATCTCCTCGTGGAGCACGCCGGTTCCCTTTCCGTGGACGATCCGCACGGAGGGCATCCCGAGCATGATCGCGTCGTCGACGAAACGCATGACCGTTTCCAGGGCTTCGCCCAGGCGGGCGCCCCGTACGTCGAGTTCCGGCTTAAAACTGAGCTTGCGTTCCCGGATCGCCGCATCTTCGACCTGCAGGGGGCGGGAGGCCTGGGGCAGGTCCTTGACGGCGCTCTTGTATTCGTTGGACGAGATCCGCTCGACGCGCGACGGCGGGAGTTTGCTGGTCACGGAACCGATGATGACGGTCACGGCCTTGGCGGAAACCTTGGCGACCTCGCCGACCATGCCGTTGTCCTTGACGCGGACTTTCTCTCCGATCTGGAGGGGACCGCTGCGGACTTCCTCCGGGGCTTTTTCCGGTTCCTGCGGGACGGCCTCGC
The DNA here is from genome assembly GCA_017483985.1 of Bacteroidales bacterium. The sequence goes on along the minus strand of JAFUUB010000012.1, from coordinate 2,910 downwards.
CGCGCCGGGCCTTGCGGGCCTTTTCCCGTTCCCGCCGGTCGGAGAGCTGCTTGAGCTTGCCTTCGACATAGTCCTCGCGGTTCTTTTCCTGTCGCTGGCGGCCCTGGGCGAGGATGCTCATGAAGTCGCCCAGCTCGCGGCGGACTTCCCGGGTCTTCTCTTTCTCGGCCTGGTTCTCCTTGATTTCGCGGATGGTCTTTTCGATGCGCTTGTTGGCTTCCTTGACCATGCCTTCGGCTTCCTGGCGGGCCTGGTCTATGATTTCCTTGCGGGTCTTCTTGATGTCCTCGAGCTCTTTCTGGTAGCGGTCGGTGATGTTCTCGAGGGTCTTGTCGGTGTGGCGGATCTTCTCGAGCTTCTCGTCGAGGGCGCGGCGGTTGCGGACGATCTTGCGCAGGTTGCGCTCGATGCCGACGTATTCTTCTCCGGCGCGGGACTCGGCGTCCTTGATGATGGCCTCCGGGAGGCCCATCTTGCGGGCCAGTTCGAAGGCGAAGGAGTTGCCGGGCAGGCCCATCTCCAGTTTGAAGAGCGGGACGATGTTCTTGGCGTCGAACTGCATGGCGCCGTTGATGACCCCGCAGTCCCCTTCGCGGGAGGCGTAGAGCTTGAGGTTGGTATAATGGGTCGTGATGACGCCGTAGACGCCCCTGCGGTCCAGTTCGGCGAGGATGGCCTCGGCGATGGCGCCGCCCGCCGCCGGTTCGGTACCCGATCCGAATTCGTCGATCAGCACCAGGGTCCGGTTGTCGGCCTGGGCGAGCATCTGTTTCATGGCGTCGAGGAACGAGCTGTAGGTGCTCAGGTCATTGTCGATGGACTGGCCGTCGCCGATGTCGACCATGATCCGGTCGAAGATGTTCATCTCGGAGGTCTCGGACGTCGGGATCAGCATGCCCCACTGGAACATGTACTGCAGCAGGCCGACGGTCTTCAGGCAGACGGACTTGCCGCCGGCGTTCGGGCCGGAGATCAGCAGGATGTGCTTGGCGGGGGTCAGGGAGGCGGTCAGCGGGACGATGGGCTTCCCTTCGCGGCGGAGGGCCTTTTCCAGGAGGGGGTGCCGGGCCTTGCGGAGGTTCATCTCCCCGTTTTCGGAGAGGACCGGCATGCCGGCGATATAGTCCAGGGCCGTCTGGGCCTTGGCCATGACGAAATCCAGTTCGCCCACGCAGCGGGCGCCGGCGATCAGTTCCGGCACATACGGGCGGACGAAGTCGCTGAAATCGGAGAGGATCTTGAAGATCTCCCGGGTTTCGGCGAAATGGAGTTCGGCGATTTCGTTTTCCAGTTCGATGATTTCGGCCGGCTCGATGAAGGTCGTCTTGCCGGTGGAGGATTCGTCCCAGACGAAGCCGGGCAATTTGCGCTTATGGGCGGAACTGACCGGAATCAGCAGCTTGCCGTCGCGGACGGCGACCGCGGCGTCGGCGTCGACGATCCCTTCCTGCTGGGCGCGCTTGAGGATGGCACCGGCCCGGCGGGAGATGGCGCCTTCCTTGTCCTTGAGCGCCTTGCGGATTTCATAGAGCAGGTCGGACGCGGTGTCCTTGACATTGCCGTGGCGGTCGAGGATCCGGTCGATGTGCTGCTGCACTTCCGGGAAGACGGCGACGTGGGCGGTCATGCGGGCCAGGTTCGGGTAGACCCCGTCCTTGACCGAGGCGAAGAACGCCATGATCTTGCGGAGGGTCTCCAGCAGGGTCCGGAGCTTGCCCAGGGAATGCAGGTCGATGTTGGCGCCGTCCTGGGCGAGGACTTCCAGGAAATCGATGCAGTCGATATAGCCGCTGGTCGGGAAATTCTCCTCGAAGAGGATGATCAGGCGCATCTCGTCGGTGGTGAGCAGCCGGCGGCGGATTTCCCGCGGCGAAGTGATAAATGTTTCTCCCGCCACCCGCTGGGCCGCATAGGCGGTGCTGCATCGGTCGGCAATGGCCTGGCGCACCCGGTCGAAACCGAGCTGGGCTTCCAGGCGGCTGTCTATGTAGGTTTTCTCTTCCAACTACTAATCTTTACTCTTTCTTTCCCACAGGCTCCTCGCGGCCGGTGAAGGCCGCATCCAGGAGGAGCTTCAGTTCATTCATGTTTTCGATATGACGGAGTTCTCCCTGCCGGACGAAGGACACGTTGCCCGTCTCCTCGGAGACCACGATAACGTCGGCGTCCGTCTGTTCGGAGATGCCGATCGCCGCCTTGTGGCGCATGCCGAAACTGGCCGGGATGTCGCTCCGGTCCGTGATCGGGAGGGTGCAGCGGGCGGCGACGATGCGGCCTCCGCCGATGATCATGGCGCCGTCGTGCAGCGGCGAGTTCTTGAAGAACAGGTTCATGATCAGGCGACGGCTGATGGTCGCGTCGATCCGGTCTCCCGTGCCGATGATGTAATCCAGGCTGTCCCCATGCGGGAAGACCATCAGGGCCCCGGTCTTTTCGTCGGACATGGTCCGGCAGGCTTCGGCCACCTCGTCGATGGCGGCGGAGTCCATCTTGGGCGTCCGGGTCCCGAGGATCCGGCCCAGCAGGGCCCTGCCCTTGGCGCTGAGGTTCATCTCGCTGCCGATCCGGAAGAGGAAATGCCGGATCTCCGGCTGGAAGATCACGATCAGGGCGACCACGCCCACGTCCACGAAGGTCCCCAGCAAGGCGCTCATCAGCTTCATCCCGAGGGCATCGACGATGACCACCATGACATAGATCACGATGATGGCCAGGAAGATGTTCAGGGCGGTGGAATTGCGGATCCACCGGAAAACGACGAAGATGATGAGGGCGACCAGCAGGATGTCCAGGACATCGATCAGGGACATGCCGAGGAAGCCAAGGAGCGACAAGGTCATACCGTTATTAATTACAAGACAAAAGTAGTCATTATTTTCCGATGTAGCAAACCTCGCGCCCGTTCCTTTT
>JAFUUB010000081.1 GCA_017483985.1 Bacteroidales bacterium | reverse complement strand
CGATCAACCTGGCGATTGCGTCGCTGGCCAGGGACGGGGCGCTGCTCGCGGAGGCATGGACCTATGCGGAGCAGGTGCTGGAGCGGGATCCGCTGCTGGAGCGTCCGGAGAACGGGCGGCTGCTCTATGAATTGAGAAAAGACAAATATAAGGTACATGATTACAGCCGGATCAGCTAGAAAAGGCTGTAACTGAGACAGGAGAGGATGATCGTAGAAACGTGTTGTGACAGCATTACGGCCATGTATGCGGCCGTCATCGCCGGGACGGACCGGATCGAACTGTGCTATGACCTGAGCTGCGGGGGCATGTCCCCGCACCATGCGGACATCGACGAGGCGGGAACCCTCAAGGGGCTGCCGGTCAATGTCCTGATCCGCCCGCGCGGCGGCGATTTCGTCTTCGATGAGAAGGAAATCGAGAAAATGTTCTACAAGATCGCCTATTGCGCGAACTGCGGACTGAACGGGGTGGTCATCGGAGCGCTGACCCGGGAAGGGAACGTGGACCTCGACCTCTGCCGCGAACTGGTGTCCGTGGCCCGGACCTACGGGCTCAGCGTGACCTTCCACCGGGCGATCGACGAGACCCCGGACATCTTCCAGGCGCTCGAAGACGTCATCAGCCTGGGGGTGGACCGCGTGCTGACCTCCGGCGGAGCGCCGGACGCCTGGACGGGCCGTGAGACGATCCGGAAAATGGTCGAGCAGGCGGCCGGAAGGACGATCATCCTGCCGGGCGGCGGCGTCACCCCGGAAAACGCCGTGGCGCTGGCCGAATATACGGGGGTCACGGAACTGCACGGCACCCGCACCGGCATCATCCGGGCGGTCCGGGGGACGGAAATGTCATTCTAAGCGAAGGGCCCAATTCATGGTTACAGAACTGATACAGAAATACATCTGGCTGATCCAGACCTTCATCAAGGCCGGGAGCCGCGGCCTGCTCCTCGAAGAAATCGCCCGGGCCTGGGAACTTCGCTGGGGCACGGACTATTCCCGCCGGACCTTCAACAACCACCGGCAGGCCATCGAGCAGATCTTCGGCATCGGGATCACCTGCGACCGGCGGACCAACCGGTACCATGTCCCCTATGCGGAAGATGTCGCCGACACCGACGCCACCGAAGCCTGGCTGATCAACACCTTCACCGTCAACAACCTGCTCACCCTCGGGAAAGAGCGCCTGAACGGGCGGGTCAGCGTCGAGGACGTTCCCTCGGGACAACGCTGGCTGACCCTGCTGATGGAGGCCATGACGGGCGACCGGGTCGTGGTCATCCGGTACCGGAAATACACCCGCCAGGACGTGGAAGAGCTCCATGTCCATCCCCATGCGCTCAAGGAATTCGCCCGCCGCTGGTACCTGGTCGGCTGGTGCGAGGAACGCAGCGCCGAACGGGTCTACGGGCTGGACCGCATCCTGGACATCACCGTGGAAGACCGCACCTTCAGGATGCCGGAAGACTATGACGTGGAAGAAGCCTTCGCGACCAGTTTCGGCATCTACCTGCCCGATGGCCGCAAGGCGGAAGACATCGAATTCCGGGCGACGGAGCGGGAGGCCCGCTACCTGCGGGACCTGCCCCTGCACCGCAGCCAGAAAGAAGTACGCAACAACGTTTTCCGTATCCGGGTGGTGCCGGACGACGATGTCATCATGGAATTCTGCCGCCTCGGCAGCCGGGTCGAAGTCCTTGGTCCCGACACGGTCCGCGAACAGGTCAGCCAGGCCCTGAAAGATGCATACAAACAATATAATCCATAATATATGAAATCCTCCAAACTGGCGGTGGCCCTGGCCGCCGCTGCATTGAGCATCATGAGTTGCAACCCCAAACAGGAGACCGACGGCGCCTACATCGGCCCGGCCGACCTCCGCATCGAAGACGGGCGCATGACCCCCGAAGTCCTGCTGTCCCTGGGCCGCCTGTCCGACCCGCAGCTGTCCCCCGACGGCAGCAAGATCCTCTACGGCGTCAGCTACACCAGCATCGCCGACAACCGCAGCTGCCGGAACCTGTTCCTCTGCAATCCCGACGGCAGCGGCAAGGTCCAGCTGACCCGCGACGGGAAATCCATCAACGCGGCCCGCTGGTCCAGCGACGGCAAGAGCCTCTTCTTCCTCCAGGGCGGCCAGCTCTGGAAAGCCGACTTCCTGGGTGACAAACTCGGGAAAAGGACGCAGCTGACCGACGTACCCAACGGCATCAGCGACTACCAGCTGTCCCCGGACCAGGAGCAGGTCATCCTCGTCAGCACCGTTCCCTCCAACGTCAAATCCCCGGCCGACATCGACCCGGCCCTCGACAAGGCCAAGGCCTATGTCACCGAAGACCTGATGTACCGCCACTGGGACCACTGGGTGACCGAGCTCCCCCACTCCTATGTGGCCAACTTCGCCAACGGCATCATTACCCCCGACCGGATGCTCGACATCCTCGGCGGTCCTGACGTCAAGTTCGAGCTTCCGCTGGAGCCCTACGGCGGTGCTGAGCAGCTGACCTGGAGCCCGGACGGAAGGTACATCGCCTACGCCTGCAAGAAACTGAGCGGCAAGCAGTACGCCTTCTCGACCAATACCGACATCTACATCTATGGCATCGTCACCGGCCAGACCACCAAGGTCACCGACGGCGGCGGCTATGACACCGACCCGGTCTGGAGCCCCGACGGCAGCAAGATCGCCTGGCTCAGCATGGAGCGCGACGGATACGAGGCCGACAAGGTCCGCCTGATGACCGCCGATCTCGCTTTCAATGAAGCTTCCGAAGGCCAGAGCGCCAATCCGGCCGTCACCGGGATCAAGGACCTGACGGCGAACTTCAAGTACAATGCCGCCGGTCCGGTTTGGGCCGCGGACGGCAAGTCCATCTATTTCAACGCATTGGCAGAAGGCCTGCAAGGCATTTTCAACGCCGGGGAGGCCGGTATCGTCCGCCTCACCCCCGAGGATGCCTGGTATGATTTCAACAGCCCGTTCGCCGTCCTGGAAGACGGCACGCTGCTCGCCTCCTACTGCTCGATGGACTTCCCGAACGAACTGGTCTGCGTCAAGGATGGAAAATTCCAGGCGATCACCCATGAGAATGAGCACCTCCTGAGCCAGCTCAAGCCCCACAAGACCGAGGCCCGCTGGATCGACACCGTGGACGGCCAGAAGATGCTGACCTGGGTCCTCTTCCCGCCGGAATTCGACGAGACCAAGACCTACCCGGCCATCGAGATCTTCCTCGGCGGTCCGCAGGGCACCCTGTCCCAGGGCTGGTCCTACCGCTGGAACTACGACCTGATGTGCAACCAGGGCTATGTCGTCGTACTCCCGAACCGCCGCGGTACCACCGCCTTCGGCCAGGAGTGGTGCGAGCAGATCTCCGGTGACTACATCGGCCTCAACATGCAGGACTACCTGAGCGCCGCCAAGATGATCAAGGCGGAGCCGTACATCGGCAAACTCGCCGGTTGCGGCGCTTCCTACGGCGGTTTCTCAACCTATTACATGGCAGGCATCCACGGCGATGTCTTCGACTGCTTCATCGCCCATGCGGGTATCTTCGACGAGAAGTACATGTACTACGAGACCGAGGAGATGTGGTTCCCGAACTTCGACAACGGCGGCCTCTCCACGTATGCCTACACCCCGGGCCAGACCGGTCCTGCCGGCGACGGCGTGACCTTCGGCGGCCTGCAGCAGGCGGGCTCCCCGTGGAGCAGCGCGGCCAAGGCGCAGCGGCACTATGCCAACTCCCCCGCCGCGAACGTGACCAAGTGGCACACCCCGATCCTGTGCATCCACGGTATGATGGACTACCGCATCCCGTACGACCAGGGCATGGCCGCATTCAACGCCGCCCAGATGATGGGCGTTCCGTCCAAACTGATCGTCTTCCCGGAAGAGAACCACTGGATCCTGCAGCCGCAGAATGCCCTCTTCTGGCACCGCAGCTACTTCGACTGGCTCGACCAGTGGTGTAAGTAATCCTTACCGTTTATTACAGCCGTGACGCCCACCGGGATATCCACTTCCAGGTGGGCGCCATTGCGTCTCACCGTCAGCGGTCCGTACGGGGTCTCCTGGGTCACTTCCACCCGGTTCACGCCGGCGGGGACCTGGGGCTGGATCAGCACCTTCCGGTAGCCGGGCTCCAGCGGGATGATGCCGCCGAGGGCCTGGTAGAACCAGCTTCCGATGCCGTTGAAGCAGTTGTGCAGGCGGCTGCGTTCGCCGTCCCAGTGCTCCCAGGTGCCGGTACCGCCGTTGTCCAGCATATACAGGTAGCCCGGATAGCCATGCTGCTTCAGCAGCCCGTAGAACCAGTCGCATTCGCCGGCCTGAATGGCCCATTCCGTCAGGACCGGGATGCCGACCAGTCCGGTAGCCAGGTGGCCGCCGTAGACGGTCGCGGTCCGGTCTTTCAGGGCCTGAATAACCGCGGCCTTCCGATCGGAAGGGACGACGCCTACCAGCAGCGGATAGGCCAGGTCGATCTGGCTTCCGGAGGCATAGGTAGCCGTTTCCGGGTGATAGAAGGTTTCATGGATCCGGGCTGCCAACGCTTCGTACCGATCCCGGAACGCCGCCGCATCGGCCGGTTTCCCGAGCACGAGGGCCATCTGTTCCAGGTCCAGGAGGGACTGGGCGACGGCGCAGTTGTTGACCAGGTCGACCGAGGCAGGATCCTGGACGTCAACGCCTTGCGGGGCCGCCCAGTCACCCAGGTACCACCAGCGGTACGGCGGGGTGGGCCACTCTTTCAGCAAGCCGTCCACCGTATAGGTATCGACATAGTCCAGCCAGCGGAGCATGGCCGGATAGCAGCGTTCCACCAGCCGGGGGTCGCCGTAATTGACGAAGGTCCGCCACGGAGCCTGGACCAGAAAACTGCACCAATAGGGGCCGCCGCCCGCCTTGTAGGGATTCGGGGCCGTATGGGGAAGGCCACCGTCTTCGCGCTGGGCATCCACCCACGCCTGCAGCCAGTTGGCATAGAGCGGGGCCACATCGCCCAGGATCTGCAGGGTCTGGGTCGAGGCATTGCCGTCGCCGCCGTAGCCGAGGCGCTCGATGTTGCCGCAGTCGACCATGTAGCCGCCCCAGGTCAGGTTGTCCAGGGTATAGGCGATCATGTCGTGGATCCGGTTCAGGTCCTCGTCGTCCGAAGTGAAAGAGGCGGTATGCACATACTCCGTCCGGATCCGCAAGGCCTTGGCTTCCGTTGGCCGGCCGGGGCAGTTTTCCAGCACGACATAGCGGAAGACATGGTGGTTGAAGCGGTTGACGAAACGGAAGGCCGTCCCGTCGGCGATGTATTCATTCCGGCTGCCAATGTTGAAGGAGCCGTCTTCGTTACGGAAATCGCTGAAAGAAGCGGTCACCGCCTGCTCCGCCGGGAGCGCGGGCAGCGTGATGTCCAGCATACCGTTCAACACCCGCCCGAAATCCAGGATCCACCGTCCCTCTCCGTCTGGCTCAACGCTTTCCGGCAAGACGGTTTCGACGATAACGGTCGGCTCGCAGGCCTGCGGAGAGGTCTTCATGCCCTTCACGGCGACAACCTCCACCGGGCCCCATTCAGGGTGCCCGATCGCCCGGGCGTCCAGGGCTTCCCCGTCGAAGCGGTTTGGCGTCCAGTCGCCCAGGTCGCGGTAGCCGCTCCAGGCACCTTCCCAGGAACCGTCCGTACAGACCACCGGCCGGCCGTCGAGGTCCAGTTCCGCCCGTACCAGTGGTCCGGCGTATTCCGCCCCGAAGGTGGTGGGCTTGTACCAGCCCGTGGCCGCCTGGATGACCAGTTCGTTCCGGCCTTTTTTCAGCAGGGAAGATACATCGTAAGTAACGATCAATGAACGTTTATCCAGCTGGGAGACGGCCGGAGAGAGGACGGCGTCGGAGACCTTTTCGCCGTTGAGCCAGGCCTCATGGTAACCCAGGGAATTGACATGCAGCAGGGCCTCACCCAGCTTGTCCAGGGAAAAGGTCTTGCGCAGCAGCGGCGAACGTCCTTCGCCCGGGACGGCTCCGATATAGGCGCCCTGCAGGGAGTCCAGGATGCCGACGCCGAAACGCTGCGGGCGGCTCCACTTCGAAGCCTTTCCGGCAGCATCCCAGACACGGACCCTCCACCATCCCTGTTCCCGGGAAGCCAGCTCACGGCCCGCCCACGGCACCATGACCTGGTCGGCCGAAGCCTGCCTGCCGCTGTCCCACAGGGCGGGGGCATCCAGTCCTGCCACGGAAGAGGCCGCCTGGATCTGCCAGGCGCCCTGTTCCATAGGCCGGTCTGCGGCGATTTTCCAGCTGAAATGCGGCTGGGTATTGTCGATGGCCAAAGGTTCAACCAGGCCTTCGCACCGGAGGTCATAGACCTCGAAACCGGGACTGCAAGCGGCGGCCAACAGGGCCGCCGCAAAAAACAATCGGATCTTCATATTTTAAAGGGACCGCAGCGAGACGGCGAAACCGCCGGCGCGCGCCATCCGCAGGTTCAGCGTCGTCTCGGAGGTAACCGTCTGCTTGCTAATGGTATAAGCCTGGGGATTGGTCTCGTAATCCGCATCCGCCGCATCGGCGTAGATGGTGGCTTCGTAAGAGACGCCGGGCTGCAGGAAGTCGAGCTTGACCGCCACTTCGCGGGCGTTCTCGTCGGTGATGCCGCCGACATACCAGACATCATGCGGCTGGGCCTTGGCCAGGTCGCGGGAGGTAGCACCTTCCGGGAGGCCGTAGACAAAGCGTGCGGCGCTGGTAATCATGTCCTTGCGGGCATCCGCAAGGGTAGCCGTGCTCTCGGCGGCCTTGTTCAGGGTCTCGAGTTTCGGATGACGGGCCGTAATGATGTAGGCACCCGGCTCGGCATCGATGTAGACGGACTTGTCCCAGTCGACGGCGACATCCTTGATGAACTGGAAGGCGTCCATGAAGCGGGCGTAGTTCTCCGGGAGGTCGGCGGCCATCTGCAGCGGGCTGTAGAAGGTCACGTACAGGCCGAGCTGGTTGCAGATCGTATGGTTCATCTTGCCGGTGGTGCCGGGCGCGGTGACGGACATGTCGGTCTCGAAGATGCCCGGGGTATAGTCCATCGGACCGCCCTGCAGGCGGGTGAACGGGAAGATGGTCGTATGACCCGGCTGGATGGTGCCGCGGAACTCGGTGCCCATGGCGCTTTCGTTGCCGATCATGTTCGGCCAGGTGCGGCACAGGCCGGTCGGGCGGACGGCCTCATGGGCGTTGACCATGATGTGGTGCTTGGCCGCCTCGACGATGGCATAATGGTAATGGTTGATGATCGGTTGGCTGTAGTGGTACTCGCCGTACGGGATGATCTTGCCGACGTAGCCGCTCTTGACGGCGTTGTAGCCATACTGGTCCATGAGGTCGTAGGCCTGCTCCATCCAGCGCTCGTAATTGACGGTGGAAGAAGAGCTTTCATGGTGCATGATCAGGCGCATGCCCTTGCTGTGGGCATAGGCGTTGAGGGCCGGCAGGTCAAAATCCGGATACGGGGTGATGAAGTCGAAGACGTAGTCTTTCTGCTTGCCGTACCAGTCTTCCCAGCCTTCGTTCCAGCCTTCGATCAACAGGCCGTCGAAGCCGTTCTCGGAGGCGAAGTCGATGTAGCGGCGGACATTCTCATTGTTGGCGCCGTGCTTGCCGTGCGGGGTGGAATGGGCATAGTCCGTGACGCCGAGCTGGACGGACGGATAGTCGTTGGTATAGGACCACTGGCTCTTGCCGGTGATCATTTCCCACCAGACACCCATGTATTTGACCGGGTGGATCCAGGAAACGTCGTCCAGGGCGCAGGGGTCATTGAGGTTCAGGATCAGGCGGGAAGCCAGCACGTCGGTGGCTTTTTCGCAGACCATGACGGAACGCCAGGGGGTCTTGCAGGGGGCCTGCATCCGGCCTTTCACGCCTTCGGCGTCCGGGGTCAGGGCGGTGCGGAAGACGAAGTTGCGGTCGTCCATGTCCAGGCTGGTGGTCGGGTAGTCGAGCACGGCGGCCTCGTGGATGTTGATATAGAGGCCTTCGGCGGTCTTCATCTGCAGGGCGGTCTGGACGGCCGTCGGGGAGATGCCTGTGTTGGGCCAGCCGCCGTTCAGGCGGGGCTTGCCGGAGAGCTGGCGGACCTGCGAGAGCTTGGATTCGGTCGGGGTGAATTCCTGGGTGGAATAGTCGCCGGGGATCCACCAGGCGGTATGGTCGCCGGTCATGGCGAACTCCGTGACCTCGTCCTTGATCATGAAGTAGGTCAGGCTGTTTTCCAGCGGGAATTCATAGCGGAAGCCCAGGCCGTCGTCATAGAGGCGGAAACGGACTTTCATGACCTCGCCCTTGCCGTACTGGTTGCCAGGGTCGCCGACCGGCTTGCGCTCGAGGGTGACCAGCATCTCGTTGTAGTGGTTGCGGATCTGTGCCTCTTCGCCCCAGACCGGTTCCCAGGTCTCGTCGAAGGTGTTGTACTCGGAGCCCGTCAGGGTGAAGCCTTCCGTCAGGTTGGCCCCGCCTTCATACAGTTCGAATCCCATGCGGGAAGGCAGGATGACGGCCTGGCCGGCACGGTCGAGGGTATACATCGGCACGCCGGCATTCAGTGCGAACTTCAGTTCGAGCTTCCCGTCCGGGCTGCGCAGGGAAAGGGCGTCGGAGGGCATTTGCACGGTCTTGGAACCGCAGGCGGCCAGCATCAGTGCAGCCGCGATAAGGGTCAAAAGTTTCTTCATATACTATCTTCTTCCTTTTTGTTCGAGGTAATGGATCAGGAGTTCGGGCCGGTCGGTCTGGATGATCGAGGTGCCCAGCCCGAGGATGGGGCCGTAGGCCTTTTCCGGGTCGCCGCTTTCGAAGGCCAGGTCGTCTTCGTAACCACCGCACAGGGAGCCCCAGATGGTATTGACCCAGAGTTTGGAGCCGTCGGCGAGGACTTCGGCCGCGGCTGAGCGGACGTTGTCGTCAAGGCGGTCGAAGCAAAGCTCATAGGCAAGCTGCGGCTCGTCGGGAGCGATGTATTCATGGAAAACGGTCATCTTGTCCGGCGCGGCGACGGTCACCACCGGCATGTACATCAGGTTGTCCGAGTGCTCGGCCATCTTGGCCTCGACGACGTCCAGCGGGTGGCCGCTCTTGATGAGGATCTGGTTGGTCACGCCGAGTTCTTCGGTGATTTCCAGGACTTTATCGTAATAGTCATAGCCTTGGTCGACATTGACGACGATCCGGTCCTTGCAGACTTCGAGGGCCTGGCGGAGGGTCGGGACCTTGAGGCCGGGCTTGACGGCGCCATGGGCGGTCTTGAGGTCGAACTGCAGCAGTTCGTCGTAGGTATAGTCGCTGATGCGGCCGTGGCCGGTGGTCATGCGGTCGAGGGTCGGATCATGGTGGAGCACCAGGACGCTGTCTTTGGTCATCTTGAGGTCCAGTTCTATGACATCGACCCCCATGCGGATGACGGATTCAATGGCGGGGATGGAATTCTCCGGATAGTTTCGCCAGTCGCCGCGGTGCGCGACAACGACAACGTATTTAGAATCAGGATCATGCAGGGCGGCGACAACCTGTTCCGCCCGGTTGGCGGCCGGCTCGTTTTTGGGACTGCAAGCCAGCAGGGAAAGGACGGCCAGGGCCAGAAGGGTTAAGTTTTGTGCTTTAATCATGGTTCCGTTTTTTGGTCCGTTCCAACAAATATACGTTTTTTTTGCTATTTTTGCTCCCGGCAAACCGTAAAATCCGGAATGATTCCACAAAAACGAACGAAGCTTATGAATACACCCGCCTTCCGCGCCGACTTTGTCGGCAGTTTCCTCCGTCCGCAAGTCCTGAAGGACGCCCGCGCCCGCCACGCCGCCGGCGAGCTTTCCGCCGAAGCGTTGAAAGCCGTCGAAGACGAGGCCATCCGCGCCCTTGTCGCCAAGCAGAAAGAGCTTGGATTCCATGTTGTTACCGACGGTGAATTCCGCCGTCAGGCCTGGCACCTGGATTTCATGTGGGGATTTGAAGGCGTGGGCCATGCCCCGACCAAGACCGGACTCCCCTTCCACGGCGAGCAGGCGATGATCGACGATACCTTCCTGACCGGCCGGCTCGGCCTGGCCGGGGAGCATCCTTTCGTGGAGCATTTCCGGTTCGTCAGCGCGTTGGCCGGCCCCGAGGCCGAAGCGAAACTGACCATCCCGGCACCGGCCCAGTTCATGGCCCAGATGGCGATGCCGTTCGCCTGGGGCCATACGAAACAGTTCTACGCCGACCGGGACGCCCTGTGCGAGGATTTGGTCGCTGTCTATAAGGCGTTTATCGCCCAGCTGTATGCGGCGGGCTGCCGTCGGCTTCAGCTGGACGACTGCACCTGGGGCATGCTCGTGGATCCGATCGCGACGCAGTTCTTCGGCACGGACGAGGCCGGGCTGGAGCGGGTGAAGCAGACCCATCTGGACCTCAACAACCGGGTGATCGAAGGCAAGCCGGCGGACCTGTTCATCAATACGCACGTCTGCCGGGGCAACTACCATTCGACTTACGCGAACCGGGGTGCCTATGACAAAGTGGCTGCGTATCTCTTTGAGAAAGAGAATGTCAATGCCTATTTCCTGGAATTCGACGACGAGCGTTCCGGCGGGTTCGAGCCCCTCGCGCACGTGACGGGCGACAAGATGGTGGTGCTCGGCCTGATCACGACCAAGTCCCCGAAACTGGAGTTCAAGAGCATCGTCGCCGACCGCATCCGCCAGGCCGCGAAGTACCTGCCGCTGGACCGGCTCTGCCTGAGTCCGCAGTGCGGTTTCGCCTCCTGCGAAATCGGCAACAAACTGACCGAAGAAGACCAGTGGGCCAAGCTCCGCCTGGTCCAGGAAGTCGCCCGCGAAGTCTGGGGATAAACCTATATTTCTATGAAACGTCCTTCTTCGCTGCTCTTAAGCGCGGCGAAGACGGCCTTCATAGCCGGGAGGACGGTGGCGGCGGCCAGCGGTCCCTCGTCCCGCGTTTCCAGGGCCTCGATCAGCGCGTCTGCGATGCCGGACCGGGTCTGGTTGTCATTGGTCTGGATGGTTTCTACGTCCATGTTCCGGATATTCCCGTCCTTGCGGATCCACTGCATCGGGATGCCGGGCCGGTCATAGATCCGCAGGATGCCTTCCGTTCCGTAGATCACCGTGGAATTGTCTTCTTCGCCATAGTAGGTCCAGCTAGCGGTCATCGTACCGACGATTCCCCCTTCCATCCGGTACAGGCAGACGGCGTTGTCTTCGAGCGGAATGGGCTTGTCGTCCGGCCCGGTCTTGTCGAGGGTGGCGAAGAGGGCGGATACGCCGGTGATCTTCCGGCCGAGGAGGTACTGGATCAGGTCCGTCTTGTGGATGCCGAGGTCGGCCATGGCACCCATCGCGGCCGCGTCCCTGTTGAAGAACCAGGTCCCCTTCCCGGGGTTGATGCTCCACCCCTCAGGGCCGCCGTGGCCGAAGGTGGTGCGGAAGGTAAGCACCTTTCCGACAGCGCCTCCTGCAATCATCTTGCGGGCAGCCTGATGGGCCTGGGTCAGCCGCTGGTTCTGGGCGATGAGCAGCATCCGGCCGGTGGTCCGGGCCGCTTCCATCATGGCCTTGCATTCTTCGAGGGTCGTGGCCATGGGCTTCTCGCAAAGGACATCTTTCCCGGCCTGCAGGGCCTGGATCGTCACAGAGGCATGGGCCTGATTCGCCAGGGAAATGACGACGGCATCGACCTGGGGATCCGCCAGCATGGCGTCGATGTCGGGATAGACCTTTCCGCCATATTTCGCAGCCATCTGTTCCGCGCGGGAACGGGTGGGATTGTAGTAACCGGCGATGACGGCGCCGGGGTGTTCCGCCAATTCGGGGATATGACGGATCTGGGCGATCTTGCCGCAGCCAATCAGTCCGATTCTTTTCATAAGGCAATGATTTACAGCAGTCCGTTGGCTTTCAGATACTGGGCGCTCTCGGCCGGGCCCTCGAAGCGGTCCCGGGCTCCGGCGCGGGGCTCATCCTGCTCGACGCAGATCCAGCGGACACCGCTCGCGGCGCTGGCGGCGATGACGGCGGGGATGTCGACCAGGCCCGTGCCGACGGGACGGTATTCAAAGGTGCCGCGGCCGCTCTTGGCGGCCTCTTCCTTGGAGACGCCGATCAGGGAATAGGGATCGCCGCCCATGTCCCCTTCTTTGAAGTAGTCTTTCAGGTGGATGACCGGAATGCGGCCGGCATAGCGGGTAATCAATTCAGCCGGCGGGAAGCCGGCATAATCGGACCAGCAGACATCCAGCTCGACCTGAAGGTCTTCCGGGGCCGAGTTGGCGAAAAGGTAGTCATGTCCGACCGTTCCGTCGGGCAGTTTGGCGAATTCGAAATCGTGGTTGTGGTAGAGCAGCTGGATGCCGGATTCCCGGACTTCAGCACCGATCTGCGCGATCCTGGCGGCGGTTTCCTTGAAGCGTTCCGGATTGTTGGCCGGGCGGCTGGGACCGTCCATGTACGGGAAGGCGATGTACTGGACACCGAGGACGGTATTGTCCCGGATGACCTGGTCCAGGTCGTCGAGCATGGTCTGGAAGGGCACATGGTTCGAGAACGGGATGAGGCCGAGTTCGGTGCAGATGGCCTTGACCTCAACGGGGCTGTGGCCGTAGAACTCATTGTAGAACTCCACCCCGTCATAGCCCATCTCGCGGACCTTCTTCAGGGTGCCGTAGAAGTCTTTCGCCAGGTCCGTGCGGACGCTGTAGAGCTGGAAGCCGATCAGGAAATGAGGGGCGTCGGCCTGCGGGCTTTTCCCGCCGGAACCACAAGCGGTCAGCAGTCCTGCCGCCAGGCAGGATAGGAGCATCATCTTTTTCATATCGGTATAGTTAAATGTTTGTCAATCAGTTTCCTTTGTAGCAAATGGCAAGCAGGGTCTGGTCGTCGCTCTGCTCGGCTTTGCCGACAAAAACGTGGACCGCATCGAGCACGGCGCCGGCCAGGGCCTCGGCCTGGAGGGGCGCAGCCCGCAGGGTGTCCAGGAGCCGTTCCTGGCCGAACTGTTCATGGTGGACATTTTCCGCCTCGGTCAGTCCGTCGGTATAGAAGAAGAGCGTCGTTCCGGGTGCCAGCGCAACTTCTTGTGTCTTATAGTCCCAGCCGGCGTCCACCCCAAGCGGGACGTTGGGGGTGACATCCATGAACCGGGATTCTTTCCCGGTACGGACGATGGGGTTGTCATGGCCGGCATTGCAGAATTGCAACCGTCCGGTTTTCAGGTCCAGGATGCCGGCGAAGAAGGTCGCGAACATCATGGACTCGTTGCCGGAGGCCAGGGATTGGTTCAACGTGGTTACGATCTGGCTCGGATCGTCCTGGCTGGCGGCCAGGGTATGGAATTTTGACCCGGTCAGGGCCATCCAGAGGGCGCCGGGGACGCCCTTCCCGGAGACG
Organism: Bacteroidales bacterium; assembly: GCA_017483985.1. Next base: position 20,795 of record JAFUUB010000081.1, on the reverse strand, counting down.
TCGCCGATGCAGAAGAACAGACGTCCGTCCCGCAGGAGGAAATCATACATGTCGCCGCCGACGGCCTTCGCCGGATGGACCAGGCCATACATGTCCAGGGCCGCCTCCGCGGGGAATTTCTTGGGCAGCATTTCCATCTGGATGCTGCGGGCGATATCGAGTTCGCTCTTGATGGCGGTTTGCTGGGCCGTCGTGGCTTTCAGTTCATTGACATACCGCACCAGCGAGTGCTGCATGTTCTCGAACGAATCCCTCAGATAGTGGATTTCATCGTGGTTCCACATGCGCGGGAGCGGCGTATGGAAATGTCCCTGCGCCACCTCCCCGGCGGATTCTGCCAGGGCGCCGAGCGGCTTGGCCGATTTCCGGATCGAGTAATAGGTAAAGAACGAAAGGACCAGCAGGCCGAGGATCATCAGCAGGATGAGTATGGTGCCGATGGCCTGGCCGGGGATGAGCAGGGCCTGGGTGGGGACGACGATGCCGATGGACCAGCCTGTGGCGGTCAGCGGGGCGAAGAAAACATGGGAATCCCTGCCGTCGACCAGGGCCCGTTCAGAGCCGCTTTCCCCAGCCAGCATCTGCTTTCCGATGTGCTCATACCGGCCCGTCTTGTCATTTCCGACGTAGTCGAAATAACTCCCCAGGAGGAGGCGGGTACTGTCCGGATGGGCGATGTATTTGCCGTTGCGGCCCAGGATGAAAATATACGTATCGTCGTAACGGTCTTTATCGAAGCTCATATAGGAATAGGCCTCCTTCAGGATATCGTCGTCCAGTTCCCGGAGCTCACGGTCCAGCCAGTCCAGCGAAACGTCGGAAGTATAGACGCCGACCGCCGCCCCGTCCTGCGCCTTGACGGGAACCGCGAAGGTACAGATCATGGCTTTGGCGCCGGCTTCGTCGAAAAACGGATCCGACCAATAGCCGCCCGGCGATTCCAGGGCCCCGCGGTACCAGTCGGATTGGAAATAGTCATGAATCGCGGATCCGATCTGCGACCGTTCGAACTTCGCACCCTCCTTGCGCAGGACATAGGGTTCAAACCAGTGACCCTCCGACGGAAAGAAATCCGGGACGAAGGCGAGGGCGCTGCCGATGATGTGCGGATTCAGGCGGAGCTCGCTTTCCATGGCATCAAAGACATCTTCCGGTTTCTTCAGGTGCTTGGAGACTTCGTCGACATTGTTGATGGTGGACACCTGGACGGCATTGAGCATGGAAGAAACCCGCTCGTTGGTCAGCTGCAGCAGGTCTTTGCAATGGAGCTCCGTCATGGTCCTCATCCCGGCCAGTGTGAACAGGAGGGAAAAGCCGGAAATGATGGCCATGATGGCGAGCATCAGCAGCACGATCCGGCGGGTCAGCCGTCCGGAGAACGAATGGTATTTGGGTTTATCCGAAGTCATCCTGACACAAGCGGTTTCAGCGTAAGCAAATGTACGATATTCTTCTCAGAAACATGCATTTTTTAACGGAATGTTTATCGTTGGATCTACTTGCAGCTTCGCTTATGAAACAGTTTATCGTTGACGCTTTTGCCGAAATGCTCTTCGCTCCGACTTCCCGCTCCGCTTCGAAAAGATAAAGAACACCCAGCCCATCCTTGCCCACCTAAAATGACTTCTTGTGTTCTTTACCCTCGCATTAACACGGGCATAAAGAACAGCGACCAAGGCTGGAATACCACCAAACGGTTAACAGCGTTCTTTAAGTTTTTATATCGAGGTGGCATATGTTCATCGTTCCGTCCGGATTCGTCGAAAGAAACGGGGCTTTCGTCTAAAAAGGGCCTCATCGGGGTCATTCTTGGCATATCTTTGTGCCAGGAAAAGCCAAGGCATCCGAAAAAACGCAGCCGCGGCTCGAAGAACATAAAGCAAGAGACGATGAAAGAAGCTATCAAATTTACCCTCGTGGGACTGGTCCTTATGGCAACCGTCAGCTGCGGAAACCGGAAAACCGCGCAATCCGGGAACGGGACCTATGTCATTGAGACGGATCCGGCCTATAACATCGAGACGGCGACGCTGCTTGAGAGATTCCCCATCACCTTCCCGACTCCCGCCACGATGTCCGAGGAAAAGGGAATCCAGAACCGGATGCTCAACGGGTTCAACTGCTGGAATGAAGGATTCGATGCCTGGAAGAACTGGGGCAGCGTGCTCTATTCCCCTGAATCCATCTACAACGTCAACGGCGTCCGGATGACCCTGGCGGAGTACCAGCAGTCCATGAACATCACCCTGAAGCGGACGGACATCCAGATGGGTGATTTCGACAACATGATCATCAGCGGGAACTGGACCGCCATCCGGTACCAGACGACGCACCGGAACATGGAAACCAATGAGATCCACGATGTTCCGGTCACGGAGTTCGTCCGGTTCAAGGATTTCGGTGAAAAGGGAATGAAGGTCGACGAAGGCTGGGGCGGCATCAAGGGTGACAGCTATACCGGTCTCCTGGGTTTCATCTCGGACGAAGAGAAAGCCGCGCAGCAGAAAATGATGGACGATATCCTGTCGATCCGGCTCTCGGAGACCGGCAACCTGGAAGAGAAGTATCCGGTGCAGTTCCCGACCGAGATCAAGGGAGAGAAGGCACAAAGGATGAAGGAGATGCTGCTTCAGGACCTGGACAATTGGAACCGGGGATATGCCGCCTGGGCCGGCTGGACCGGGACCTTCTTTACGGAGGATGTCGCCTATGGATACAACGATGAGTCATTTGACCTTAAAGGACTTAGGGCGAATGCCAAGGCTTTGCTTGAGGAAAAGGATATCCAGCGTGTCAAGGTCTACAACATCCTGACGAGCGACGACTGGGCGGCGATCCACTCGTGGCATGTGGTCACCCGCAAGGACGGCAGCCGGGACGTCTTTGACAGCATGGCCTTCTACCATTTCGTGGAACGAGACGGCAACCTGAAAGTCGACAAATGCTGGATCAAGGAGAATTCCTGAGTCCATCCGAACGCTGAAACGTGCACACTCTTTCCACAAGAAAAAAAAGCGGGACGCAGGCGCGTCTCGCTTTTCCTTTGTACCCCCGCTCGGAATCGAACCGGGACCGTCAGAACCGGAATCTGAAATTCTATCCTTTAAACTACAGGGGCGAAAAGGGACTGCAAATATACAAATTTCCTAAAATCCCGCAAATAGTTTTTTCGTTTATTCGCCCGACGGCTCTTTTGAGGTTTGTACAACCCAACGCTCCCACACGGGGTTTTTCGTGTACAAACCCTCCTGTCTATCCCTATTTTCTGCGTTTTTGTGCCGGGTTTGTACAAAAATACCTAAGTGGAGACAGGTTTTTCTGTACAAACCCTTTGACAGACGATGCAGACGGAAGTGGCGAAGATGCAGGTTAGCGGGAACCGTGGTAGAGGAAAAAAGAACTAACGGGAACCGAGGTAGAGGAAGAACATGCCGAGCAGGACGAGGGCGAGGTCGAGGGCTTTCGCGCGGAGGTTTTTCTCGCGGAAGACCAGGGCGCCAAAGAGGAAGCTGACAACGACGCTGCCGCGGCGGATCATGGATACGACAGAAATGAGGGCATCGGGGTCCGTGAGGGCCCACATGTAGACGAAGTCGGCGCCGCAGAGGAACAGGCTGATACACGGTATTGTCCAACTCCATCTGAAGGGGGTCACCGAAACTTGTTTCCGTCCCGCCCATGAGCGGCGGGCCAGGGGCAGCCAGAGGGTCAGCAGGACGATGCCCATCATCCAGCTTTGGTAGATGTTGTACCAGGATAGGACCTGCAGGCGGTCGAGACCGGCGCCGCCGCGATCCGACGGAGCCATCAAGTATCTGTCGTACAGACCGCTGGCCGCGCCGATGACGGCAGCCAGGACCAGGCAGAAGACCCACCGGTCGGACCGGAAATCAATCCCCTCCCGGCGGCTGCTCCGTCCCAGCAGGAAGAACGAGACCGCGGCCAGCAGGACACCGATCCATTGGCAGGTGTTGAGCCGCTCGCCGAAAATCAGCATCGCCCCGATGAGCACCAGCACCGGACGCGTCGCATTGACCGGCCCGACAATCGTCAGCGGCAGGTGTTTCATCGCGAAATAACCCGCCAGCCAGGAGGCCAGCACAATGCAGGATTTCAACAGGATGAGCCGCTGGACATCCCATCCGCCCCAGCCGCTGCGGATTGCGAACGGCAATAAGATCAGGCTGGAAAAGAGGGTATTGAGGAACAGCACGGGGATGACGGCATTGTCTTTCAAGGATGCTTTCTTGAAAGAGTCATAAAAGCCCAGCAGGGCTGCCGATAAGAATGCCAATGCCCACCACATGGAACCGACGGTTAAAAAAACGGCGGCAAAGATACGGATTATTTCCGGAACGGATGGTTTTGCCAATAAAATTGACTACATTTGTGGACTTGACAAAATCGTGTACGCAAATTGTCCTTTACGAAGTAAAGATTTATGAAGAAAGCCTACGTTTTCCCTGGTCAGGGCTCGCAATTCCCGGGCATGGCCAAAGATTTATACGAGAACAATCCCAAAGCGAAAGAAATGCTCGAGCGGGCCAACGAGGTCCTGGGGTTCCGCATCACGGACATCATGTTCGAAGGCACGCCCGAAGACCTGAAGGCCACCAAGGTCACCCAGCCTGCCGTTTTCCTACACTCGGTCGTCCTGGCCGCCTGCTATGAGGGCTTCAACCCCGACATGGTCGCGGGTCACTCCCTCGGCGAATTTTCCGCCCTTGCGGCCGCCGGGGCCATCGAATTCGAAGATGCCCTGAAACTGGTCGCGGTCCGTGCGAGCGCCATGCAGAAATGCTGCGAGGCCGTTCCCGGCACCATGGCCGCCATCATCGGCCTCCCCAATGAGACGGTCGAGCAGATCTGCGCCGACGTCGACGGGCTGGTCGTCGCCGCCAACTACAACTCCGACGGTCAGGTCGTGATCTCCGGCGCGAAGGAAGCGGTCGAAGCCGCCTGTGTCAAGGCGAAGGAAGCCGGTGCCAAGCGGGCCCTCCCGCTGGCCGTCAGCGGCGCCTTCCACTCCCCGCTCATGGAGCCTGCCCGCGTCGAGCTGGCCCAGGCCATCGAGCAGACGGCCTTCAAGGCCCCGAAGTGCCCGGTCTACCAGAACGTGACCGCCCAGGCGGAGACCGACCCGCAGGTCATCAAGGCCAACCTTCTCAAGCAGCTCACCTCCCCGGTCCGCTGGACCCAGAGCGTCAAGGCGATGGTCGCCGACGGCGCGGAGTACTTCATGGAGATCGGCCCAGGCACGGTGCTGCAGGGCCTGGTCAAGCGGACGGCCGGCGCCGCCGTGACGATCGAAGGACTCACAACCCTTTAACAGCCAATACACAATATCACATAAACCCCTTTAACACATTATGGCTAAAGAAAAGAAATTCATCACCTGTGACGGTAATACCGCGGTTGCGAACATCGCGTATCTCTTCAGTGAGCACGCCGCGATCTACCCTATCACACCATCCTCTCCGATGGCTGAGAACATCGACGAGTGGGCCGCCCACGGAAAGAAGAACCTCTGGGGTGAAACCGTAAAGGTCACCGAAATGCAGAGCGAAGCCGGCGCCGCCGGCACCGTCCACGGCTCCCTCCAGGCTGGCGTACTCACCACGACCTACACCGCTTCCCAGGGTTTGCTCCTCATGATCCCGAACATGTACAAGATCGCCGGCGAAATGCTTCCGGCCGTCTTCCACGTGTCCGCCCGTACCCTCGCCACCCATGCGCTGTCCATCTTCGGTGACCACCAGGATGTCATGGCCTGCCGCCAGACCGGCTTCGCCCTCCTCGCATCCGGCTCCGTCCAGGAGGCCCACGACCTCGCCGCCGTCGCCCACCTGGCCGCCAACAAGAGCAGCCTCCCGTGCCTCCACTTCTTCGACGGTTTCCGTACTTCCCACGAAATCCAGAAGATCGAGGCCCTCGATGAGGACGCCCTCCGCGACATGGTCAGCACCAAGGCCCTCGAGAACTTCCGCCAGCGTGCGCTGAGCCCGGATGCCCCCGTTACCCGCGGTACCGCCCAGAACGGGGACGTCTATTTCCAGGCCTGCGAGTCCCGCAACCAGTACTATGACGCCGTTCCGGACATCGTCGCCCGCTACATGGGCGAGATCAGCGAGCTGACCGGCCGTGAGTACCGTCCGTTCTCCTACTCTGGCGCCGAGGATGCCGAGAACATCATCGTGGCCATGGGTTCCGTCACCGAGACCATCAAGGAGACCATCGACTACCTCGCAGAGCGCGGCCGCAAGTACGGCCTCATCACCTGCCACCTGTATCGTCCGTTCTCCGAGAAATATTTCCTCAAGGTCCTCCCGAAGAGCGTCAAGCGCATTGCCGTCCTCGACCGCACCAAGGAACCGGGTGCCCTCGGCGAACCGCTCTTCCTCGATGTCAAGACCCTCTTCCAGGGCAAGGACAAGCAGCCGCTCGTGATCGGCGGCCGTTACGGTCTGTCCTCCAAGGACACCACCCCGGCCCAGATCATCGCCGTGTATGACAATCTCGAGGCCCGCGAGCCGAAGACCGACTTCACCATCGGCATCGTCGACGACGTGACCTTCAAGTCCCTGCCGATCAAGAGCGAGGTTTCCATCGTGAAGCCGGGCACCACCGAGTGCAAGTTCTACGGCCTCGGCAGCGACGGTACCGTCGGTGCCAACAAGAACACCATCAAGATCATCGGCAGCCATACCGACAAGTACTGCCAGGCTTACTTCGACTATGATTCCAAGAAGTCCGGCGGTTACACCTGCTCCCACCTCCGCTTCGGCGACCTCCCGATCAAGGCCCCTTACCTGGTCTCGACCCCGGACTTCGTCGCCTGCCACGTCCCGTCCTACCTGACCAAGTACGATGTTCTCAAGGGCATCAAGGAAGGCGGCAGCCTCCTGCTCAACAGCCTCTGGGACGAAGAGGAGACCATCAAGCGCATCCCTGACAACGTGAAGGCCGTCATCGGCCGCAAGCACATCAAGCTGTACATCATCAACGCGACGAAGATCGCTGCGGAGATCGGTCTCGGCGGAAGGACCAACACCATCCTCCAGAGCGCCTTCTTCAAGATCACCGGCATCCTCCCGTACGAAGACGCCGTCAAGTACATGAAGGACGCCATCGTCAAGAGCTATGGCAAGAAGGGCGAGAACGTCGTCAACATGAACTATGCGGCCGTCGACCGCGGCGGTGAGTACACCGAGGTCGCCGTCCCGGCCGAGTGGGCCGAGATCACCGCGAAGTTCGAGAACCCGAACAAGGACCGCTTCGCTCCCGAGTTCGTCAAGAAGGTCGCCGACATCGTCAACGCCCAGGCGGGTGACACCCTCCCGGTCAGCTCCTTCATGCCGTACGCCGACGGTACGATGCCCGCCGGCACCTCCGCTTACGAGAAGCGCGGCGTCGCCGTCATGGTCCCGTCCTGGATCCCGGACAACTGTATCCAGTGCAACACCTGCGCCTTCGTCTGCCCGCACGCCGCAATCCGCCCGTTCCTCCTGACCGAGGAAGAGGCTGCCGCCGCTCCGGCCAGCCTGAAGATGAAACAGGGCAACGCCACCCTCAAGGAGTACAAGTTCGCCCTCGCCACCTCCGTGGACGACTGCACCGGCTGCGGTAACTGCGTCGATGTCTGCCCTGCCAAGGAGAAAGCCCTTGTCATGGTCCCGTTCGAAGGCCAGCAGGCCGAGCAGGACAACTTCAACTACCTGCACAGCAAGATCGGTTACAAGGAGAATGCGGTCAACAAGGCGGCTAACGTCAAGAACGCCCAGTTCGCCCAGCCGCTCTTCGAGTTCTCCGGTGCCTGCGCCGGTTGCGGTGAGACCCCGTACATCAAGAACATCACCCAGCTCTTCGGCGACCACATGATGATCGCGAACGCGACGGGGTGCTCCTCCATCTACGGTGCCTCCTTCCCGGCCTCCCCGTACTGCACCAACACACAGGGCCACGGTCCGGCATGGGCCAACTCCCTGTTCGAGGACTTCTGCGAATTCGGCCTCGGCATGAAGCTCGGTTCCGACCGTGCCCGTGAGACCGTTGCCGCCTGGATGCAGAAGGGTCTCGAGTGCGACTGCTGCTCCGCCGAGATGAAGGAACTCTTCACCAAGTGGCTGGAGAACCGCGAGAATGCCGCGATCACCCGCGAGGTGGCCGACAAACTCGTCCCGATGATGAAGGAATGCGGCTGCGAAGTCTGCACCAAGCTCCTCGAATACAAGCACTTCATCCCGTCCCGCAGCCAGTGGATCTTCGGTGGTGACGGTGCCTCCTACGATATCGGTTACGGCGGCCTCGACCATGTCATCGCCAGCGGTGAGAACATCAACATCCTGGTTCTCGACACCGAGGTTTACTCCAACACCGGCGGCCAGTCTTCCAAGGCTACTCCGGCCGGCGCCATCGCCAAGTTTGCCGCTTCCGGCAAGAAGATCCGCAAGAAGGATCTCGGCATGATGGCCATGAGCTACGGTTATGTCTATGTCGCCCAGGTCGCGATGGGTTCCAGCCCGGTCCAGTACCTGAACGCCATCAAGGAAGCCGAGGCTTATGACGGTCCGTCCCTGATTATCGCCTACGCCCCGTGTATCAACCACGGCCTAAAGGCGGGCATGGGCCTGAGCCAGAAGGAAGAGAAGCTCGCCGTCGAGTGCGGTTACTGGCACCTGTATCGCTACAACCCGACCCTCGAGGCCCAGGGCAAGAACCCGTTCAGCCTCGACAGCAAGGAGCCGGATTGGAGCAAGTTCCAGGACTTCCTCAAGGGTGAGGTCCGCTTCGCATCCCTCTACAAGCTCTTCCCGGAGCGTGCGCAGGAACTCCTGTCGCTGACCGAGGAATTCGCGAAGGTGCGCTACAACACCTACAAGCGCCTCTCCGGCAAGGAATAATCCTTCCTGGAATCCTGATTTATCCTACGGATCATACGGTCCGTGGGATATTTTTTATACCTTTGTATAAGCATTCCTTATTATGTTGGAAGATTTCAGACTCAGGGTATTCCTCACCGTCGCGGAGACCGGCAGTTTCACCGGTGCCGCCCGGCAGCTCGGCATCTCGCAACCCGCTGTCAGCCAGAACATCACGACACTGGAGAAGCAGGTAGGCGCGACCTTGTTCACCCGGGCCAAGGGAGAGATCTACCTGACCGCCGAGGGCCGGGCCTTCCGCGAGTACGCCGCGCGTATATTATATTGGTATGATGCAGCCGATGCCATGTTCGGGGCCGAAGGGCGGATGACCGTCAACCGGCCGGTCCGCATCGCGGCCGATCCCGTCGCCGCCTCCTACCTGATCCCCCGCGCCCTGGCCTCCCTGCATGCGGCCCACCCGGAACTGGGCTTCCGCATCGAGCCTTATGTCGCCCATGAGGCGATGGCGGAAAGCGTCTTCGAGCCGGTGGAGGAACCGGCGTCCGAAGAGATCCCCGGCAACCACTTCGGAAAGCCGCAGGACGCGGATGTGGAAATCACGGTGGCGCCGAGTCCGAAGACCATGGACTTCGAAGGAGAGAGCCGGCTGGTCGGGGTCATGGAGGCCGCCGTCGTCGCCTCTTCCCTCAACCGCTCGGTCGCCAGGGCCGCCTTCGCGGAAGGGACCAAGCCCTTCTCCACCATCGCCGGCGTCCATGTCTCCAACAACTTTGCGCTCTGGGAACCATACGCCCCTTTCCTGACCCCGGACATCGAAGCCCGGGTCGCGGTCCGCTCCTCTTCGGTCGAACTAATCAAGACCCTGGTGCGCAGTTCCGACCGCCTGGTGGGCATTGTTCCGCAGGCCGCCGTACGGGAGGAGATCGCGGCGGGTACGCTCCTCCAGATGCCGGTGCGCCTGCCGGACTTCGCCTTTGACATCCACTTCAATCCCCTGCCCGAATTCGCGGGCAAGACCGTCTGCCAGTTGCTGCGGCAATCTTTGCAAGAATCATTGAAATAATTTAAATATTTATTGTTTTTCAATAATTTTTTCTAAATTTGCAGAAAACAAGACCAACTATGAAGAAGTTTTTCATTTCCTTCGTTGCGGTGCTCGCCGGTTCCCTCTTCCTGGGGGCCCAGCAGATGCCGCAGCTCCCGAATGACCCGGCCGTCCGCAAAGGACAGCTGGACAATGGCTTAACGTACTACATCCGTCACAACGAGAAGCCCCAGGGCCGTGCGGAATTCTACCTGGCCACCAATGTCGGTGCCATCCAGGAGACCCCAGACCAGGACGGACTCGCCCACTTCCTGGAGCACATGTGCTTCAACGGGACGAAGAATTTCCCGGGAAAGGGCATCCTGGACTGGCTCCAGAGCATCGGTGCCTCCTTCGGCGGAAATGTCAATGCGTCCACCGGCGTCGAGGAAACCCAGTACATGCTCAACAACATCCCGCTGGTCCGGCAGAGCGTGATCGATACCTGCCTGCTGATCCTGCATGACTACTCCCATTTCGTGACCAACGATCCCGTCGAGATCGACAAGGAGCGCGGGGTCATCGTCGAGGAACGCCGTTCCCGCCGCAACGCCGCCTGGCGCCTGCACGAGCGGAGTCTTCCCTACTATTACGGGGACACGAAATATGGCAGCTGCACGCTGATCGGCAGCCAGGAGAACCTGCTGAATTTCAAGCCGGAGAGCCTGGTCAATTTCTACCAGACCTGGTACCACCCGGGCAACCAGGCCGTCATCGTGGTTGGTGATGTGGATGTGGATTATGTCGAAAAGAAGCTGGCGGAGGTTTTCGCCGACATCCCGGCCAAGGAGAACCCGCAGCCGAAGCAGGTCATCACCATCCCGGATAATCAGCAGCCGCTCGTGGGAATCCTGACCGATCCGGAACAGACGACGACCAACTGGGAAATCCTCTGGAAGAGCGAGGCCATGCCGGAAGAATACAACAGTACGGCGGTCGGCCTGATGCAGGACCTGCTGAAAGAGATCGTGGGCCAGGTGATGGCCGAACGTTTCGGCGACATCACCGCCAAGGCGGACGCCCCTTACCTGATAGCGGACCTGGGCATCGGCAACCTCTGCGAGACCCTGGAAGTCGTCATGGGCAGCGTGGTGGCCCGGGATGGCGAAGCCCTTCCCGCCCTGGCCGCGTACCTGACTGAAATCGAGAAGATGAAACGCTTCGGCTTCAGCGAAGACGAAGTGACCCGTGCCAAGGAGAACATCCGCTCCGGCTATGAGACTGCTGCCAACCGGGCGGACACCCGGACCAATGCCGAGTTCGTTCCGGAACTCATCGGCAATTTCTTCGACAGCACGCCGTACATGGACCCGAAGACGGCCTATGAACTGGTCCAGCAGGTCCTCCCGCAGTTCAACGCGACGGTGGTCAACCAGGTGGCCCAGCAGGTCATCACTCCGGAGAACATGGTCGTGCTGTACAAGGCGCCCGAGAAAGAAGGTCTGGTGCATCCGACCGCCGAGCAGGTGAACGCCATCATCGAGGCGGTCCGCGAGGCTGAGATCCAGGCCAATGCGACCGAGGAGATGGAGAAGGACTTCCTGGATCCGGCCGCCCTGAAGGGAGCCAAGGTAAAGAAGTCCAAGAGCGTCCTCTACGGTGCCACCGAATGGATGCTGGCCAACGGCGTCAAGGTCGTCCTCTATCCGAGTGACCTGGAGAAGGACCGCATCACCTTCGACCTCGAGCTCGAGGGCGGAGAGAGCCTGATCCCGACCGAGGACCTGCCGAGCTTCGAGGCCAACGTGTTCGGCCTGTTCCTGCAGAACAGCGGCGTGGGACGGTTCCCGTCCACGACCGTGGGCAAGATGCTTTCCGGCAAGAATCTGACGGTCAGCCCGTATTTCAGCGGCCTGCGCCATGGCATCACCGGCAGTTCGACGGTCAAGGACCTGGAGACGGCCCTGCAGATCATGTACCTGATGTTCACCGAGCCGCGGTTCGATCCAGAGGAGTTTGCCATCGGTATCAACCAGCTCAAGGCCATCCTGCCGAACTATGTGAACCAGCCGAACTACAAGCTCCAGCAGGAGCTGTACAAGACCCTGTATGACAACAACCCGCGCAACGTCCTGATCAGTGGGGAGTCCCTTGAGCAGGCCAGCCTGGAGACCATCGAGCGCAACTGGCGCCGCCTCTTCAAGGATGCGGCCGGCGCGGTGGTCTACATCACGGGCGACTTCCAGCCGGAGGCCATCCGTCCGCTGGTGCAGAAGTACATCGGTTCCCTGCCGAAGGGCAAGAAGCCGCTGAAGTGGGTGGATGACGGGAATGACATCCTGCCGGGCCGCCGGATCGATGATTTCGCCGTCGACATGCAGACGCCGATGACGACCGTCGTTGAAGTCCTGACCGCTCCGATGCCGTACAACTTCGAGACTTCCGTGGCGATTTCCGCCGTGAGCTATATCATGGACATGCGCTATACCAAGTCCCTGCGTGAGGACGAGGGCGGCACCTACGGAGCCAGCACTTCGGGCAGCCTTACGCGTGAGCCGAAGGAACAGGCGATCTTCCAGATCCAGTTCCAGTGCAAGCCGTCCGTCGCCGACAAACTGCGCGAGTTGGCGGCCCAGGGCCTGAAGGACCTGGCGGAGAGCGGCCCGACGGCCGAGGAGTTCGACATGACCCAGAAGAACCTGCAGAAGAACATTCCGGAGCGCCGGATCCGCAACAGCTACTGGGAGGGCGCGCTGAAGAACTTCTACCGCTATGGCCTGGATTCCGACAAGGGTTACGAGGCGGCCGTGAATGCGCTGACCCCGCTTGCGATCCAGCGGATGGCCCAGGCGCTACTGGCCCACGGGAACTTCGCGGAGCTCGTCATGCGGCCGGACAACGCCGCTGAGGAAGAGTAGTCCTGTCTTTTCCCAAAAGCTTTGACGTCTCCGATCCTCCCCACTACGTGGGTCCCCTCCCTTTTCGGGAGCCAATGTCGAAGACTGTCAAATGCTTTTGGGAAAAGAAAAGAAAAAAAGAGGAGGAGCCGGATGGCTCCTCCTCTTTTAAATGTATGGCCGAAAGCGATTATTCGCCCGGTTCGATGGCGCCCGTAGGGCAGACACCGGCGCAGGTGCCGCAGTCCAGGCAGATGTTCGGATCGATGCTATAGACATCGCCTTCATTGATAGCACCGGCAGGGCACTCGCCCTGGCAGGTTCCGCATGCAATGCACACGTCAGGATTGATCTTGTAAGCCATAGTTTATCTCTTTTAAATTGTCGTTGTTCAGTCAGAACGATTGCAAAAATATGCCAATAAAATGGAAATATCAAGTTTTGACTGTCAATTTCCGGTTTTGGGACGATATTTGCAAAAGCAATACCAATATGAAAAAATTCCTGACTATTCTCGCACTCGCGTGCTCGCTCATAGCTTCCGCCCAGGTCAAGACCGACGGGAGCAAAACCCGTATCGACGGCGTCATCGAACTGGACAAGACCGTCCATGATTTCGGGGACATCATGGTCTCCGACGGGCCGCAGCACTGCAGCTTCACCGTCAAGAACATCTCCGGGTCGCCGATCGCGATCAACAACGTCGTTTCCTCGTGCGGCTGCACCGATGTCAAGTGGACCCGCGAACCGCTGAAGGCGGGGGCCAGCGGCAAGATCGATGCGACCTTCTCCAACGACCAGGGTCCGTATCCGTTTGACAAAAACCTGACGGTCTACATCTCCGGACTGAAGAAGCCGGTCATCCTCCGGCTGCGGGGCATAGCCCACGCCAAGAAGCAGCCCCTGAGCGAGTTATACCCGCAGAAATGGGGCCCGTTCGCCATCAAGGACCATGAGATCAAGCTCGGGAACATGGAGCAGGGCAACCAGCGGAGCGATGCCGTGAACGTCGCCAATACCGGCAGCAAGCCCATCAAGGTAACCTTCGAGAACGTCACCCCGGGACTGAAGATCGAGGTCTCCCCCAACCCGGTTCCCGCCGGCGGAACGGCCAAGATGTCCTATACGGTCACGGCGGACCGGACGAAATGGGGCAAGAGCTGGTACTATGCCGACCCGGTCATCGACGGGAAGCGCTACAAGGGAGACGGCAAGCAAATCAGCATCTGGGCGTTCATCAAGGAGAATTTCTCCGGGATGAGCAAGGCGGAGCAGAACAGGGCGGCCCAGCCGATGTTCGCCTCCAGCACCTATAATTTCGGCAAGATCAAGGCGGGAACGCCGGTGACGGCTACGTTCACCTTCACCAACCAGGGCAAGTCCGACCTCGTGGTCTACAAGGCGGACAGCGATACGCCGGCCGCCAAGCCGGGCAGCATCGCCCGCACGCCCGCCGGCGGGAAAGGGACCTTCCAGGTTCCGGTGGACACCGCCAAACTTCCCAAGGGCGAGACCCTGATCGTCATCAGCCTGACGACCAACTCCCCGCTCCGTCCGCTGGTCAACCTGTTCATCGCCGGGGCGGTCGAATAGCCTTCAGCACCGGATAAAAGCCCTTGGCAATCCCGTCCCGGAGTGGCGGAATTGCCATTTTTTTTGTAAATTTGCGAAATATACGTAATTTGGCGGAATATGGCTGAAATGAATTATACCGACGACAACATACGTACGCTGGAAGGGGTCGAACACATCCGGCGCCGTCCGGGCATGTACATCGGCCGGCTCGGTAACGGCGACAACACCGGAGACGGCATCTACGTGCTGCTCAAGGAGATCGTGGACAACTCGATCGACGAGTTCGCGATGGGCAACGGCAAGCAGATCCGGATCGACATCGTGGACAACGAGGTGACGGTGCGCGACTTCGGCCGCGGTATTCCGCTGGATTCCGTCGTCAAGGCCACCAGTACCCTGAACACCGGCGGCAAGTTCGACGACGAGGCTTTCAAGAAGTCTGTCGGCCTGAACGGCGTCGGTACCAAGGCCGTCAACTTCCTTTCATCCACGTTCTACGTCGAATCTTTCCGCGGGGGCGAAAGCTCCTGGGCGCAGTACCGCCGCGGCCGCCTCGAAGACAGCGGCAAGCGGGAGGGCGTATCGGAGAAGAACGGTACGCTGGTGCGTTTCACCCCGGATACGGAGATCTTCGGCGCCTTCAACTACCGGATGGAATATGTCGAGACCATGGTCAAGAACTATTCCTTCCTCAACAAGGGCCTGTCCCTGGTCCTGAACGGGACGACCTACAAGTCCGAAAACGGCCTGCTCGACCTGGTCAATGAGAACCTCAGCGAGGAGCCGCGTTACGCCCCGATCCACCTGGAAGACACCGATATCGAGGTCGTCATGACCCACGGAGATGCCTATGGCGAGAACATCGCCTCCTTCGTGAACGGACAGAATACCCGCGACGGCGGTACCCACCTGGCCGCCTTCCGCGAGGCCATTGCCAAGACCCTCAAGGAGTTCTTCAAGAAGAATTACGCCCCGGAAGACTGCCGCCAAGGCATCGTGGGCGCCATCAGCATCAAGATCCAGGAGCCGAACTTCGAAGGCCAGACCAAGACCAAGCTGGGCTCGACCTACATGTGGGAGAAGGTCTTGCTGGACAAGGATAAGAAACCGGTCAAAAATGATGACGGCTCGCTGGCCATCGACCGGGGACCGACCATCCGCACCTTTGTCAACGACTTCATTTCCAAGCATCTGAATAACTATCTCCACATGCACACGGACATCGTCCCGGTGCTGGAGAACAAGATCAAGGAGTCCCAGAAGGAGCGGGAAGACATCGCCGGCATCCAGAAGAAGACCCGCGAAAAGAACAAGCGGGCCAATGTGTACAACCGCAAGCTGCGCGATTGCCGCTACCACTATAATGAGAAGGTAGCCAAGGACAAAGAGGCCTTCAAGGAGCAGAGCAGCATCTTCATCACCGAGGGTGACTCCGCTTCCGGTACGATCACCAAGGTCCGCAATGCCAACTGCCAGGCGGTTTTCAGCCTGCGCGGCAAACCGATCAACTGCTACAAGGAAAGCCGCCGCAAGGTGGCGGAGAACGAGGAACTGAACCTGCTGGTCTCGGCCCTCGGCGTCGAGGACGACCTCGACAACCTCCGGTACAACAACATCATCGTCGCCACCGATGCCGATGATGACGGCATGCACATCCGCATGCTGGTCCTGACCTTCTTCATGAAGTACTATCCCGACCTGATCCGCCGGGAACATGTCCACATCCTCCAGACTCCCCTCTTCCGCGTCCGCAACAAGAAGGAGACCCGTTACTGTTACTCCATCGAGGAGAAGGAAGCGGCGACCAAGGAGCTGAAGACCGGCGTGGAAATCACCCGGTTCAAAGGTCTGGGAGAAATCTCCTCCGACGAATTCGTCGACTTCATCGGAGAAAACATGCGGCTCGACCCGGTCAAGTTGTCCGACGAGGAGTCCATCGAGAAAATCATGGAATTCTACATGGGCACCAACACCATCGAGCGTCAACGTTTCATTACCGGCAACCTCAAGACCGAAAAAGAACTTGAGGACGTAAACTTCTGATATTATGTGGCCTAAATTCTGCGGTTGGTTACTCCGCGTCATGGGATGGACCAGCGACAGCGGCCCGGCCCCGGATAAGAAATGCATCCTGCTGGGCGTCCCGCATACGTCCATCTGGGATTTCGTGGTCGCCTACCTGTTCTACCGCCAGTTCCCCGGGAAACGGGCGTTTTGCATGGTCAAGAAGGAGTTCTTCTTCTGGCCGATGAAGTACGTCGTCCGGGCGATGGGCGGCATCCCGACCGACCGGACCAACGCGACGACCCTGGTCAAGAGCATCATCACGGCCATGGAGGAGCGGGAGGAATTCACCCTCGCCATCGCGCCGGAAGGCACCCGCAAGCCGATCCGCAAATGGAAGACCGGCTATCATACCATTGCACATGCGGCCGGAATCCCGGTCTACCTCTGCTATTTCAACTGGGGCAACAAACATGTCGGCATCTGGAAGGAATTCAAGCTGACCGACGATGCCCGGGGCGATACGGAAAAGATCCAACAGGAATATGAAACCCTCCACCTGAAGGGGAAAAACCCGGAAGGCTTCATCACCCACTAGCCATGATTATCAACCGCAAGAGATTGACGAACCGGGAGAATGCCATCGCCACGCTGGCCAAGCTCTTCGATTATTCAACCATCCGGTACGCCAAACGGAACCTGTCGACCTACATCGACGGAGGACAGGAATATACCTATGCCTCCTTCCGGAACCGATGCCTGGACCTTTCGCACCGGATGTCCCGTTTCGGGATCAGCGCCGGCGACAAGGTGGCCATCCTTTCGCAGAACATGCCGAACTGGACCGTGGCCTTCTTTTCGATCACCCCGTTCGGCCGGGTCGCCGTTCCGATCCTCCCGGATTCTTCCGAGCATGAGGTGACGAACATCCTGATGCATTCCGGGACCCGGGTGCTGTTCGTGTCCAAGCGGCTCCGCTCCAAGGTAAGCCAGGCCTGCATCGACAAGCTGACCCTCGTCATCGACATCGAGACGTTCGAGTTTGTCAAGAAGGACGAGGAATCCTTCACCTGCGAAGGCTGGGTCAAGGAACCGCAGCCGGATGATCTTGCAGCAATCATCTATACCTCAGGAACTTCCGGCAACGCCAAGGGCGTCATGCTGAGCCACCGCAATCTCTGCCACAACGTCATCGTGGCCTTCAATGCCCAACCGGCGACCAAACGGGACCGCTGGATGTCCATCCTCCCGATGTCCCATACCTATGAGATGGCCTTCGGCGTGCTGTATCCCTTCTATGTCGGCGCCTGCGTCTACTACATCCAGAAGCCGCCGACCCCCTCGATCCTCATCGCGGCGATGAAGAAGGTCCGTCCGATGATCATCTGCTCCGTGCCGCTGATCATCGAGAAAGTCTACCGGTCCAGCGTGCTGCCGACCGTCGAGAAGAGCCGCATCCTTTCCTGGATGCGCGATCATACTCCGCGGCTGCTGTACTGGCTGGTCGGACGCCGCCTGTACAAGAGCTTCGGCGGAAAGATCAAGTTCTTCGGCATCGGCGGATCGAAGCTGGATCCGGAAGTGGAGACCTTCCTGAAGAAGGCCCGCTTCCCTTATGCGATCGGCTACGGCCTGACGGAGACGGCGCCGCTGATCACCAATGCCTGCGTGGGCAAGACTGTGGTCGGTTCCTGCGGCGTGGCGGCGTGGAACGTCGAGGTCAAACTGCAGAACGTGGATCCGCAGACCGGCGAGGGCGAAATCATTGCACGCGGAGACAATGTCATGCTGGGGTATTACAAGGATCCCGAGCGGACGCGTGGTGTGCTGACGGATGACGGCTGGTTCCGGACCCATGACCTGGCCACCGTGGATGCCAAGGGACGTTATTACATCAAAGGCCGCCTGGGCAACATGATCGTGGGCGCCTCGGGCGAGAACATCTACCCGGAAGAGATCGAGCAGGTGATCAACTCGGTCGAGGGTGTCAATGAATCCCTGGTCATGGAACGGGACGGAAAACTCGTGGCCCTGGTCAAGTTCGACGAGAAGTTCCTGGATTGGGACCAGGCCTCCGAGGATGAGTTCTTCGAGAAACTGCAGGCAAACAAGCAGGCCGTTCTGGATTTCGTCAACAAGCATGTCAGCAAACAGTCGAAGGTCGGCGAGGTCGAGGTCATGAAGGATCCGTTCGAGAAGACCGCTACCCAGAAAATCCGCCGCTTCAAATATAAGGATGCCCATGGAGACAGCGTCCAGGTCGAGGAAGAGCATAAAAAACAGGAAGAGGAATAACCTCCTCTCCCGGGTTTGATAAAAAAACCGCGGTCCTTTACAGGGCCGCGGTTCATTGTATCTGGTTTAGGCTTAGGCTTCTTCAGCGACAACTTCGAACTTGAAGGTGCCCTTGACGGCCTTGTAGCACTTGACCTCAGCGTCATAGATGCCAAGTTCCTTGACCTCGTCGGCGAGGATGGTGATGTCCTTCTTGTCGACCTCGACACCCGCGGCGGCAAGCGCCTCGGAGAGCTGGGCGGTGGTGATGGAACCGTAGATCTTGCCGGCTTCGCTGACCTTGGCGGCCACCTTCACGAGGATGGCGTCGAGGCTGGCGGCGAGGGCCTGGGCATCAGCCACCTTCTTGGCCTCCTTGTGGGCGCGCTGACGGATGGTCTCGGCGTGCTGCTTGAGGGCGGACGGAGTGGCAGCGATAGCAAATCCCTGCGGGATGAGGTAATTCATGGCGTAACCGGTCTTGACGGTCACGACATCGTCGGCATGGCCGAGGTTGGCCACATCTTTCTTCAAAATAATCTGCATAAGGCTGTCTCCTATTTATTTAAGAAGGTCAGTAACATACGGGAGAAGAGCGAGGGAGCGGGCGCGCTTGACGGCCTGGGCAACCTTGCGCTGGAACTTCAGGGAAGTACCGGTGATGCGGCGCGGGAGGATCTTGCCCTGCTCGTTGAGGAACTTCTTGAGGAACTCAGGATCCTTGTAATCGACATACTTGATGCCCGCCTTCTTGAAGCGGCAGTATTTCTTCTTCCTCACCTCGACGGTCGGAGGGTTGAGATAGCGGATTTCGCTGTTCTGGGTATTCTGTGCCATAATGCTTTCCTCCTTGATTAATTCTGTTCGGCTTTGGCCTGACAGTTGGCGCGGCGCTTCTCGGCGTAAGCGATGGCGTCCTTGTCAAGGGCGACGGTGATGAAGCGGATGATGCGCTCGTCACGGTGGTACTGGGTCTCGAGGGCGGCGACAAGCTGGGTGTCAGCCTTGAACTCGATCAGGTGATAGAATCCTGAGGTCTTGTGCTGGATCGGGTAGGCCAACTGCTTCAGGCCCCAATCCTCTTCGTAGACGATTTCACCGCCATTGTTCTTGATGAAATCGACGTACTTGGCAACCGCTTCCTTCATCTGGGCTTCAGACAAAACGGGAGTTGCAATGAAAACGGTCTCGTACTGTTTGATCATTTTGTTAATAATTAATTGTAATATAATACTTTACAGTCCGTTTCAGGTCGTATGCCACCCAAAACGGACTGCAAATATAGCAATAATTGACGGAATTTCAAGCGATTGTTCGCAATTTTCCGTATTTCATGCGTACAGGGTTATTTCTCGGGAACGGCTTCGAGGACAGCCTTGAGGTAGTTCCAGGTACGCTCGACGGAAGGGATGTTGACCCGCTCGTCCGGAGAGTGCGGATACTTGATGGTCGGTCCGACGGAAACCATCTCCCAATGCGGATACTTCGCGCCCATGATCGCGCACTCCAGACCGCCGTGGGTCGCCATGATCTTCATGTCGCGGCCATATACCTTCTTGAACTGCTCCATCATGACATGGTTCATCGGCGTATCGAGCTTCGGAGTCCAGCCGCTGTAACCGCCGGCGAAGGAAACCTCGGCGCCGGCCAGTTCGAAGATGCAGCGGACGCGGTCGGCGAGGGCGGCCATGTCCGTATCGACTGCGCTGCGCATCAGGCATTGGACATTCAGATGGCCCTTGTCGGTCCGGACGATGGCCAGGTTGATGGACGTCTCGGTCAGGCCCTGCATGGTCTGGCTCATGCGGATGACGCTGGACGGGCAGGCGATGACGGACTTGACGGCACGCAGCATGACGGACGGCTGGATATACTTGGCCGGGGGCTTGGCGAGTTTCTCATAGATCATGTTAGCACCCGGATCGCTCTCGGCTATCTCGGCCTTGCCTTCGGCGAATCTCTTCTCCACCAGGGCCTTGACCTTCTTGGATTCAGCGGAAGGAACGAGGATCTCGGCGCAGGCCTCGAACGGGATGGCGTTGCGCAGGGAACCGCCGTTGAAGCTGGCGACGCGGACGCCGTACTGCTCGAGCAGCGGGAGAAGGATGCGGCAGACCGCCTTGTTGGCGTTGGCGCGGT
>JAFUUB010000080.1 GCA_017483985.1 Bacteroidales bacterium | reverse complement strand
TACAACAAGGTCATCGACCTCTGGACCTCCATCGACAACAAGCTGACGGATATCGTCCTCAAGCAGATTTCCGCCGACCAGCAGGGTTTCAACCCGGTATACATGATGCTGGATTCCGGTGCCCGTGGTTCCACGCAGCAGATCAAGCAGCTCTGCGGCATGCGAGGCCTTATGGCAAAGCCGCAGAAGTCCGGTGCTTCAGGAGCTGAGATTATCGAGAACCCTATCATCTCCAACCTTAAGGAAGGAATGACCGTGCTTGAGTACTTCATCTCCACGCACGGTGCCCGTAAGGGTCTGGCCGATACCGCCTTGAAGACGGCGGATGCCGGCTACCTGACCCGCCGTCTGGTGGATGTGTCGCACGATGTGATCATTACCGAAGAGGATTGCGGTACCCTCCGCGGCCTCATCGCCACGGCCATCAAGAACAAGGACGAGATCGTCGAATCCCTCGGCGAGCGCATCCTGGGCCGTACTTCCGTCCACGATATCATCAACCCGCTCACGGGCGAACTGATCATCCCGGCCGGCGAGGAAATCAAAGAGGACGTTGCCGCCCTCATCGACAGCCTCCCGATCGAGCAGGTCGAAATCCGTTCCGTCCTCACGTGCGAATCCCGCAAGGGTGTCTGCGCGAAGTGCTACGGCCGCAACCTGGCTACCAGCCGGATGGTCGAGAAGGGCGAAGTGGTGGGCGTTATCGCCGCACAGTCCATCGGTGAACCGGGTACCCAGCTGACCCTGCGTACCTTCCACGTCGGTGGTACCGCTTCCAGCACCGCGGCCGATTCCTCCATCGAGGCCAAGTACGACGGCAAACTGGTCTTCGAAGAGCTCCGTACCATCCAGCGCGAGACCGAAAACGGTCCGCAGGACATCGTCGTGAGCCGAATGACCGAGGTGAGCCTGATCGATGTGAATACCGGTATCACCTACTCGCACTATGATGTTCCCTACGGCTCCATCCTGTACAAGAAGGACGGCCAGACCGTGAAGAAGGGCGACATGATCTGCGAATGGGATCCGTACAACGCCACCACCATCATCGAAACCGCCGGTAAGGTCCGTTTCGAGAACATGATCGACGGCGTAACCTTCCGCGAGGAAGTGGCGGACGAGTATTCCGTGAACCGCGACAAGGTCATCATCGAGGCCCGTGACAAGACCAAGAGCCCGGCCATCAACATCGTCGATGCCAACGGCGTTTCCCTCAAGCAGTACAACCTGCCGGTGGGTGCACACGTCATGGCCAACGACGGCGACATGGTGGGCGTGGGCGACGTGCTCATCAAGATTCCGCGTGCCATCGGTAAGTCCAGCGATATTACGGGCGGTCTGCCGCGCGTTACCGAGCTGTTCGAGGCCCGCAACCCGTCCAACCCCGCCATCATCTCCGAGATCAACGGCGAGGTTATCATGGGCAAGGTCAAACGCGGTAACCGTGAGATCACCGTCAAGAACAAGAGCGGTGCTGAAAAGCACTATCTGGTTCCGCTGACCAAGCAGATCCTGGTTCAGGAGAACGACTACGTCAAGGCCGGTACCCGGCTGTCCGACGGCGGCATCTCCCCGACCGACATTCTCAGTGTACTCGGCCCGGTAAAGGCCCAGGAGTATATCGTGAACGAGGTCCAGGCGGTCTATCGTCTCCAGGGTGTGAAGATCAACGACAAGCATTTCGAGATCATCGTGCGCCAGATGATGCGCAAGGTGGAAATCACCGATCCGGGCGATACCGAATTCCTGCCCGAGGAACTCGTCGACAAGTGGACCTTCATGGACACCAACGACGAAATCTACGGCAAGAATTACATCCTGGATCCGGGCGATTCCCAGCGCTACATCATCGGAGACATCATCTCTTCCCGCGACCTGCGCAACGAGAACGCCTCGCTGGAGCGTCAGGGACAGAAAACGATTGTCGTGCGCGAAGCCAAACCGGCAACCGCCCGCCTGGTGCTCCAGGGCATCACCCGTGCGGCACTGAGAACCAACAGCTTCATCTCCGCGGCATCGTTCCAGGAGACCACCAAGGTGCTCAGCGAAGCGGCTATCCGCGCCCGTGAGGACAACCTCGAAGGCCTGAAGGAAAATGTCATCTGCGGTCATCCCATTCCTGCCGGTACGGGTCTGAAAGAGTACCAGGATATCATGGTGCTCAATACGAAAGAGTCGTATGCGGAAGAAATGAACGATTTGTAGTAGGTTTTTACCTAATTTATTGCTATATTCGTAGTCCCGTCCAGCAGGTCGGGACTACGTTGTTTTTTAACATTCACATAATATATGGCACATGTCGTCATTATGCCCAAACAGGGCCAGTCCGTGGAGAGCTGCATCGTCTCCGAATTCAAAAAAAAACCGGGTGACCAGGTCGCTGTAGGGGACATCCTGTTCGGTTATGAAACCGACAAGGCGACCTTCGAGGAAGAAGCAAAAGTGGCGGGAACCGTCCTTGCCGTCTTTTTCAAGGACGGGGACGAGATTCCCGTTTTGACGAATGTAATGGTCATCGGCGAACCCGGCGAGTCCTTTGCCGAATTCGCCCCCAACGCGGGTTCCCCCTCGACCACCGTCTCGCAAAGCTCGACTCCTCCCAGCCAGGAGGCTGGGTCCCTCCCTCTTATGACGCCGAGGGTGGCACAGGTTGCTGAGGGAGTACCCTCCGGCGCACCCGCATCGCCCCGCGCACGCAAGATAGCCGCTGAAAAGGGTGTGGATACCAGCCGCGTTGCCGGAACAGGCCCTCACGGACGCATCATCGCCCGCGACGTGGAAGCCGCCGCCGCCGCCCAGGGTACCCTGACGGGACTGGCCAAGGCCAGGATGGCCGACGGCGGACTTGCTTCGCCCGGAACGGGAAGCGGCCTGAACGGTGCCGTGAAGGGCGCCGACCTGAAGGTCTGGAAAGCCAACCACACCGACATTGCCGGAGAAGGCGCCGAGTTCGAAGTGGTGAAGATGTCCAACATGCGCAAACTCATTGCCAAGAGCATGTACAATTCCCTGCAGAACTCCGCCCAGCTCACCCATATGCTGGGTGCCGACGCCCGCAAGGTCCAGGCGCTCCGCAAGAAAGCCAAGAAGGCCTTCGAAGAGGGTAAGGTGGATGTCAACATCACCATCAACGACTTTGTCTGCTATGCCGTCATCAAGGCCCTGCAGAAGTTCCCCAACCTGAATTCCCACTGCCTGGGAGACGCCATGCGCCTCTTCAAGAGCGTGAACCTGGGCCTGGCCGTGGATACGGAACGCGGCCTCATGGTTCCGGCCGTCCCGCATGCCGACGAACTGAACATCACCGGCCTGGCCAAGAACCTCAAGAAGGTGGCCGAAGACAGCAAGAAGGGCAGCATCAATCCGGACCTGCTTTCTCCGGAAGCCGCTTCCTTCACGGTGTCCAACCTGGGCGGTTTCGGCGTGGAATGGTTCAC
>JAFUUB010000002.1 GCA_017483985.1 Bacteroidales bacterium | reverse complement strand
TAGCCGTACCGGAAGGTGTGGCTGGAACACCTCCTTTTTGGAGCGTGGATCTTGACGCGACGCTCAGCGGTCTGCAAGGCAAAGAGGCAACTGCCTCTTGTACGAGTCTTTCATTATTATATAGGCTCTTAGCTCAGTTGGTTAGAGCGCTACACTGATAATGTAGAGGTCGGCAGTTCAACTCTGCCAGGGCCTACAAAGCCGGACTACCAGCCCGGCTTTTTTTGTTTGGGGGTATAGCTCAGCTGGTAGAGCACATGCTTTGCAAGCATGGGGTCGCCGGTTCGAATCCGACTACCTCCACAACCTGAGAATGAGGCACTTACAGCAATGTAGGTGCCTTTTCTTTTTATAGGAGGGGCGTGAAAAGGGCGTGATTTCATCATATTCTAACTCCTTCATCAACCATTTCAAGCCGGTCCGGATCTCTTGTCAGGGGAGTATAACTGCAGTCAGGTTTTATATAACTTTTCCTTTCGAGCCACTTTTTTTCATCGAGATTCCACCCAATGTCTCTGAACACCTTCCCATTCCGGTAGACATGAAACCCTTTTCCATTTTCCATTGAGCCGAAATACATCCCCGATTTCCCTCTGACAGCCATTTTTGCGGCCTTCAGAGCAACTTCTTTCGAAGGATGGTAAAACTCTTCGACTTTGATTTCGATGAGCTTAGAGGACTTGATTTTCAGTGGTTTTGGATCATATTTCTTGCTCCAAACATAGTTCGGAATCTCTGTCGGAGGGGGAGCCACCCAGGCGTTATAAGGCATTTCGTTTGTCATCTTGCAGCCATTTATGACTGCTAAGATAACCGGAGCTTGTGCCAAAAGGATGAGACAAGATGGCACCATCCGATCGAATAAAGTTCCGGCTGCACTGACACCGCCAGGGCGTAGAAACTAGATTCCGTGTCAGGCCCCGGATTATAATCCCACCCCTGACACCTAGGCGCTGTGAGAGCCCGTTTTTGTGTCTGGCCAGTCGGAAATAGTTGCGGGGTTGAACCATCTAGCTCCGAAGTCCCGGTAGGGATGGCCGGCAGCTGCCGCCAGGGTGCCCGCAAGCGCGTTTGCGCCAGCCCTCTGGCCTGCAATTTCCTTGCCACCGAAGGGGTATTTTAAATAGGGCTGAATAAAAGAAAACCCGGCCCCACAGTAATGTGCGGCCGGGAGTAAAATGAAAAGGAATATTACTATCGATGGAGGTCTATTCTATCGGAGCCTTATTTCACGATTTTCTTTCTGCTCGTCTTTCAGTTCTCTTAAATAATTATCAAAAGAAGCATCCCACCTTGTAAATACATGGCCGGACTCATCGACAGGGATTCCACTTTTTTTCGCATTCGTCGAATCATAAATAACCATAATCGTATCGCCAATCATATGTTTATTTTCGTGAGAGATAGAAGTGTGGAAACTAATGCCATTGACTTCATACTGAATATCGGAAAAAAGGATACCATTTCCACCATATGAGAAAGAGGAAATAATACCATATGCTGGTTTCCCTTTTTCGTAAACTGAAACACTCCGTCGGGATTCGAGGGTCATTGCTATAAAAAAACCAACAAAGAGCAAAAAGCCAATGAATCCAGCAGAATCTTTAGAGGTCCATTTTTTCTTGTCCTCAGCGCCAAATTCCAAATTTGACTTGATAATCTTTGCTTTCGTCCTCTTCTTTTTTTTCATTGAAATCAATTCTAACGCTTTGTCTTGTCCCTTGAATGAAACTCTCTAAAAGAAGCCCTTCCGTTTCTTTTACATATGTGTTATTCGCCGTGTGCGCTATAGTTCTCTTTTCTGCTCTTTCACCTGCAGTAAGTGGAGCCATGATTGAACGATTCGAGGCCTCTTTCGATAAACCATTTGCGATCTTATCTGGAATCAAACTTCCAGCAGAGCCAGAAATGACTCCAGTTGCGAAATCAATGGCTGCATCCCCAATATCTTTCTTGTCTTCTCCTTGTTGGCCAATAATTTCCCATCCTTTATCTTCGGTATAATCCGCCGCAGCATCAATTGCCGTAATGGCTAATACAATAGCAACTTTTCGGACTGTTGTAGAAGGATTAACAGCACCCACGGCAGCAGACGCAGCAACGCTTGTCCAATCGACCTGTCTAAATGCATCGTTGAACGAAGCTCCATTCAACATATATACGCCTATCTGCAGTCCAAAATCTGCTGCACCGCCTATCACTCCTAAAAGGATTGGATTATTCCCATCAGGATCCACCAGATTCACCGGATTCCCGGCGCAGTAGGCATAGGGGCTGATGGGGTAGTACTTCTCTGCGAGGGGGTCCGGCGTGGTCCACCGTGGTATGGCGGGGGTGTAGAATCGGGCTCCGAAGTCATAGAGGGAGAACCCGCTGCCGGCGGCTTTTTCCTTTCCGATGAACTTGAAGGGGTTGTCGGGGAGTATCTGTCCGGCGATGGGCTCTTCCGGATGCGCGTGTTCTGCGGGTCGGATGGGGTCGATGATGATGACGGCTGTATCCGGGACGGGGATGAGGGGTTCGTTCCAGACGAGGTCCCCGCCGTAGGGGTAGTAGTGGTTGACCTGCCGGGCAGATCCGTCCTGGTCTGCGGCGACGCGGACACTGCCCAGGTGGTCGCGCAGGAGGAAGATGCGTCCCGGGACCCGCGGCAGTCCTGTGAGGGAGTCTGGGAAGGCGAGGTAGGCGTCGTGGTCGCCGAGGATGAAGTGGAGCTGTCCGTCTCGGTAGATGCGAGAGCCGGCATAGTCTGTCTGCTGCAGGAGTACGCCGCGTTTGGAGACGGTCTCTCGGAGTTTGGTTCCGTCGGCGGCGTAAGCGTACCGGACGGTGTCGGCTGCGGCGGAGCGGTGGATGAGCTCCGGTAGGTTGAGGCGGTTGTAGCGGATGGACTTAGGCCCATGTGCCGGATCTCCGGTGAGGTTGCCGTTGTGGTCGTAGGATGCTCCTGCGAGACGGTTGCCGGAGTACGAGAAGGTCCTGAGCGGTATGGACAGCCCCTCCTCGCGGATGGAGAGGATGTTGCCGTGGTCGTCGTAGGAATAGGCTGAGTCGTAGTCGCCGGTGAGTGTGGTTCCGAAACGGGATACGGCACCTGAAAGGCGTCCGATGGAGTCGTAGGAGAAGTCCCATCCCGCGAAGTCTGACATGCCTGCTGCCTTCCACTCCATGGATGAGATGTCTCCACCGAAGTTGACGGAGGCATTGGGGGAAGCCGGGGAGGGCTCCTGGTAATAGAGTCTCTCACTGAAAAGGGGGCCGGAGATGCCGGTGAGCTGCGATCGGATGTTGTAGCCGTAGGCCTGAGCGAGGGCGGGAGCACCCGCATGGGCGGTTGAGGCAGGTCTCCCAAGGTCGTCGTAGGTGTTGTTGGCAAGAACGACGGGCGTCCCGGCATCGAGTGCATGGGTGACGGACAGGAGGCGTTCCTGGGAATCATAGGTATAGGCATAGTCCTCGGAACGTACTCTTCCGGAGGGTTCGTGATGGACGACCCGCCGTTCGGCGGGCGCTCCTTGGAAGGTATATCGGACGTCTTCGACGGTCCATCCGCCGAGATGGTCCGCAGCGAGGGTCTTTGCGGGCCGGTTTCTCCGGTCGTATCGTATGACGGACCAGACTGCTTCCTGCGGTACTGTTCCGGTGGGGTCGATGACGGCGGCCCAACTGCCGGTCTGGAGTGCGTCGGTGCGGGCGGCGGGCGTTCCGAAGAGGAGGAGGGAATCCGCTGCAGCCTGGGGATGCCCGAGGAAATCGGCGATAAAGTCGTAGTCGTCATACCAGTTGACGGTGAGCAGGCTGGGGCTGTCGAGTTCCAGTCCCTGGACGGTATATCCTCCCAGCAGACCGTCACCCGTATAGACGGCCTTGACGACGGAGGACAGATGCATGCCGTCGGAGACGGAGTTGGAGCAGTATCCGGTGACGCAGAGCCTCCCGAAGACATCGTATAGGGAGAAGAGAGCGGTTCCCGCGTTCCTGTCGTTACCGTCCTGTGTAAGGATGATACGGTCTGCGGCGTCGTAGACATAGCGGACGGGTTCCGCACCGGGGATTTTTTTGAGGACGGGTCTGTCGAGGGCGTCGTACGTGTAAAGATAGGCGAACTTCTGTAGGGCATCGTTGGGTATGACGCCATTCTGGAGAGCCGCAGAGGCGAGTGGCGGCAGTACGGCGAGCAGGTTGCCGAAGCCGTCATGGACGAAGTAGGTGTCCAGGTACCGGGTCGCGCCGTTCTCGACGATGAGTGTGCGTGAGAGGACGGGATTGCCCTGCCGGTCGGAGAAGGAGAGGACCACCCTCCCATCCTCATCGGTGAGTTTTGTGACATTCAGGGCCCCGGCCGCGAAGGATCCGGGTGAGGAGACGGCCCAGATACGGGTTGGATGCGGCGTACAGGTAAAGCGCAGGCAGCCTAGCAGGGGATCTCCGGGGATATTGGTGAGGTAGTCGGATCGGACGGCTTTTCCATGGGAGTACCACTGCTGTCCGGGTCCGTAGGTGAGTGACGGCCGGTCGAGGGAGGAGGATCCGTAGTCCTGCTCGGAGAAGGGTCGTCCGTCGGCTGCGAAGTAAGAGTGGGCTCGAGCGGCGAGCGTGTCTGGGAGGAAGTGTTCGTAGAGCGGATCTCGGAGCGGATCGGAGGACTGCCCTGTCGGAAAGACCGGGATTCGTATGCGTGAGGAGACGGGTGTTGTGAGCCACTGCCGGAGGGGTCTTTGGAGCGCATCGAGAGAAGCGAAGGAGATGAGATCCTTTCCGGAGGGGCTGGCGGCGATGGCCTGCGAACTTTCGGGCCTTCCGAAGTCGTCAAGCCAGTCTATGGAGATGCGTCCAGTGGAGGCGGAACCGTCGCGGCTGACAAGTGTACGGACGTTGTTCCATGAGGAGACACTGGCGGGTTCGGGTTCAGGTTCGGTGGGTCCGGGGTCGAGCGGAGGGCATTCGATGTGCAGGTCGAAAGAGGGGAAGTCTGTCATGATGACGGAGGTACGACCGCGCAGGAGCGGCTGGACTTCGGTATCGGGATCAATGCCGAGGAAGTCGATGCGGAACCATCCCGGAGGGAGGCTGACGATGACGCTGTCCGACTGCCATTGACGCTGGTCGACGGAGACATCGAGGGTTCTCCCCTGGACCAGGAAGGGGAACTGCAGGATGAGGCTGTCGGGACCGTTGGGCGGGGTATGGTAGAGCCTCAGGGCGATGGGAATCTGCCTGTCGGGCAGAGAGTCGAGGACTGGAGTGCTCCTGTAGTATCGGAGGTTGCGGATGTCGAAGAAAGCCTGAAGGGAGTCCTGGACAGTGAGAAGGCAGACGTTGGAGAGGGAGTCTGCATGATAGGCGGCGGACCTGAATTCCAGATGGGTCTGATAGACGTTGCCTTTCTGGAGGAACAGTTCGGTGGCCCCGTCCGGGGCGTGGGACTCTGTGACGGGTTCCGGTCCTGCGGCGGGGGCAGCATACCCTGTCCCGGCGGAGTTTACGGGCAGGGAAGCCCCGTCGGACTGCTGGTAGACGTATCGGTAGCGGCGGATGACGCGGTCTTCGTTCCAATAGTCCGCGATGTCGTTCTCGATGACGGAGTCGAGTCTTCCGAGGGCATCATAGCCATAATGGTCTGCGAGTCCGTTGGGCTGCGTGGCGAAGGTGAGATTGCCCGTGGGATCGTAGATAAAGAAGCGCGTCTGGCTCCCGTCGGGATTGGGGAAGAGGATGCTGCCGGAGCCGGGGATGGACCGTGTCTGCACGGGGGAGAAGGGCAGGGGCTCGTGATCGGGGTCATGCGAGGTAGTGCGGGAGAGTCGCTGCCCGTCGGCGGTCCAATAGAGACGATGCCGGAGAGCGTCCTGAATGACGTTGGTGGGGTTGCCCCAGGAGTCGGCTGTCAGGACACGGAAGTGGTTGCGGACGAGGGAGGATCCCTCCCTTCCAGAGACAGAGGCGGCGAGATAGGGTACAGGTTCCCCGAGGGGCCCCTGCACGGAAGCATACTCGGCGGTCTGGTAGTGGACACCCCCTGATGTGGCTGTACGGATGGAGACAGGGGCATCGAGGATGTGCCGCTGTATCATCCAATCGTATAGGTCGGGATGGTCGTCGGGATAGGAATAATGTCGTACGATGAAGGATCCGTCGCTGCGCAGGGTGGAATCCCTGACGGTCAGGCGCAGGTCGTTGTAGGCGTGTGCGACGGTGGAGAAGGCAGTCCCGGCGGGGGAGTATTCATAAGTCTCTTCCTTGACAGGAAGATAGCTTGCCAGGTGTGTCCGGGTGAGCCATCCGATGTTGGCGGAGAGGAAGGCAAGGGGGTCTGAGGATAGGAAGACGGTCTCCTGGGTGGCGGTGGCGAGGGAGTCGTTGCGGACGAGTGCGTAGTGCCAGGTCTGTGTGCGTTCGGGGAGTGTGTCGCGGGAGAAGTATTCCTTGGAGAGTAGACGTCCGCGCTGGACGGAATTGGAGGTGAAGGGGACGTGCGCATGGGAACCGGAGACATTATAGGCATAGAAGGCGGGGTGGTCAGGGTGCTGGATACCGTGGATATCGGTGTCGAAGTTGGAGAAGCGGTACCGGACGAAGCCGAGCGGAGAGCCGTCCGGCCCCCTGGTTTCTTCTATGACGGCGGAGTATCCGACGTGCGGGGAATTGAATCCGGTAGTAGAGGATGCGAATCCGGATTCTGAGAGGATGACCATCCCGGACTCTCCTCCGGGGAGGACGAAGGTCTGCCGGTGGGTGGGATTGCCGGCGGAGATGCCGCTGCTGGCAAGAGACGTCAGGTCAGCGGTGTAGTGGTATCTTTTTTCTGAGAGTGTGTTGCCAAGGCGGTCGGTGAGGGTGAGTGCCTTGATACGGAGTCCGCCGGCTGATCCAGAGGCCTCTTCGGGAGATCCGTGGTCGTCGGGTACGACCTTTGAGAAAGTGTGCCTCTCGTAGGCGAGCCTGACCGAGCCGCCGGTGGGGAAAGTGACGGCGCGCAGGGTCTCCGCTGTGGCGAAAATGAGGGGGGCAGGAGTTGGGTTGGCGCTGTCGTAGTAGGTCTGGGCGGGAGACTTGACGCCGCCGTTCCAGTATCCCCATGCGTCGGTATTCGGGAATACGGTTCCCAGCGGCATGCTGTGCTCGGTGTTGTAGTGGAAGTGCCAGGCCGGGAGGGAGGTGTCAGAGGAGTCGGCCGGGGTTGTGAGCAAAGGATATACGACGTTTCCGAAGAAGAAGTAGTCGTACTCGAGGGGCGGGTTTCCTTCCCTCCATCTGAGGGCGGCGAGCCGTTTGCGAGCGGATCCTTCGTATTCGAGATAGATGGTCCTTCCATAGCCTTCCTGTGCATGGTAGATGGAGATGCGGTGGAGGAAGTCGTGCCTGAGGGCCTCTGCGATGGCGCGTCGGTTGGATTGGAGGGATCCGGTGTTAGTTCCAGGCATAAGTTCGAAGAACTGCAGGGCCGGGTCGTCCGGGTTGAAGGAGAAGACTCCGCCGAGCCGCTGCTGGGTATCGTCCCAATAAAGGACGTCCGGGGAGAAGGAGAGGAAGCGCGATCCGTAGTTCCAATCTGGCGTGTATGTGAGTTCGACGGTCTCGTTGGGGGAGACGATGGAATGGAGTCTTGCGGGAAAGAGGAGGAAGCCGGAGTAAGCGCGTCGTCCGCGGATGTCGGTATCGAGGTACTGCGGAGAAGAGGCGGCGATGCCATAGGTGGTCCGTCTGCCGGAGACGTAGCGGATGTCGGCCATGATGGGTCGGTCTTGTGCGGCATAGGAGAAGGTGATCTGTCGTCCCTGTGGCGTGACGATGCGGGTGAGATGCCATGCGGTAGCTATAAGGTCGGCGGAGCTTCGTGCATAGTAGTCGATGCTGAAGTCAGTGGCGTCGGCTCCGCCGAAGGTATACCGCGTTCCGTCTGGGGTGATGAGGGTAAAGGAGCCGAACCATCGTGTGCAGCGGCCGCGGTTGGCCCATGATGAAATGCCGGGGATGCGTGAAGCGAGATCGTCGAGGGAGAGGAAACCGCCGGAAGAAGGATCGAAGTCGACGCGGATGTCCTGGTCGGAGACGACGGTCCACCCTCCGTCGGGATTGAGGTAGAAGTTTCCGGAGTAACCGTTGAAGGAGAATGCGAACTCGTCTGCGGAGAGCTCGTACCAGTCATTCCCGGAGGGAGAGGACTGGAGCCCTGATGCGGTCATGGAGGCGAATGCGGCGGGAGTGATGTTCTTCATTTTGGCATGGTGCCCGTAGAAGCCGTGGGCTATGCCCTGGCTGTCCATCTTTTCGTCGGGGACACCGCGTACGGTACGGGAGATGCATGCGTCGGTGGAAAGGGCCCATCCGAGGCCGTAGTTGCCGGGCGGAAGGTTGGGCTTGACGGCGGCGAGGTGATAGGACAGGGAGATGGGGAAGGAGAAGTCTCCAGCGGTGATGTCATAGATGGGAACGGAGATGTCTGGGGTGCCAGTGAAAAGGCTGACGGGGATTTCCCCGAAGGTGCCGAGGGTCGCCACATCGGGTGTCGGTGCGCTGTAGACCGGTTCTGTCAGCTGCGCCCGGGCGGGAAGGACCATTAAAAAGAGCAGCCAAGCCGAGAGGAGAAAGGAAACTCCGCAGGGCAGGAAGCAGTGTCTGTATGGGCGGCACATACTGAGAAAAGCGTTAGGGATTCGTTCTTCGAAAGATAATCATTATTACGGGAATAGCAAGGGGTTATGTATGTGAATTCTTTTTGTTTACAGGTGTGGATAAACCAAAACAGGCCGGTTCCCTGTATGAAACCGACCTGTTCCGATACTTCTAGGGTTCAGTCAAACCGGAATCACGCAGAAACGGGTTCAACTGAACTTGCTATGACTTCAAATAACCTCTGCTCGATTCCATCTGCACCAGTATACCGCCTTTCCCGGAGTCTTCCAAGGACATGGACGGTATCTCCTTTCTTTATCTGAGGAGCATCCCAAGCGATGATGCGGAACCAGGTCTTATCAAAAGATTTAGATAACACCTGGCATCCTGAGGAATAGTCAATCCGCTCGCCGAGGGGTAAGGGTCGCGCGGAATCCCTAAAAATAGGGATAGGAAAAGCGGGACGGTCTTCTTATCTTTGCCGAAGAAATAACGGAAACATGAAAAACTTCTTTCTTGGAACAGCGGTCGCTGTCACCCTTCTCTCAATCTGCCTGGTCGGCAGTTCCTGCGGAACCCGGAGCAAATCCGCCAAGGCTCCCCATGACACCCTTGTTGTCAATACGACGGAAATCGGGAAAGACATCCAAGGTTACAAGGGCACGACCCCATTGGAGATCACGCTTGTGGACGGCATTGTCACTGAAATCAAGGCCCTGCCGAACGAAGAGACGCCGGGTTTCTTCCAACGCGTTATTGACAGCGGTCTGCTGAATGCCGCTGTCGGTAAGAGTGCCCATGAAGCAGCGACCCAATCCTATGATGCCGTGACCGGTGCCACTTTCTCCTCAAAGGCTGTCATCGACAACATCCGCGCAGGACTCCGTTCACTCGAGAAGGAATAAGCTTCATCCGAGAAACAGCATATAACACAAATAGCGCCCCGGAAGCCGGAGCGCTATTGTCATTCATTCACGGAGAAACTAGTCGTCGATGTAGAGCAGTTTGCCGTTCTTGTTGAACTTCAGTTCGAGTTCGTCGCCGAGTTCGATGTCATATCCATGACGTTCCTTGTCGATCTTGGTGATGACCCTGTTCGGGAACTGCTGCTGGACGGCGGCTGCGATGGGAGCCGGGATCAGGGCTGCGGGAACCGCCTGATACTGGCAGTCCACCTTATCCCATACACCTTTGGCGTCGAACGTGATTTCGGTACCATTGTCCAGGTTGGCCTCATATTTCGTCCGCATATTGTCAAACTCCTTCTTGGCGAAGGTAATGGTCTGACCCGGGAAATGCTGCTGGATGAATGCCTGGGCGGCAGCGGGGAGTTCGCTCGGGGGGATGATGCGGTCGCGGTCAGCCCGGAGGATGGCGGCAGGAATCGCGAGGAGCGCTACCACGGCGACGAGGATCAAAAGAGCTTTTTTCATGTTAGTGAACATTAATTAATCGTTTAAATTGCAAATATATGAATTGTTTGCAAAAACGAAAATAATTCATGCCCCGTTGTGAAAACAAGGATTATGCCGGACGGCTGCTTTGGGTTCTCCGGCAGTTTTCCTATCTTTGGAGGAAGAACAGGAACGATGATGACTGAAAAAGAAAAACGCGATGCCGGTCTGCCGTACAATGCCGGTTCCGACCCCGAACTGCTTGCCGACGTGAAACGGGCCAAGGAGTTGTGCCACCGATATAACCAACTCTCTGCCATGGATTTCGATGCCCAGCGGGAGATCCTCGGCCAGCTGCTCGGGAAGACGGGCGAGCGGTTCTGCTTCTATCCGCCCTTCATCTGTGACTATGGCTACAATATCGAACTCGGAGAAGATTTCTTCGCCAACCACGGCGTGACCATCCTGGACGGGGGCAAAGTCCGTTTCGGCGACCATGTCCTGGTCGGTCCCGGCTGCCAGTTCTTGACCGCCTGCCATCCGGTCGACGCCGCCGAGCGTGCCCGGTGGCTGGTCTACCACAGGCCCATCACCATCGGCAACAACGTTTGGTTCGGCGCCGGGGTCATCGTCATGCCCGGGGTCACCATCGGCGACCGCAGCGTCATCGGGGCCGGGAGCATCGTCACGAAAGACATTCCGGCCGATGTGGTAGCCGCCGGCAATCCCTGCCGCGTCCTGCGGCCCATCACGGAAGACGATCGGATTCTTTGACCGATACTGGAGAGTTTTTCGTATATTTACAAATTGTTTTTTTCAGAAGGCATTTGATGAAAAACACGTTGCTAAGAAGATTGTTTTCGCTTGCGGCACTGCTGGCCGGGGTGGGTCTTTCCGCCCAGACATACAGCGGCCCCCGCGCCTATGACGGCGTGCACAGAAACGAAGTCAGCGGCTATCTGACAGGCGGTTACAATGTCGTCACGGACTGGTTCATCGGCGAGGCGGCCACCTATACCCGCCATCTGTCGGACCGCTGGAGCCTCAGCGGCGGCGAGCAGGTCCAGTTGCTCAAGCAGCTCTACAGCCTGGACGTCATGGGTACCTACCGGCTGCCGTTCCGCTACGGAAATGTCTATTTCGACGGTCGGTTCCTGCTCAACCGCTACAATCAATGGCGTGTGTATGAGGGGATTGCCAATTTCTCCATCTCCCTCGAGACACCCCATTTCGACATGCGCATCGGCGAGAGCCTGATCCGCTACCGGATGAACCACGTCAAGGACAAGAACGGCATGGGCACGGACGCCGGCTATACCGAGCCTCTGGTCATGACCTTCGGCCTGGGTGTCAACATCCTGCCCCGCGCCAACAAATGGAACCTGGGCCTGTTCATCCGGAACTACGACCAGTTCTATTATGAGAACTGGAACATCAATTGGGGCGTCCGCTTCCATGCCTCGCTCCCGCTGGACATGAAACTGTTCGGCGAATTCAACGTGCGGCCGGCCGGGAGTATCAGCCAATTGGCCACGCGCTATGAAACTTCCATGAAAATGGGTGTCAAATATGTCTGGTAAAATGAAACGGATCCAAACCCTCCTTTCCATAGCCGTTTGCCTGCTGACCGCCTGCGACAAGGTCAGCCCCCTCGGCGTCCTCATGGCCGGTACCGCCGTCGAGGACCGTGTGAAAATGTCCGACCTCTTTTACCGTCAGCACTATAACGAGACGGTTTACCTGTCCGCCGAGGGCGATTATTCCTTCATCGTCGGTGCCGACAGCCACCTGACCACCGATCCGGGCCGCATGGACGAGATGCTGGCCATCGGCCTGCGGGACGACGACCTGTTCTATGCCCACCTGGGGGATATCGCCGATACCAAGGCGGAATACTACATCACGCTGGACTCCCTGATCCAGGAAGCGAAGGACCGTTATGTCAGGGCCCACTATACCATAGCGGATGACGGTTACCATTATATTTACAACGGCCCCGGCAGAGCGACGATGACCTATGACGAGATCACCTACCCGTTCTTCCCGGTGGTCGGCAACCACGACATTACCCACAACGGCTGGGCGCTGTGGTCCAACATCTTCCATTCGTCCTTCTATGAGATTGACGTCCTCGTTGTCAAGGAGGATGGGGACATTGCCTTCGACCACCTGATCTTCCTGGACTCCGCCAGCGGTACGCTCGGCCAGACGCAGATCGACCTGATCAACCAGGGCGTCCTGGACGGGGAATATGGCGACGGTGAATCGGGCTACCGCAATACCTTCGTTTTCTCGCATACGAACATCTTCCGTCCCCAGTTCTTTGAATTCGCCTCGACGTTCACCCGGGAAGAGACCTTCTACCTGCTGAACCAGTTCGAAAAATGGAATGCGACCTGCGTGTTCTGCGGCCACGTCCACAAATGGGACGAACGGGATTTCAACGGGGTGCATTACCTGACGCTGGAATCCATGAACGAGAACGAGAATCCCGATCCGGGCGACTATATGGTCCGCATCAATGTCCATCAGGACGGCTCCGTCGACTGGGAGCCCGTCCGTATGAATTACTCACCCAAAAAGAAATGACGATGAAAAGAATCCTTATGACAGGGAGCCTGATGCTCCTGGCGCTGTTCTTCGCGGTGGCGGCATCCGCCCAGGATCCGGCATCCGGCGACCTTTTCGCGCCGCAGGATACGGCCGCCCGTGCCAAGCCCCATGAAGTCTTCTGCGAGCTGGTCTCCTATACCAACGGCATCTTTACCAATAAGGTAACCGTCGATATCGACTTCGGCCAGCAGACCAAGTTCTGGAGCCGCGACCGGGCCCTGATCGACGAGGCCGGCCGCGACATCGTCTTCAATTCCATCCTGGATGCCGCCAATTACATGGGTGAGCGCGGCTGGGTCTTCAAGCAGGCCTATATCATCCAGTCCATAACCAAGGGCGATTCCGGGTCGCCGACCGTCCATTGGATCATGGCCAAGACCGTCACTTCCCCGGAAGAGATTACCGAGGGGCTGCGTACCCGCGGCATGAAACGGCCGTAACCCGCCATGTTCCGTCGGTTATTCCGTTCCGGGCTGCTCGCTACCGTCTTTTTCCTGGCCGCCTGTTCCGGAGACAAGGTCCTTCCGGAGCCGGTCCGCCTGTCCTGCCGGGAGCCGGACTTCCTGCGGCCGGGGGATACGGTCGCCCTGATTTCCCCGTCGTATTTTACCGATCGGGAGAATGTTGACCGCGCCGCCGAAGTGCTGCGCGGCTGGGGATTCGTCCCGGTGATCGGCGCCCATGTGGACAATCATTATCTGGGCAAATATGCCGGGACGCCCAAGGAACGCGTCTCCGACATCCGCTGGGCGCTGGAAGATCCTTCCATCAAGGCGATCATCTGCAACCGGGGCGGATATGGGACCATCCGGCTGGTGGACATGCTCGGTCAGGAAGAGCTTTCGGCCCATCCCAAATGGCTGTCCGGTTTCAGCGATATCACCACCCTGCATGGCATGGAAACCCGTGCGGGCGTGATGAGCATCCACGGAACCATGGGCTCCTTCCTTGCCAAATCCGGCGGCACCGATCCCAGCAGCACCCTGCTGCGTGACATCCTGACCGGGACCATCCCCGAATATGTCGTCCCCGCCCATCCGGACAACCGCCGTGGCAAGGCGACCGGTACGCTGGTCGGCGGCAACATCTGTACCTTCGCCCCGATCCTCGGGACGGAAGCGGATGCTACCCGCGGTGAAGACATCATCCTTTTCATAGAAGAGGTCGAGGAGAGTCTGCACAACATCGACCGGCTCTTCAACATGTTGATCCTCAATGGCGTGATGGACCGCTGCCGCGGCGTTATCCTGGGAGAGTTCACCGACTGCGATGCGGACCTGGACTTTGCGACCGCGGAGGAGATGCTGAGCAGCTATCTGCGGGATTACGACGTCCCGGTCTGCTGCGGATTCCCGGCCGGTCATGGCGATGTCAACCTGCCGCTGATCATGGGGGCTCCGGTGACGTTGGAAGTGCGGGCCGAGAATGCCCGGGTGACCTTCCATGTCGAAGGCACGAAGAAAGAAGTCCGCACGGAGCAGGTGACTGCAGGACAAAAGTCTTCTACGGACGAACGCCGGATGCTGGCCGGCGACAAGAACTGGTGGCCCATCCGTGTGCTTGATTTCCTGAAGCATTATGAGGGGCAGCGCGGCACGTTGGCGGGAAAACCGTCCGTTGCTCCCCGCAAACCTGTCAGACGCGCCATCATCCTGGGCTTCGACGGCCTGGCCGGCTTTGCCGTCGACTCGGCCGATATGCCCTGCCTGCGCAGCCTGATGGAAGAAGGCAGCTGGACGACCCGCAAACACTCCGTCCTGCCCTCCTCCAGTGCCGTCAACTGGGCCACGATGCTCATGGGCGCCGGCCCCGAAGTCCATGGTTATATCGCCTGGGATTCCAGGGAGCCCGCCTTCACCCCGGCCCAGACCGGACCGAACGGCATGCCTCCGACCCTGTTCACCCTGTTCCGCGAGGCCCGGCCGGATGCCGAATCCGCCTGCACGTATCAGTGGGACGGCATCAAATACGTGATCGATACGGCCGCGGTCTCGATGCACCGGCAGTTCCCTGGGACCGAGGAGGGCATCGAGGAAGAACTGGCGTTCGTCCGGCAATATATCGTGGACAAGGAACCGGAACTGGCGCTCTTTACCTGGGACTATCCCGACCATACCGGCCACAGCGCCGGCTGGTACACCCCCGACTATTATGCGATGCTCTCCCGGCTGGACAAGGTCATCGAAGGCGTTGTCCAGACCCTCTTCGAAGAAGGGATGATCGAGAATACCCTGCTGATCGTAACTTCCGACCATGGCGGGCACCGGACCGGGCACGGCGAGCCCTTGCCGTCCGATATCTATGCGCCTTTCGTCGCCTATGGCGGCGGCATCCAGGAAGGCCATCAGATCGAAGCCCCCATGTACCAATATGACGTTGCCGCGACCGTGGCGCATTACCTGGACCTGGACATGCCGGACTCCTGGCGTGGCCGGCCCATCCTAGAAATCTTCGAATGATATGAAACAGTTATTCCTTCTCGCAGCCTCCCTGCTGCTTCTGGCCGGTTGCGCCGCTTCTCCCGACAGCGGTCCCGAGGCTCCTGCCGCCCGCGCCCTGGCGGAACGCGTGCTGGGCAAGGACGCCCGTCATTTCGTTTTCCGTACGATCGATGCGGATTCGGATGTATTCCGGATCGAGTCCCAGGGCCGGAAGACCGTCATCAGCGGCAACAATGCCAACTCGATGGCCGTCGGTCTCAACCATTACCTGAAATACTTCTGCAACGTCAATGTCGGCTGGTTCGTCTGGGATGAAGTCGTCCTTCCGGAAAAGTTCCCGGTCGTGGCTGAACCCATTGAGATCAAAGCCCGGGTTGAGGAGCGTTTCTTCCTGAATTACTGCACCTTCGGATACACGATGCCCTGGTGGCACTGGGACGAGTGGGAGCATTTCATCGACTGGATGGCCCTCAACGGGGTGAACCTGCCCCTGGCCATCACCGGCCAGGAATCCATCTGGTACCAGGTCTGGACGGAACTGGGCCTTTCCGACGAGGAAGTCCGCAGCTATTTTACGGGACCGGCCCATCTGCCGTGGCACCGGATGCTGAACATCGACCGCTGGGGCGGTCCGCTGCCGGTCTCATGGCTGGTCGGACAGGAAAAACTCCAGAAGCAGATTGTCGCGCGGGAGCGGGAACTGAACATGAAACCGGTTCTTCCGGCCTTTGCCGGCCATGTCCCGCCGGAGCTGCAGCGCCTTTACCCCGATGCACAGATCGACCGGATGAGCGACTGGGCCGGTTTCGATGAGGACCAGTGGCCGCATTTCCTCGACCCGATGGACCCGCTTTTCCCCCAGATCCAGAAGAAGTTCCTGGAGAAGGAAATCGAAATCTACGGGACCGACCATATCTACGGCATCGACCTGTTCAACGAGATGATTCCCAAAAGCTGGGATCCCGAGTACCTGGCCCGTGTCAGCCGGCAGACCTACGAGTCCCTGGCCGCCGCGGATCCCGAAGGGACCTGGCTCCAGATGACCTGGCTTTTCTACAATGAGCGCCAGTACTGGACCCCGGACAAGATCCAGCCCTACATCACCTCCTATCCGGCGGACAAGTCCCTGCTGCTCGACTACTATTGCGAGCGGATGGAAGTCTGGCAGCGGACGGACCGCTACTACGGCGTCCCGTACATCTGGTGCTAGCTGGGCAACTTCGGCGGCAATACCTATCTGGCCGGCAATCCGAACGAGGTCAACAAATTGATCGAGAACACGTTTGCGAATGGCGGAGACAATTTCCGCGGCATCGGTTCGACCCTCGAGGGCTTCGATGTCAACCCGTTCATGTACCAGTACGTTTTCGAAAAAGCCTGGGATTTCGATACGCACAAAGACCTGGATGCCTATGCCCGTGTGGTGGCGGACAGCCGGACCGGGAAGGCCGACGAGAACGCCCGCAAAGCCTGGAGTATCCTGTTTAAGGAGATTTACCATGACCGTTCCGTTCCGGGCCACAGCCCGTTGATGAACCTGCGTCCCTCTTTCGGCCGTTCTTCCTCGTACCATTCCTCCGTCCGGTATACCTACGACAACGACCGGCTCCGCGAAGCGATCCAGCTACTGCTGGCGGCGGACGGCCGGGGCTCCGCCTATGCATTCGACGTCGTCAACCTGACCCGTCAGTGGCTCAGCAACAACTTCGACACCCTTTCTTTCCAATACAAGGAGGCCTATGATGCCCGCGACCGGGAACGGCTCGACAAGACCCGGGACCGGATGCTGGCCATCCTGGATGAGATGGACCGGCTCCTGGGCAGCCAGACCTATTTCCTGGTCGGAAAATGGATCGCAGATGCCCGCGGCTGGGGCGCCGATGCGACGGAAGCCAACTATTTCGAGTCCAATGCCCGGGATTTGCTGACCTCTTGGGGTGACCGGGGGAACATGTTGACCGACTATGCCAACCGGACCCTGTCCGGACTGGTCGGATCCTATTACAAGGGGCGCTGGGAACTCTTTTTCGACGCGGTGGAGAAGAGCCTGGATGCAGGGGAGCCGCTGGATGAACCGGCCCTGACAGAGGCGTATAAGGACTGGGAATATGCCTGGTGGCATGACCGCCCGGGATCCTTCCCGTCCGAGCCCGTCGGCGACGGCATCGCCCTGGCCCGGCAGATTTTAGCGGAATAAACCAGTCCGATCAACGGTTGTTCATATCCGGATAATCCCTTTCCCCGAATACATTCATGTAAGCGGGGCGGATAATCCGGCGATCCCCGAAATTGAGTTCTTCGATCCGGTGTGCGCACCAGCCTACAATCCTGGCCATGGCGAAAATCGGAGTATATAGTTCGCGCGGAAGTCCGATTATCTCATAGATGAAGCCGGAATAAAAATCCAGGTTGGCACAAATCGGCCGCCCGGACTTGCGGTATTTGGAAATGCATTGGATCCCGCGCTCTTCAATCCGGACGAGGAAATCGTATTCCCGGCTCCGTCCTTTCTCGGCCGCCAGGCGGCCGGCCATTTCTTTAAGGACCACCGCCCGCGGATCACTTAGGGTATAGACAGCGTGCCCCAGTCCGTAGATCAGGCCGGATTTGTCATAAGCCTCTTTGCGGACCATCCTGCTGAGATACCGGTCGATTTCATCCTCGTCCGTCCAGTCCCGGATTACCGAACGAAGGTGTTGGAACATATCCGATACCATGATATTGGCTCCGCCATGGAGCCTTCCTTTCAGGGACCCGATACCCGCTGCGATGGAAGAATAGGTGTCCGTCAGGGTGGAACTGGTCACGCGGACCGTGAAGGTGGAGTTGTTACCGCCCCCGTGTTCAGCTTGCGTAATGAGCAATAGGTCCAGGGTCTGCGCGTCAAGGTCCGTGTAACCGTCATTCTTGAGCATGTAGAGGAAATTCTCGGCGAGCGAGAGATTCTCTTGCGGGTGGCGGATGTGCAGTCCTTTCCCTTGGACGGAGTGCCGATAGATGTTGTAGGCGTAGGCGATGATGGTCGGGAATTTGGCGATCAGGTCGATGGACTGGCGTATCAGGTTTTCTTTGGAAAGCCCATCCGGGTCCTGGTCGAACGTATACATCTCCAAAACAGTTCGGGAGAGGATGTTCATGATGTCCGACCCTTCCAGGTCGATGATATGGACCAAAGCCCTGTGGTCCAGGGCCATCTTGGAGTTCAGCAGGGTCCGGAAGGTGTCCAGTTCCTCCTGATCCGGAAGATCTCCCGAAAGCAGCAGATATGCGATTTCTTCGAATCCGAAGCGGCAATCTTTTTTCAGCGGGGTGACCAGATCCTTGAGCTCGTATCCGCGATAGAAGAGCTTTCCTTCCACGGGTTTGAGGCTGCCGTCGCTGAGACGGTCATACCCGACGACGTTCCCGATGTTGGTCAGTCCGACCAGGACACCGGAGCCGTCTTCGTTCCGCAACCCTTTTTTGACGCCGTACTTGGGGAACCATTCAGTCGGAATACGACTGGTCCCTTTGACCTTGTCGGCCAATTTATAAATGAGGTATTCGGGATTCATGTTACGGTCGGCTGACGGTCGGACGGAGGTTGTCAATGAGGGCTTCACCGAATTCGGCGGTCCCTACGCAGCGGCGATGTTTGACGGATTCGGCGGCATCCGCCGTGCAGATTCCTTTGCGGAGCGTCCGTTCCATGGCGGTGATAATCAGGCGTGACGCTTCGTTCCATCCCAGGTATTCCAGCATCATGGCACCCGCGAGAACCATGGAAGAAGGATTGGCGATATTCCGTCCTTCGATATCGGAAGCGACGCCGTGGGTGACTTCGAAGATTCCATGGCCGGTCTCATAGTTGAGATTGCCGCTGGGGGCGAAGCCGACACCGCCGACCTGAGCTGCGAAAATGTCGGAAATGTAGTCTCCATTGAGATTCAAGGTCGCAATGACGCCGAACTCTTCCGGATGGAGGATGGCCTCTCGCAGGAAGGCGTCACAGGTAATCCCGGTCAGGACAAGGCGGCCGGAGGACAGGTAGTCGCCAAATTCCCGCTCTGCCAATTCATAGGCCCAATTGCAGAAGGCGCCTTCCGTGTATTTCATGATATTGCCGTTGTGAACCAGCGTAATGGTGCGCCGGTTGTGACTGAGTGCAAAACGGATGGCACTGCGGATTAAGCGTTCCGTACCTTCGCGGGAAACGGGTTTGAGACCGTAGGCCGATGTCCTCGGAAAACGGATTTTCGTTTCTTTCAACTCTTTTTCCAGGAAATCCCCCAGTTTGCCGGCCGCTTCGGATCCGCTTGGCCATTCGATGCCGGCATAAACATCCTCCGTGTTTTCCCGGAAGATGCAGACATCGATGCGCTCCGGATAGCGGACGGGAGAGTCGATTCCGTAAAAATAACGGATCGGCCGTTGACAGACATAAAGGTCAAGGGCCCGCCGGAGGGCGACATTTAACGAACGGACGCCGCGTCCGGCCGGCGTCATCAAGGGACCTTTCAGGCCCACCATGTATTCGCGGAAGGTACGCAGGGTTTCATCCGGAAGGTAGGCCCCTGTTTTCCGGA
This sequence comes from Bacteroidales bacterium, assembly GCA_017483985.1. The sequence goes on along the minus strand of JAFUUB010000002.1, from coordinate 12,122 downwards.
ACGCCTGCTCACCGGCTTCCAACTCGAGCCATTCGATGGCGCGGTTTCCATTATATGCCTGCCTGACAGCTGCATCAACGACAGAACGGCATACGGGGGTGATCTCTTTCCCGATCCCATCGCCGGAGATGAACGGGATGGTTACACTTTCAGGAACTTTCAACCCGGCAGTGCTCATTGTAATTTTTGCCATAGTTCGTTCTATTAGGGGTATGGCAAAGATAAGCAATCCCTTTATACAAAACAAATCATAAGGGGCCGTAGGAGGAACTGCGAAAAAATGATATCTTTGTATGATTTAGGGAATGGATATGGCAAACATGAAGACCCTGGCCAAGGATACGGCCATCTACGGACTGAGCAGCATCATCGGGCGGTTCCTGAACTACCTGCTGGTACCGCTGTATACCTACAAGATTTCTGCAGCCAGCGGCGGCTATGGCGTCGTGACCAACCTGTATGCCTATACCGCGCTGCTGCTGGTGATCCTGACCTACGGCATGGAGACGACGTTCTTCCGCTTTGCCAACAAGGAAGGTGAAGATCCGAAGCAGGTCTTTTCGACGATCCTGCGGATGGTGGGTTCGACCTCGCTGCTCTTCGTGGCCCTGGTACTGGCCTTCATCCGGCCGATTTCCCAGGCGATGGGCTATCCGGACCATCCGGCCTATATCTGGACCATGGCCATCATCGTTGCCCTGGACGCCTTCCAGGCCATCCTGTTCGCCTATCTGCGGTACAAGCAGCGCCCCATCAAGTTCGCTGCCCTGAAACTGCTGTTCATCGGTCTGAACATTGCCCTGAACCTGGCGTTCTTCGTCTTGCTCCCGAAACTGTATGCTGGAAACCCGGAGCTGGTCGGAAAGGTCTACGACCCCTCTGTCGGAGTCGGTTACGTCTTCTACATCAATTTGTTCTGTACGGCCCTGGTGACCTTCTTCTTCGCAAAGGAACTCAAGGGCATCGGCTACGGCTTTGACCGGGAACTGTGCCGGCGGATGCTTTCCTACAGCTGGCCGATCCTGATCCTGGGCATCGCCGGCATCCTGAACCAGACCGCGGACAAGATCCTGTTCCCGAAGATCTATCCCGGCGAGGATGCTTCCGCCCAGCTCGGCATCTACGGGGCCGCCAGCAAGATTGCCATGATCATGGCCATGATTACCCAGGCCTTCCGCTACGCCTACGAGCCCTTCGTCTTCGCCGGCGCCAAGGAGAAAGACAGCAAGGAAACCTATGCCAAGGGCATGAAGTATTTCCTGATCTTCACCCTGCTGGCCTTCCTGTGCGTGATGGGCTACATGGGGGTGCTCAAATACATCATCGGACCGGATTATTGGGACGGACTCCGGGTCGTGCCGATCGTCATGGCCGCCGAGATCATGATGGGGGTCTATTTCAACCTCAGTTTCTGGTACAAACTGACAGACAAGACCATCTGGGGAGCGGTCTTCTCCGGTATCGGCTGCGCCGTGCTGATTGCGGTCAACCTCCTTTTCGTCCCGAAATACGGCTACATGGCCTGTGCCTGGGGCGGATTCGCCGGCTACGGAACGGCCATGCTGCTGTCCTATTTCGTGGGCCAGAAATACTACCCCATCGCCTATCCCCTGAAGGACCTGCTGCTCTATACCCTGCTGGCAGCCATCCTGTTCCTGGGCATTACCTGGACCAACGCCCACCTGGGTACGGTTGCGGCCCTGGCCGCCAATACGGTCCTGATCGCCCTGTTCGCCGCCTATATCGTCCGGAAGGACCTGCCCCTGGCCGGCCTTCCCGTCATCGGAAAATATTTCAGAAAATGATTGCCATCCATACCCTGACCTCCGCCTTGCATGACGAGGCCGCCGTCGCCGCCGTGACCCGGGAATTCCTGGACAGCCTGAAAGTGGACTTCGTCCTCAAGGGCGCCGGCTATGAAGACTACGGCGCTGCCGACCTGGACCTGATCTATGTCCGGACCGGGGGCACCGAAGGCGTGTTCAAGCCGCTGCTGCCCAAGCTGCTGGCGGCCACCCGCCAGCCGGTCTACCTGTTGACCTCGGGCAAGAGCAATTCGCTCGCCGCCTCGATGGAGATCCTGTCCTACCTGCGCCAGCAGGGAATCAAGGGCGAGATCCTGCACGGCAGCCCGCAGTACATCGCCGGCCGGATCCGCACGCTCGAGCAGATCGAGAAGGCGCGCAAGCAGTTGCAGGGATTGCGTCTCGGCGTGGTCGGTCAGCCTTCCGACTGGCTGATTTCCAGCGGTGTGGACTATGAAACGGTCCGGAAAAAGGCCGGTATCGAACTGGTGGACATCCCGATGCAGGAACTGTTGGAAACCATCGGCCGGTATCCGGAGGATGCCGCGGCCGCCCGTATCGCCTGTGGCCAGCCCCTTTTCGATGCCGCCCAGAAGGTGAAGGATGCCGCTCCCGGTGCCCACCGTATCTACCTGGCCCTGCGGGACCTGGTCGGGAAATACCGGCTCGGCGGCCTGACCCTCCGCTGCTTCGACCTGCTCTCATCGGTCCGCAATACCGGCTGTCTCGCTCTGGCCCGCCTCAATGCCGAAGGAATCGTGGCGACGTGCGAGGGAGACATCCCGGCCATGCTGTCCATGGTCATCGGCCGTGCCCTGACTGGCGTCAGCGGCTTCCAGGCCAATCCTTCCCGGATCGACCCGGAAACCGGTGAGATCCTGTTCGCCCACTGTACGATCCCGCTGGACATGGTGACCCGCTATGCGTTCGACACCCATTTCGAGTCGGGAATCGGCATGGGGATCCGCGGCCACATGCAGGAAGGCCCGGTCACCGTCTTCAAGGTCTCCGGCGACTTCTCCCGGCATTTCGCCGAAGAAGGCACCCTGCTGCGCAACCAGTCCCAGCCGGACCTCTGCCGCACCCAGGTCGTCCTGCGGCTTCCGCAGGCGGACTATTTCCTGAACAACCCCATCGGTAACCACCATATCATCCTTCCGGGACATGTCAAGTCCCTGCTGGATGCGCTCCTGTCATGATCGCTGAAAAAGACATCCGATTTTTCCTGGAGATGCTCTCCATCGACTCGACCTCCGGCCGCGAAAGGCCGATGGCCGAGTGGCTGGCCGGACACCTGCAGACGCCGGACAATACCGTCGAGACCCTGGAGGTCGGAGACGGCACCCTGAACGTCCGGGTGAGTTGGGGCCGGCCGAAACTCTGGTTCTGTTCCCATTGCGATACCGTCCCGCCCTATATCCCTCCGACCCTGAAAGCGGACCGGATCGAAGGGCGCGGTTCCTGCGACGCCAAGGGTCAGGTATTCTCCATGTTTTTGGCCTGCAGGGAATTGGCAGCCAGGGGCCTGACCAACTTCGGCCTGCTCGTGCTCGCCGGAGAGGAAACCGGCTCTTTCGGGGCCAAGGCGTATGACCGGGACTGCCCGGGCGGGGACGTGGTGATCGTCGGGGAACCGACCGGCAACGCCATGGTGACGGCCAGCAAGGGCACCCAGGCATATACCGTCCGGATCCAGGGAAAGCCCTGCCATTCCGGTTACCCCCAGTGGGGCGAAAGCGCCGTCGACGGGTTCCTGGACCTGATGGAAAAATTGCGGGCGACGTATTTCCCGCCGGATCCCGAATTGGGCGACACCACCTGGAACGTCGGTAAACTGGTCAGCGACAATCCGCAGAACATCCTCAGCCCGGAATTGACCTGTCGGATCTATTTCCGGACGACCTTTGCCAGCCATGCTTTCGTAAAGTCGGTCATGGAAGGCTTCGCTTCGGAGAAGGTCTCCATCGAGGCCCACGGCGGGGATACGCCGATGCATTACATGACCCTGGATGGCCTGCCCCGGACGACGGTCGCATTCGGCAGCGATGCGCCCCGGCTTTCGAAGTTCGCCCGCCGCGCCCTGTGCGGCCCGGGCAGTATCTCCGTGGCCCATACGGCTGCGGAACATATTTTGCTGCAAGATATTGAAACGGCTGTGGAGCAATATGTCTCCATGGCCTGCACCCTGCTGGGTACCCAAAAAGGAGAGAGAATATGATTGTGATGAAATTCGGCGGGACGTCCGTCCAGGATGCCCAGGCGATCGCCCGCGTGACGGAAATCGTCCGCGGCCGCCTGTCCGACCATCCCCTGGTCGTGGTTTCCGCGATGGCCAGGGTGACCCGTACGCTTTGCGATGTGGCCGATGCCGTCCGTCAGGGCGAAAAGGAAAAGGCGGACGAACTGCTGGACGGCCTGCTGGAACGCCATCATGCCGTGGCGGAAGACCTGCTGTCCGACGATGCGGACCTGTTCATGCAGACCATCGTCCGGATCGATGACGTATGGGATGAGCTGGCGGTGTTCGTGGACGAGACCTGCGGGACGGGACGCCTTTCCGACTGCGACAATGCCCGGATCATTTCGACCGGGGAACTGCTGTCGTCCATCCTGGTCAGTGCGGCCCTGAATGCGGCCGGGATCGAATGCGGCTGGCTGGATGCCCGGGACTTGGTGGTGACGGATGAGAATTACCTCAGTGCCCGGCCGGACCTCGCCGCGACGCAGGCGAACGTCCTGTCCGCCGTCCGTGCGGAAGACGCCGGCGTGCTGCTGACCCAGGGTTTCATCGCCCGTACGGAAGCGGGAGACGCCTCCGTGCTGGGTTTTGAGGGCTCGGATTATTCGGCCGCCATCTTCGGGATGTGCCTGGATGCCGGCCGGGTAGAGATCTGGACCGACGTCGACGGTATCCGCAGCGCAGATCCGCGCATCGTCGAACGGACTTGCCGGATTCCCGTCCTGTCCTACGAAGAGGCGGCGGAAATGGCCGCCCTCGGCGCCCGGGTCCTGCATCCCCTGACGATCGGTCCGGCCCGCAGCAAGGGCATTCCGATCTGCGTACTGAATTCACGGGAGCCCTCCGGCGCAGGTTCCAAGGTCTGCGCAGACGGGGACGGCATCCCGGCCGGGGCGAAGTCGATTGCCCTGCTGACGGCCCAGGATGCGCGTGAATTGCGTTCCCGGACGATTTTCGACGTGGGCAGCAAGGCCCAGGTCTCCGTCATCGGGAAGGGAATCGCTGCGCAGAAGGAGCAGATCGTTTCCGTCATCCGTTCGGCGGATGAGGGCTGCGCGGTCTCGCTGGCCGAGAACGGCCTCAGCCTCAGCGCCATCGTTGAAAAAGACCTGGCGCACAAGGTAGTCAGTCAATTGCATAACGAACTTTTTGCTTGATATGAAGGTAGTCATTTCCGGTTATGGCAAGATGGGCCATATGATAGAGAAAGTCCTGGCCGCCCGCGGTATCGAGTGTGCCGGCGCCTCTGAGGACATCGCGCATTTCGATCCGGCGCTTGCCCGGGAGTCGGTCTGCATCGATTTCACGGTCCCGGACGCATTCCGGGCCAATTACAAGGCGATTGCGGAGCATTTCAAGGCCGCGGTCGTGGGAACGACCGGGTGGTATGACATCCGGGAGGAGGTTTTCGCCTATTTTGAACAATGCGGGACCCCGCTGATCTGGGCCTCCAATTTCTCCGTCGGCGTGAATGTCCTGTCTGCCGCGGTGGACGTGGCTTCCAGGCTGCTGGCCAAGGCCGGCGGCTACCAGCCCTATATGATCGAACGGCACCACATCCACAAGCTGGATGCCCCGAGCGGAACGGCCAAGACCCTGGCCGCCATCGTGGACGGAAACATGGGCGGCAAGACCGACATCCAGTCCATCCGGGCCGGCGAGATCCCGGGTATCCATACCGTGGTCTTTGAAAGCCAGGCGGACCGGATCACCCTCGAGCATGAGGCTTTCTCCCGCCAGGGATTTGCGGAAGGCGCCGTCACGGCGGCCCTGATGACCGAAGGCCTGACGGGTGTGCACGAATTCAAGGAACTGTTTTTAAAGAATCTCTGAGATGCGTATCGAAGGTTTGGGTACGGCGCTGGTGACCCCGTTCCGGGAAGGCGCCGTCGATTGGGAAAGTTATGGTAACCTGGTGGCCCGCCAGGTGGCCGTCGGCGTGGACTTCCTGGTCCCGCTCGGATCCACGGCTGAAACCCCCTGCCTGGAGGACGATGAGAAAGTCCGTCTGCTGGCCATGACCCGGGAAGCCTTTTCCGGAACGGTGGTCGCGGGTGTCGGAACCAATTCGCTGCAGGCGACCCTGCGGAACATCCGCTTGCTGGAGCCCTGCGGCCCGGATGCCTGGCTGGTGGTCGTGCCGTATTACAACAAGCCGACCCAGGAAGGCATGTACCAGTATTTCAAGGCGGTCGCCGAGTCCACGGACAAGGCCGTCGTCCTGTACAATGTCCCCGGACGGACCGGTTCCAACATCAAGCCCGAAACGGTGCTGCGCCTGGCAGAGATCCCGAACATCGTGGCCATCAAGGAGGCTTCCGGCGACATCGGTCAGATCCTGGCCATCCGCCGGGCCGCTCCGGAGGATTTCACCGTCCTGAGCGGGAATGACGACCAGACCCTGCCGCTGATGGCCTGCGGCTGCGACGGCATCATCAGCGTCGCCTCGAACCTGGCGCCCGTGCAGATGGTCGCCTTGTGCAAGGCCCTTCGCCGGGGGGACATGACCGAGGCGATCCGCCTGAACAACGCGCTGACCCCGCTGTATGAGGCCTGCTTTGTCGAAAGCAATCCGATTCCGGCCAAGGGCGGCCTGTCCGCTCTCGGGCTTTGCGCCAACGAACTCCGCCTTCCCCTGACCCCGGCGACCGCCCCGACCCTGGAGCGGATGCGGACGGTGCTTTCGGATTTGGGAGTAACGTGCTGATATAGAATTTGACGGTATATGAATAACGAACTCGAACGTTTCTATGAAGTCCTCCGCCAGCTGGAGGCCGGCCAGATCCGCGTTGCCGAGAAGAAAGACGGGAAATGGGTGGTCAACTCCTGGATCAAGGAAGTGATTCTGAGCGGTTTCCGCCTGGGTAAGACGGTCGACATGTCCGACGGCGTATTCTCCTTCTTCGACAAGGACACCATCCCGCCGCGCCGTTTCACGGCTGCGGACGGCGTCCGCATCGTTCCGGGCGGCACGACGGTCCGGCGGGGTGCCTACCTGGCCCCCTCGGTCATCATGATGCCGCCGTCTTACGTCAACATCGGTGCCTATGTGGATGAAGGTTCCATGGTGGATTCCCATGCCGTCGTGGGTTCCTGCGCCCAGGTCGGCAAGCATGTCCACCTGGCCGCCACCTGCCAGATCGGTGGTGTGCTCGAACCGGCCGGTGCCCTGCCGGTCATCATCGAGGACGACGCCTTCATCGGCGGCGGCTGCGGCATCTACGAAGGGACGATCATCGGCGAGCGGGCCGTCATCGGCTCCGGGGTGGTCATCACCCGCGGTACGCCGGTGTTCGATGCCGTGAACGGCTGTTTCATCCGGCCGAACGAGGCTGGCCAGCTGGTCATTCCGGCCGGCGCTGTCGTCGTCTCCGGAACCCGTCCGATGACCAAGGGCCCCGGTGCCGCCGAAGGCATCCATGTTTATACGCCGGTCATCATCAAATACCGTGACAGCAAGACGGATACGTCCGTTGTGCTGGAGGACGCCCTGCGCTGATGGAATACGGGAAATTCTTTTCGGCCGATACCGCCGACTTCATGCGTTCGCCGGTCCGTGAAATCTTCAAGCGGGTTGACCTGAACGCCATTTATTCCTTTGCCGGAGGCTATCCCTCGGCCGACACCTTCCCGCTGCAGGATATCAAGGAGCTGAGCGCCGTCGTCCTGGACAAATACGGCGCCAAAGCCCTCCAGTACGGGGCGACCCAGGGTGTTCCGGAACTCCGGCAGGTGCTGTCGGACCGTTACGGGGTGCCGCTGGAACGGATCCAGATCACGACATCCTCCCAGCAGGGGATCGATGTCTGCACCCGTATCCTGGTGGATCCGGGGGATGTCATCCTGACGTCGGACCCCTCCTACCTGGGGGCGCTGCAGTCCTTCCATTCCTACCGGGCGGACATCGTGGGTGTCCCGCACCTCGGGGACCTGGAGGCGCTGCGCTCCGCGTACGTGGATACGGTCGAAGGGCTGCGGAAGGCCGGGAAGCGGATCAAGTTCCTGTACATGATCCCGGATTTCCAGAACCCCTCCGGCGAGACCCTGACCCTGCCCGAGCGGAAGATGCTGCTGGAACTGGCGGAAACGTATGATTTCCTGGTGGTGGAGGATTGCCCGTACCGGGAGCTCCGCTACGAAGGAGAACCGGTGCCGACGATGTATTCCCTCGCACCGGAACGGGTCCTGCACCTGGGCTCCTTCTCCAAGATCTTCGCCCCGGGTTTCCGGCTGGGATGGATCTTCGGTGCTCCGGAGCTGCTCGACCAGATCTATGTCTGCAAGCAGAGCCTGGACCTCTGTCCGCCGATCTTCGACCAGTACCTGGCGGCGGAATTCATGGGCAGCGGGCGGCTGGATGCCAACCTGGCCCGGAGCAAGGACCTCTACCGCTCCAAGCGGGACCTGCTGCTGCAGATGCTGTCCGAGACCATGCCGGAAGGGATCAGCTGGACCCGTCCCGAAGGCGGGCTCTTCCTCTTCCTGACCCTGCCGGAAGGTTTTGACAGCGTGGCTTTTTATGACAAGGCCCTGGATGCCGGCGTCGCTTATGTGGCCGGTTCCTTCTTCCATACGAAAGGGGGCCGCAATACCATGCGGCTGAATTTCTCGTTCATGACCCACGACCGGATCCGGGAGGGGATCCAATTGTTAGCCAATTTGTTGCATGAAGTTTTATAAGTACCATGGCGCCGGGAACGATTTCCTGCTGGCCGATAACCGGGACGGCAGCATCCACCTGGATGCCGGCCGGGTCCGCCGTCTGTGCGACCGCCATTTCGGTTTCGGAGCAGATGGCGTGATGCTGCTCGGTCCGGGCCGGGAAGGCTTTGACTTTACGATGGAGTACTATAATCCGGACGGATCCGGCGGCATGATGTGCGGCAATGGCGGACGGTGTATCGTTGCTTTTGCGGCAGACCTGGGAATCACGGCCTTCCGGTTCGAGGCCGCTGACGGCCCCCATGAAGCACAGATCCTGCAGGAAGGGAATCCCAAGACCGTCCGGCTGGCGATGAAGGATGTCACCCTTGTGCAGCGGCTGGGTCCGGAGGAATTCTTCCTGGATACCGGGACCCGGCATTTCATCCGCTTCGTGGAGGATCCCTTGGCCGTAGACCTGCGGCAGGTGGCTCCGCCCATCCGTTACGACGACCGTTTCGCCCCGGTCGGGACGAACGTCAGCTTCGTCCGCTGGGATGGCCGGCAACTGTGGATCCGTACCTACGAAAAAGGCGTTGAGGACGAGACGCTTGCCTGCGGAACAGGCATCGTTGCGGCCGCACTGGCCGCTTCCGTCCGTCACGGCCTGTCCCTGCGGGAGGTTCCCGTCCGTGCCCGGGGAGGAGACCTGAGCGTAGCCTTCCGGCCGGAAAACGGTGGTTTCCGGGATGTTTTCCTGACCGGCCCGGCGGAATTTGTCGGTACGGTGGAAACGAACCTATGAGAAAACCTTCTATATTTGTAAATGTATTTAAATGAACAATACCATGAAACTGAATTTCCTTCTGCCGATGGTGCTCGTAGCAGGCGCCTTGGTATGTTCTTGCAGCTCAAAGGAGCAAGGGACCCATCAGTCCTATTTCGGAATCTGTTCTTTTGAATTTACCGACCTTCCCACCGTCTGGACGGACAGCGTATACATGACAGACCGTTTCTATGGTGCAGAGGGCGTGACGTTCAGCGGCTATAATCCGGCTTCGACCGTTTCGCCCACACAGAACGGCTTCGTCATTTCCGCGCGTCACGATCCGACGCTGGAGAGCGGACACTTAGCCAAAGACCTGGCTACCGTGGAAAAATTCGATTACAAGAACCAGACCTTCGTGGTGTACCAGGATACGCCCGGCGCCCCGTCCCGGCATGTCGTCACGTTTGATTATCAGAGTATCGGGACCTGCGTCCTGAACGGCTTTTACGTCAACAATACCAACCGGGTCGCCACCCTGGCCGCTTATGGCCTGGACGGGATCCCGGCCTTTGCTCCCGGCGACTGGCTGAAACTGACGGTCACCGGTTATATGGGAACGACGCCGACCGGCAAGTCCCAGGAGGTGATGCTGGCCGATTATACCGGCAGTGAACTGCAGCTGATCAAGGAATGGACCGCTGTCGAAACGAAGGAGTTCGGCGCTTTCCAGTACCTGGATTTCTCGATCACTTCCAACCGGACCGACGTCCCGCTGCAGGCGTGCATCGATGACCTGGTCGCCAACATCGAAATCGATTATTAATATTCTTTCCCCATGATCAAGAATCAAGAATACAAGAATGCGGCCCTCGCCGCGCTGAAAGGGCATTGGACACCGGCTGTCATTGCATCGATCCTCTTTCTCCTGATCTCCCTGGCGATTTCGGGAGCCACTTCTTTCGCCCAGCCGGACACCCAGGCCATGCTGGAGAATCCCGGCAATCCGATGGCTGCCTTCAGTGGCCTCTGGCCGTTGATGTGTTTCGGTTCCCTGGCCAGCCTCTTTTTGCTGATTCCGATTGAAATCGGATTCTACTATTCTTTCCTGCTGCTGTACCGCCATGGGGATGACAAAGTGACCGAAAATATGTTCAGGGAAGCTTTCCGTCCGCGGTACGGCCGGAATGTCCTGGCGATGTTCCTGATGGGAATGGTGGTCATGTTGGGCTGCCTCTTCTTCCTGATTCCGGGTATCATCCTTGCGTTGTGCTATGCGATACTCCCGTATGTCCTGAAGGACAATCCGGAACTCTCCGCCATCGAGGCCATGAAAAAGACCCGCCAGATGATGAAAGGCCACAAGTTTGACTATTTCTGGCTTTGCCTGAGTTTCATCGGCTGGCTCCTTCTGGGCATTTTAACCGTGGGCATTGGTTATATTTGGCTGATTCCGTACATGCAGACGACGATCGGCGCCTTCTATGAGGACGTGAAGAACGGCACCGCCGGACTTCCGAGCGATGCGCCTTATGTCGCAGCTGAAAAGGTAGAATAAGATTTACGGAATCAGGCCGTCGGGAAGGTCCATCGTGAGTTCCCGGCGCTCCGGATCGACGGACAGGATGAGGTCTTCGTGTAACGGAACCAGGACTTCCTGTCCGTTTTCCGTATCCACATAGATGCACGGATTGCCGGGAATATCCTCGTAGTCCGTGACAGTGCCGGCCTTGCGCCCGTCTGCATGCAGCAGGGTCCAGCCGGTCAGGTCCTCTTCTTCCTCATAATCCTCCAGGCTGTCGGCTTCGGCCAGGACGGCCTTTCCGACCAGTTCCTCCGCCGCCTCGAAGCCGTCGACGTCTTCCAGCCGCACGAGGGCCTTGGACGTGCCCCGCGGCTTGATTGCGGAAATGAAAAAGGGAACCGGCAGTCCATCGAATTCGATGAACACCGGTTCCTCTGGGTTGATGTCTTCCGGTCCGAAATCGCGGAAACCCCATACGAGTTCCCCCTCGGTACCGTTCGATTTCAATACCTGGGCAATCTGCAGCAAGCGTCCTGCCTCGGCCATCGAATTAGGCCTCAGGTGCGGCTTCAACCTCGGCGGCGGCAGCGGCGGCAGCCTCTTCGGCGGCCTTGCGTGCAGCTTCCTCAGCTTCGGCTTTCTTCTTGGCGAGCGCTTCTGCGCGGGCCTCGTTGACCTTTGCCTCGGCGGCAACGGCCTCTCTTGCCTTCTCGGCAGCGGCGCGGCTCAGACCCTGCACCTTGGCAGCGACCTTCGCGTCCTTATGCTCTTTCCAGTCGGCGAACTTGCGGTCGGCCTGCTCCTGGGTCAGGGCACCCTTGGCGATACCACCGTCGAGGTGATGGCGAAGGAGGACACCCTCATAGGAGAGGATGCGGCGGGCGGTGAGGGTCGGCTGGGCACCGACCTTGAGCCATGCCAGGGCGCGCTCGCTGTTGAGCACGATGGTGGCGGGGTTGGTGTTCGGGTTATAGGAGCCGATCTGCTCGATGTAACGACCATCGCGCGGGGCGCGAGAGTCAGCCACTACAATGTGGAAGAATGCGAAATTCTTCTTACCGTGGCGCTGAAGACGAATTTTCACAGCCATTGTTAATCTGTTTTAAAAAATAATACGTTAATACACCCATCTCGTGAGTGGACCGC
>JAFUUB010000079.1 GCA_017483985.1 Bacteroidales bacterium | reverse complement strand
GATGATCGCCGCCGCAGCCATCGAAATGTTCAAGATCCTCGCCGAGAGCAACGAACTGCATGACCGCCAGCAGGAGAACGTCGCCTACTTCCGCGACAAGATGATCGCCGACGGCTTCGACATCAAGCCGACCCAGAGCGCCATCTGCGCCGTGATGCTGTACGACGCCCCGCTCAGCCAGAAATTCGCCGCCAAGATGGCCGAGGAAGGCATCTTCGTGACCGGCTTCTATTATCCGGTCGTTCCGAAGGGCCAGGCCCGCATCCGCGTCCAGCTCTCCTCCGCCCACAAGAAGGAACACCTCGACAAGGCGATCGCCGCATTCATTAAAGTCGGCAAGGAATTGGGAGTCATCAAGTAAAGTTTGTATTTTCTGAATTTTTATTATCTTTGTGTCCGGATTTCGTTGCAAAATGGAATCCGGACACGATTTTAACCCTTAACTAAATAAAGCAAGATGAAAAAATTTTTGATTGCTGCAGCTGCGCTGCTTGTTTCCCTGAGCATGTCTGCCCAGTTGCGTATCACCGCCGCTTATCAGAACGGCGATTTGAAAGCTAGCGATTCAGGCTTCAGTGCAAGTTGGAACGGAAATGGCTTCTATGCCGGTATCCTGTATCAGATGCCGTTTACCGCGACGGTCGGCTTTGAACCGGGTGTTTTGTTTGACTACATGAAGTATGGCGAGGATGATTTCAATTCAAGCCTTTATTTCCTGCGCGTTCCGCTGCATCTGACCTACGGCGTTGAAATGGCTCCTGACATGACCCTCTTCGGTACAGCCGGTCCCGGCCTTTCCATCGGTCTGGGTGGTGATGATGATCCGTTCGGCGAGGATGGCTTGAAGCGTTTCGATATTCCGCTCGGCCTCGAACTCGGTTTCCGCTATATGGGCCGCTATGACATCCGTCTCGGTTATGACTGGGGTCTTCTGAATATGGTTGACGAAGTTAAGCTTCACCGCAACAACCTTCACCTGGGTGTCGCCATCGCTTTCTAAGCACAGACATTCCTGTATATACAACGCCCCGACTCCTGCGAGCCGGGGCGTTTTGCGTTCTGGCGGAACCGTTATTCCGCGAAAAGGGTGATGAGGTTCAGGATGACCTCGGATGCCTTTTCGATGCTCTGGAGCGGAACGAACTCCATCTTGCCGTGGAAATTCAGGCCGCCGGCGAAGATGTTCGGGCAGGGGAGGCCCTTGAAACTCAGGTTCGCGCCGTCGGTGCCGCCGCGGATGGGCTGGATCTTCGGCTTGATGCCGGCCATCTCCATGGCCTTGACCGCCTTCTCGACGATGTGGTAGTGCGGCTCGACCTGCTCGCGCATGTTATAATATTGGTCTTTCACCTCGGCGGTCAGGGTGCCTTCGCCGTACTTGGCGTTGATGAAGGCGGCGCACTGGTGGATGAAGGCCTTCTTCTGCTCGAATTTGGCGCGGTCGTGGTCGCGGATGATGTAGGCGAAGTCCGCCTCCTCGACGGTCCCCTTGAAGGAGATCAGGTGGCAGAATCCTTCATAGCCCTCCGTATATTCCGGGCGCTGGGCCACCGGAAGCAGGGACTGGAATTCCTGGCCGATCAGGATGGCGTTCTTCATCTTGTTCTTGGCGCTGCCCGGGTGGACGTTGCGTCCCTGGACATGGATCTTGGCCGAAGCGGCGTTGAAATTCTCGAATTCCAGTTCGCCGATCTCGCCGCCGTCCATGGTATAGGCATAATCCGCCCCGAACCGCTTGACGTCGAACTTGACGACGCCGCGGCCGATCTCCTCATCCGGGGTGAAGCCGACCTTGATCTCGCCGTGCTTGAATTCGGGATGCTCCACGATATACTGGACGGCGTTCATGATTTCGGCGACGCCGGCCTTGTCGTCGGCCCCGAGCAGGGTGGTGCCGTCGGTAGTAATCAGGGTCTGGCCCACGTAGTGGAGCATTTCCGGGAATTCTTCCGGATTCAGCTGCAGGCCGGGCACGCCCTTCAGGTCGATGCAGCCGCCGTCATACTTTTCGATGATCTGGGGCTTGACGTCCTTCCCGGAAGCATCCGGGGCGGTGTCGACATGGGCGATGAAGCCCACGGCCGGCACTTTCCTGTCGATGTTGGACGAGATGGTGGCCATGACATAGCCATATTCATCCAGGGTGGCTTCCACCCCGAGGGCCACCAATTCGTCCCGGAGCATCCGGAGCAGGTCCAGTTCCTTGGCCTCGGACGGTTGGGACGGGGATTCTTCGTTGGACTGCGTGTCGACAGCCACGTACCGCAGGAAGCGGTCCAAAATCTTTTCCATATCGTTATTTCTTTTCTAGTTTCATGGAAGCCTTGATCATGTAAGCGATCAGGCAGATATACGGGATGATCGAGATGGCCTCGCCCCATTTGGCGTTCCAGCCGGTCATGAACAGGTCGACGTTGGCGAATTTGAGGATCGCGCTGACCACGCCCATCAAGGCACCGCCGGCGATGAAACCGGAGGCGATCAGGGTTCCCTTGTTCACGCGGGCTTCGTTGACGGCCTTGTCCTTGCTGCGGCTGCCGACATACCAGGAGATGGCACCGCCGATCAGTAGCGGGAGGTTCAGCTGGATCGGGATGAACATACCCAGGGCGAACGGCAGGGCGGGGACCTTGCAGAAGTTCAGGACCAGGGCGATGACCGCACCGATGCCGTACAGGAGCCACGGGGCGCCGCCACCGTTCATCATCGGCTGGATGACGGCCGCCATGGCATTGGCCTGGGGTGCGACGAGCGCCTGGTCGCCGGTAAAGCCATACGTCTTGTTGAGGATGAGCATGACGCCGCAGACGGTGACGGCCGAGACGGCCACGCCAAGGAATTTCCAGCCTTCCTGCTTCTTCGGGGTCGAACCGATCCAGTAACCGATCTTCAGGTCGGTGATGAAGGAGCCGGCTACGGAGAGGGCCGTGCAGACGACGCCGCCGATGACCAGGGCGGCGGCCATGCCGGTATTGCCCTTCAGGCCGACGGCCACGAGGATGAGCGAAGCGATGATCAGGGTCATCAGGGTCATGCCGCTGACCGGGTTGGAACCGACGATGGCGATGGCATTGGCGGCTACGGTGGTGAAGAGGAAGGAGATGATGGCCACGATGACCAGTCCGATCAGGGCCTGTCCGATGTTGTTGACGACCCCGCCGAAGGCGAAGAAGGCGAAGATGGCCAGCAGGGCGATGACCACGCCGAAGACGATGGTCTTCATGCTGAGGTCTTCTTCCGTGCGGAGGGGTTTTTTCTGGCTGGCGCCGGGTTTTTTCTTGAATTCATTGACGGCCAGACCGGCGGCGGATTTGATGACGCCGAAGGACTTGACGATGCCGATGATGCCGGCGGTCGCGATGCCGCCGATGCCGATGTGGCGGGCATAGTCCTTGAAAATCTGTTCCGGACCCATCTCGCCGATGGTCTGCGCGACCCCGGTGTGCATCAGGTCGATGACGCTGCCGCCCCAGATCAGGTTCATCAGCGGGATGATGACCAGCCAGACCAGGAGGCTGCCGCAGCAGATGATGAAGGCATATTTCAGGCCGATGATATAACCCAGGCCGAGGACTGCCGCGCCGGTATTGACCCCGAACATGACCTTGGCCTTGTTGGCGATAGCCTGGCCGAAACCGGTGACGGTCGTGGTGATGACTTCGCTCCAGGTGCCGAACGTGGCGACGATGAAATCATACAGACCGCCGATCAGGCCGGCCGCCACGAGGGTCTTGGCCTCCGATCCGCCGCCTTCGCCGCTGATCAGGACCTGGGTGGTAGCGGTGGCTTCCGGGAAAGGATATTTCCCATGCATCTCACTGACGAAGTATTTGCGGAACGGGATCAGGAAGAGGATGCCGAGCACGCCGCCGAGCAGCGACGAAAGGAACATCTGCCAGAAGTTGACTTCGACCCCGAGGATGTAGATGGCCGGCAGGGTGAAGATCGCCCCAGCCACCACGGCGCCGGAGCAGCCGCCGATGGACTGGATGATGACATTCTGGCTGAGGCCGTCTTTCTTTTTCAGGGCGCTGGTCAGGCCGACCGCGATGATGGCGATCGGGATGGCCGCTTCGAAGACCTGGCCGACCTTGAGACCGAGGTAGGCCGCCGCGGCGGAAAAGATGATGACCATGACGATGCCGATGGCCACGGAGTAGGGGGTCACTTCGGCGAAA
Organism: Bacteroidales bacterium; assembly: GCA_017483985.1. The sequence goes on along the minus strand of JAFUUB010000079.1, from coordinate 1,105 downwards.
TTCTTCTGGGGACTCAGGAGCGGTTCGTACCGCTCGCCGGGTTTGAGTTCGCGCTGGGCGTTCTCGGGAAGTTGCAGGTTTTTCTTGTCTTCCATGTCAAATGGGGTGTTTTGCTCTATACAAATATATATAATAAAGACTGAAATTGCGCCATAGAAACGTTTAAATCCAATTTTTTGAAAATTTTTTCGAAAAAGATTTGCAGGTAAAGAAAAAGTCCGTATCTTTGCAGCCCGTTTGAGAAACAACGATGCCAAAAACATCACGAAACGGTCAAACGGATTAAGATCTTTGACAATACTGAGAGAGAACAATAGAGGTAAAAAGAAAAGAAGATCATATAGATCAGCAGAAAATCTAGAGTAAATTCGAGTTTTTTCGAGTTGCGAAGGTTACTGCAATTTCATAGGCAAACGAGATAGAAACGAGTCGGCGCCTCTGACTGGGAAGTCGGAGGAGAGCTGGACGAGATTCACGAAGAGAAAGGTTACAAGAGCGAACGGAGGATGCCTAGGCTTCTGGAGGCGAGGAAGGACGTGGTAAGCTGCGATAAGGCGCGGGGATCTGCAAACAGGAATTGATCCGCGCATTTCCGAATGGGGCAACCCGGCCGGTTGAAGACCGGTCACCAACGATAGTTGGGGCGAACCCGGGGAACTGAAACATCTTAGTACCCGGAGGAAGAGAAAGAAAAGTCGATGTCCTGAGTAGTGGCGATCGAAAGGGACGTAGCCCAAACCGATGCGTTTACGGACGGATCGGGGTTGTAGGAGTTCTCACCAAGTCGAAATATCCGAACTGGAAGCACCCGGAAAGGTGCGGCACAGAGGGTGATACCCCCGTACAGGCAAGGATATGAGACGAGAGAGCCACCTGAGTAGGGCGGGACACGTGGAATCCTGTCTGAATCTGCGGGGACCATCCCGCAAGGCTAAATACTTCCGGAAGACCGATAGTGGACCAGTACCGTGAGGGAAAGGTGGGAAGCACCCCGAGCAGGGGAGTGAAAGAGAACCTGAAACCGTTCGTTTACAAGCGGTCGGAGCGGCATGTGCCGCGACGGCGTGCCTTTTGCATAATGAGCCTACGAGTTGCTTCATGCCGG
>JAFUUB010000078.1 GCA_017483985.1 Bacteroidales bacterium | reverse complement strand
ATGGCCTCTTCCGCCCGCTCGTCGGCAGCGTCCCGCAGGACCTCGAAGGCGCTGATGCGGACAATCCGGGAAGGATCTTCCCGAAGCAGGCGAAGCGCCTGGCGGGAATCTTTCAGATGCAGGATGCCGGCCGCACGGTCATTGGGATCGTCCGACCGGAGGTATTTCTGCCATACGGCGGCCTTGTTCCGCCGGCGCAGCAGGTCGTCTGTCAGGACGGCCGCGTGCTTGCGCGCCGCCTTGTCGGCGGGACGGAAGCGGAACGTGGGATCGCCGATGATGTGGCTTTCCAGCAAGGGGAATTCGCGCTGCCACAGACCGATGCGCACGCCTTGGGCCAGGTAGCCGAGCAGGCGGTCTTCCCACTTGTCCTGCAGCACATTGACGGTGTTGCCCTGGACGGCCACACATCGGCCGGGACCGAAAATGTGTACGCCGGCCACATAGCCTTCCGGATTGTGGAAGGAGCCGTTGAAGCAGGCGTTCAGCATGATGACGCGCGGGTTGCTGCGGACCGTGAACAAATCGGATTGGTCAATGTTGGCATTGCGGTTGGCGATGGAATCCTGCACGCGGTACACGGCCAGGAGGGAATCGCTGACAATGGAGCGCGGAAGGTGGAAAACGGAATCCAGGGCGGCATGCAGGAAGGCTTCTTCCTCTGCCGTTCCCTTCCAGCGCCGGTACTGACGGGCCGTTACGCGTTTGAGCAAGGAGAGATTCTCCTGGAAGGTCCGTCCTTCTCCGGTGGGGCTGATGTATTGGGTTTCCGGAGCGCCGTGTTCGGTAAACTGGAAGAAATCGGTTTCTTCGCGCTGCAGTTCCGTAAACAGGTTCCACTTCATTTCCTTCTCCTGATGGAAGTTCAGGAACCGGTTACCGGAGGCCTTGTGGAAGGCTTCGGGGAAGTATTCCCGGTACTGGAGGGGCCGCTGCAGCCAGATATTCATATCTTCGCTGTTGTAGCCGCTTCCGAAAAAGAAGGTGAAATGGTCCAGCGGATCAGCTTCCCGGTGGGCCCGGACCGCTTTGCGCAGGTAACCGCGCAGCAGTTCGTCGGAATCCATGCCGGCATCCACCATGCACTGGGGCACCTTGATCCGGCCGGAATAGATGTCGGAATCAATGAAAACCGAGCCTTTTTCGGTGAGCCGGTAATACGAGACACCCGGGTGTTCGCTGTCCCGGCTGATGAGTTCGAAGTCCAGGTCGAAATCGTCATAGAACCGGTCCGAGGCCACGCTGGACTCGAAAATCGGGAACCGCTGCTCGTTCATCTTGAAGGCGGTGGTCAGCCATTGCGCCTCCCGGACCATGGCAATGGGGATGTTCCCGATGAAGACGACGCCTTCCAGCAGGTTTTTCTTGTCTGCGGCCAGGCGGCGGATTTCGTCGCGGACTTGTTCGGGGGTCTGCCAGTCGGCAGCCAGGATGCGGGCGTCGAGCCCTTCTTCCCGGAGGACGTCGCGATAGGCCTCAACCTCCGTGCGGCAGGCTTCAAAGCTGTGCGCATCGATAAAAATGCCGAATACATTGCGGGCCCGGCCCGTCAGGCAAACGGCGGACAGTATGATCAGGAGCAGGATTTTCTTCATCGCAGATAAACGTTAAGGCGCCCTACGGTACGGGTGATTTCATCCTGAAGGGCGGGATCGTTGGCCTTGTAATCTTGTAATTGACCGGCTATCCAATCGCGGTTGTAGGCGTCGGTGAACCAGCCGAGGGCTTCGGCAACAACCAGGCGGATGTTCAAAGGCTCCGTCTCGTCCATGACCAGCTTGACCAGGTCCGGTGCGAGCTGGGGGTACGGGTTGTTGCGCAGGATATGCAGCATGGAGGCGCGGCCGCGCGAGCCGTTTCCGTGGCGGGCGATGGCCTCTGCGGCATAATCCCGCAACCCGATGGCCGAGACCAGGGCCTGGCGCCCGTCGTTCATGCCGGGATGGAGGAAGGATTTGTCGGCCGCATCGAAGGCTTTCAGGAAGGTGCTGTCCGGGAAACAGGCGGAGTTGTTGCAGATATTGAAGGCGACACGCTTGGTGTTGATGTCATGGAAATAGGCATCCAGGACAGCCGGAACATCATCCGGATGTCCTACGCGGCAGAGCCAGTAGGCCGCCTTGCGCCGGGTAAACTCATACGGGTCTTCCAGCGCAGCCCGCAGGCCGGCGCGGTAGCTGTCCATGTCGCGGTATTTGAGTTTTGTCAGGGCATTGTGACGCTGCATGTAGCCTTTCCCGTGGCGGACGATGTCCAGCAGGTCGTCATCGGGGGAGATGACGGGGTCCAGGACCT
>JAFUUB010000077.1 GCA_017483985.1 Bacteroidales bacterium | reverse complement strand
CGATGACCAGATACTTGTCCGTCGGATTCCCCTGCCCGTCGGAAATATAATAGCGCAGATGATAGAAATGGCTCTTGGTGTCCTTGTGGATGACTTCGTCATCGCTGACGGCGGTCAGGGCCTCAGGATCCCAGTTGACCATGCGCACACCCTTGTAGATCCAGCCTTTTTTATAAAAATAAACAAAGGTATTGATCACGGCCTCGGACAGTTCCGGCTCCATCGTAAACCGCGTACGGTCCCAGTCGCAGGACGCACCCAGTTTCCTCAGCTGCTGCAGGATGATGCCGCCATGCTCCTCTTTCCAGGCCCAGGCATGCTGGAGGAATTCCTCACGGGTCAGGTCCTCCTTGGAGATGCCCTGCGCCTTGAGCTTGGCGACGACCTTGCTTTCCGTTGCGATGGAAGCATGGTCGGTACCCGGGACCCAGCAGGCATTCTTGCCATCCATGCGGGCCTTGCGGATCAGCACGTCGTTCAGGGTATTGTTCAGCACATGTCCCATGTGCAGGATGCCCGTCACGTTCGGCGGAGGGATGACGATCGTATAAGGTTGCCTTTCATCGGGTTCCGAATGAAAGAACTTGTGTTCGAGCCAATAGGCATACCACTTGTCCTCGACGAGGGAATGGTCGTATTTCGCGGATAGTTCCATCTAAGGTGTCTTAATAGTTTTTCAACTTCACTTTAACTTACAAAAGTAAGCAATTTTTGTTAAATTTGCGACATCTAACAGATGACTCTACACATGGAAGAAAAGAAACAGAACCCGATCAGCCTGGAGATCAAACCGGAAATCGCCAAAGGCACCTATTCCAACCTGGCCATCATCACCCATTCCCGCAGCGAATTCATCGTCGACTTCGCGACCATGCTGCCCGGTCTTCCGAAACCGGAGATCGGCAACCGCATCGTCATGACACCCGAGCATGCCAAACGGTTGCTCAATGCACTGCAGGACAATATCATCAAATACGAGAACCAGTTCGGCTTCATCGACCTGGAAGGCAACAAAAGCGGCCTCGACCTGGGGAATTTCGGCCCTTTCAATAACAACGGTCCGAAATCATAGGTAAATGGATACCAGCAAGATAAAAGCCTTCACCTTCGACGTGGACGGCGTCTTTACCGACGGCGGGATCCTGTGCGACCTGCAGGGAGAACTCTACCGGACCTTCGATGCGAAGGATGGTTTCGCCATCCGGATGGCCGAGATGAACGGCTACCCGGTGGGGATCATCACCGGGGGACGTTCCGAGTCGATCCGCAAGCGGTTCCTGACCAGCGGGGTCCCCGCCGATGACGTCTACCTGGGATCCCGGGACAAGGTGGCGGATTTCAAGGCCTTCTGCCAGAAGCACGGCTTGCAGGAAAACGAGGTCCTGTTTATCGGCGATGACATTCCGGACATCCCCGTCCTGGTCCGCTGCGGCTGTGCCGTATGTCCGTCCGACGCGGTCCAGGAGGTCAAAGGCGTCTGCGACTGGGTCTCCGATTATCCGGGAGGCAAGGGCTGCGTCCGCAATACCCTGGAAACCATCATGAAACAGCAAAGCCACTGGCAATTCGACGTGGCCGAGTACAAAAGGAGATTCTAAAGCCATGGACTTGCATGGAAAACGGCTGATCCTCGCCAGCAATTCTCCGAGACGAAAGGAGCTTCTAGCCGGTTTGGATATTGATTTCGAAATCGATACCGATGTCAACTTCAAGGAAGACTTCCGGCCGGATACTCCCCATATGCAGGTGCCGATCCTGATGTCGGAAGGAAAATCCCTGGGTTTCCACCGCCCGCTGGAGGCGAATGAAATCCTGCTGACATCCGACACCATGGTCCTCTGCGGGATGGAGATCCTCGGCAAGCCCCATGGTGCCGAACAGGCCGCCCGGATGCTGCGGCTGCTCTCCGGCCGCGACCACCAGGTGGTAACCGCCATTACGCTGCGGACCCCCGGCCGGATGGAAACCGTATCCGATGTCGCCCACGTCTGGTTCAAAGACTTGACGGAAGAGGAAATCAGCCGGTTTATTGAAAGGTATAAGCCCTTCGACAAAGCAGGTGCCTACGGTATCCAGGAATGGATCGGATACATCGGTATCACGCACATCGAGGGTTCCTTCTACACGATTATGGGACTCCCCGTCCATCTGGTCTACGACCGGCTCCTTCGGTTCCTTTAGAGAAAGACAAAAGAAAAAGGCTCTTGAAACAGATTCAAGGGCCTTTTACTTTCATGAGCTTTGACGCATCACGCGTGAAGGCTCATACTAACCACATAATTAATAACACTAAAACTAATAACCAATGAGCTGCCTGTGGGAGAACCCCATCAAGAACTCGATACAAAGGTAATGCTTTTCAAAGAATCAGCAAACTTTTTTCGACTAAAATTTTTATATAATCTCTACATATTTTTATAATTTGCTAATTATAAATATGTTACGAGAATTATAAACTGTAAATTATTTTTCGGCAACTTCCTTCTTTGAGACGTAAAACGTTTTTCTACCCACCTCAGTTGGGTATCCCCTTTTGTGGTTTAAACATTTTAATTATAAATTGTAACTAAAAATGGCGGGAATGCTTCCGGATAGGAAGGCACACCCGCCATAATTATTTCACTCCGTCGATTATTTCTTCAGAGCCGTCTCGATCTGCGTCGAAATCGCCTGCCAATGGGCCTGGGTGGCCGTATCGGAAGACTTGGCCTTCGCCGCCCGTTTCTGGAGATCCGTCAGGGTACCCAGCAGCAAGGCACGGGCATCCGTATTGGCGGCCGCCGCACTTCCGATCACCTCGATGGCAACCGTGACAAAACGGCGCTGCAGATAACGGCGGTAACTGTCAACGGCCTTTCCCTTGCCCAGTTCCGAGAAGACCATGCCGGTCAGGTCAGACAGATAATCCTCCGCCTTGTAGTTGGAAGGGTCATACGTAGCGAATTGCTCCAGACGGGCGATCCGGGCGACGGCCAGCAGGCCGGAGGCGCTGATGACATTGTTGACAAGCGGATAAAGGTAGACGTCCGGGCGGTCCGTCAGATTGAAGATATAGGGCACATCCACAAGCCAGGACGGTTTCTGGAACAGATTGTCATTCAAGAAATTCAGTGCATCGACCTGCTTTTGTTTCGGAACAGCCTGATACACGGGGCCTCCGGCCTGTTCAATGCTCTTGTAGGTAACATACCGCCCGCCGATGTTGGAAGCGACGTGGCCCATATAGCGGTTGTACTGGCCGATCAGCGCATCGTACATGCGGCTGACGTTCTTGTACTGGTCGCCCTCTTCCGCATTCCATTCCGGCAGCTGGCCGATGATGCGCTTGAGGTTCATGATGCCATAATTGCTCGCCAGGACGGAATCGTCACCCAGGTCTTCGCGCTGGGCACGCGGGTCGGAGTCGCTCCCCTCTCCGCCGAACCACAGCCGGGGATTGGCGGCCAGGCGTTCGATGATCACCTTGTTCCAATAGAGCTGGTCTTCCTTCGGCGTGGCCAGGTAGGTCGGCTTGTAGCCGAACTCGATCGCCCATTTGTCGTAATCATTGATCCGCGGATACAGGCCGGCCTTGGTAATGTTGTCTTCCGGCTGGGCCACGTAGTTGAACCGGGCGTAGTCCATGATACTGACGGTGTGGCCGTTGGCTTCGACCCAGGCCTTGTCGCGCAGTTTCTCGACCGGGGTCTGGCTGCTGGAGCCCATGTTGTGGCGCAGGCCGAGGGTATGACCGACTTCATGGGAGGAGACGAAGCGGATCAGGTCGCCCATCAGCTCCTCGTCGTACTTGAACTTGCGGGCACGGGGATCGACCGCGCCGGCCTTGATATGGTACCAGTCATGCACGAGGGTCATTACGTTGTGATACCAGCCGATATGGCTTTCCAGGATCTCGCCGGAACGGGGATCGTGCACATTCGGGCCATAGGCATTGGCCGTCGGGGAGGCCAGGTAACGGATGACGCTGAAACGGGCATCCTCCATGCTCATGTCCGGATTGTCTTCCGGCCATTCTTCCGCCCGGATGGCGTTCTTCCATCCGGCCTGTTCGAAGGCGACCTGCCAGTCGTTCACGCCGGCAATCAGGTACTTGCGCCACTGCTTCGGCGTCGCGGGATCGATATAATAGACGATGGGCTTGATGGGCTCGACCAGTTCCCCGCGCTTCTGCCGCTCGATGTCTTCCGGTTTGGCCTCCAACCGCCAGCGGGCAATGAAACGGACGGACTCGACGCCCTGCTGTTCATCGGAGAACTTGCTGTAGCCGTCGGCGAAATACCCGACGCGGGCATCGAACAGGCGCTGCTGCATGGGCTTCTCCGGCAGCAGGACCATCGAGGTGTTGAGCACGAAGGTCACGGTCCCGGCTTCCATGCCGGCCGGCAGGGATCGCGCGACGGCGGGTCCGCCGGCACCGCCGGCTGCCGGTGCATTGTAATTATAGGTCTTGGTAACGGTCACTTCCGTATTGATCGGATAGGTGCGGATGCTCTCGATAAAGCTCGCATCGGCCTTGATTCCGCCCAGGTTATAGGAACGCTTGGAACGGCTCGGGAAGGAGAACACCTGGGTATCCCCTTCGAAAAGGCTGTTCACCTTGATCCGGGTGCTTCCGGCATTGCCGCCCTTCTCGGGCTTGAACGAAGCGACGATCGGATTCTCCGAACTGATTTTCACGGCTTTATTGATATCCTGATCCTCATCGGCCACGATGGTAAGCGCATCGGCACGGAGCAACAGGTTGCCGTTGGAAGCCTTTTCCCAGTAAATCATGACCTCATTGACTTCCTCGCCGCCATACTCCGAAGCGCCGGGCGTATTGCTGACGAAGCGCGTGACGGCCAGGATGCGGCGGCCCAGGATCTCATCCGGAATGTCAAAGTACCAGTCTTTCTCATTTTGGGAAACGCCGAACAGCCCGCTCGTGACGGTGAGTTCGGGGGTTTTCTCCGCCTCGGCCGGTTTTTCCGCTTCCGGCTTGGCATTACTGCGCTGCCCATAGGCTGCAGGCATCGCGGCCAGCATCAAGGCCACGACGGGAATCAGAAAGTGTTTCATTTTCGAATAGTTATGCATTCTTCCGGAAAGATACGCATAAAATACCAATAAAAAAAGCGCTCCGGAATCCGGAACGCTCTCATGAAGAGGTGCCTAGCAGAATCGAACTGCTGTAGCAGGTTTTGCAGACCTGTGCCTAACCACTCGGCCAAAGCACCATTGGGACAACAAAGATAGGTATTTTCCGGCAATCCGCAAGAGATTTGGCAGAAAACTTATTCAACATAGAGCAGGAGCCCCTTCAGGTACTTCCCTTCCGGATGGTAAATGTTCACCGCATGATCTGCCGGCTGGCAGAGGCGGTCGAGGATGCGCACGCTGCGTCCGGTCTGGGCGGCGGCGGAGAAGACAGCCAAGGCAAACGCCTCTTTGTCAACAACCTGGGAGCAGCTGAACGTAAAGATGAATCCCCCCGGAGCCACTTTGGCGATGGCCGCAGCATTGAGGCGCTGATAAGCCCGCAAGGCGTTTTGCAGGGCGCCGCGGTGCTTGGCGAAAGCCGGCGGATCCACGATCACCAGGTCATAGGCACCATCCGGCACATTTTTCAGGAAATCGATCGCATCCGTGCAATAGGAGGTGTGCGACTGCGGATCGAATCCGTTCAGGGCGACATTCTTGTCGACCATGTCCATTGCCTTGCGGGAACTGTCGACGGAGTCAACATGGACGGCCCCTTCTCCCAAGGCATAGATGGAAAAACCGCCCGTATAGCAGAACAGGTTCAGCACCCGGCGTCCGGCCGCCATCTTTCCGACCAGGGCGCGGTTTTCCCGCTGGTCCAGGAAAAAGCCGGTCTTCTGGCCTTCCGTCCAATTCACCAGGAAACGGTGTCCGTTCTCCAGCACCAGCTGCTGGTCGTCCGTGAAATCGGGACGGCGGTAGAGATACCCGTCGACCAGTTCCAGTCCGGCCTTGAAGGGCGCCGTACCGGAACTCTTGTCATAAACGGCTTTCAGCTGGTCCCCGTAGACGGCCTGCAAGGCCTCGCAGATCTGTTTCTTGGAGCGGAACATGCCTACGGAATGGGCCTGCATCACACAGACGCCGTCATAATAGTCGATGATCAGACCGGGCAGGTTGTCTCCCTCCCCATGTACCAGACGGTAGCAATTCGTCCGGGGGCTATCCGCCAATCCTGCGGCCCGGCGGACCTGATAGGCCCTGCCGATCATTTCTTTCCAGAAATCCGGTGAAAGGACGTCGGCATCGAAGCTCAGGATCCGGACGGCAATCGAACCGATCTGGTAATGGCCGGCGGCGAGATAGGAGCCGTCAGCGGCGTAGACCCCGACGATATCCCCTTCCGCGGGCGAACCGACGACCTGGGCGATGGCGCCCGAAAAGACCCAGGGATGGAAACGGCGGAGCGATTCCTCCCGCCCCTTCTTTAAGATAACCTTGACCATATCGATTACTGTTTGACCGGTTGTTGGGGTTGCATTTCTTCTGGCGTCAGCGGATGTTTCTCGCTGGCCAGCAACTTCTTGTACATCTCACGGCAAACCCAGGCATCCGTAGCGGCATATTTCTGCTGCGACTCCGAGAGATGCTCGGCTTCCCAGTTGGACAGCTGCTGCGTCTTCGAGATCCGGACGCCGAGGATGATGGCTGCCATCTTCTTGACGCTCTTGTCCTTGATACCGTATTCCCAGACGATCTTCTGCAGGTCCACGAAACCGGCCGCCTTGAATTTGGCATATTTCTGAAGCCCGCGGATATCATCCGTCACCGCGGCTCCGACCTTGGCGATGGCGGGATTGGCCAGGATGCTGCACAACTGGCGCTGCATGCCCAATGTCTTGATGCGGAACAGGAACGCCTTCTCGGAACCGGACAGCTGCAGCAAGGATACCCCGTAATGCGGCTGGTCGGGGCTGAAACAAGGGCGGGACTCCGTGTCGAAACCAAGGATCCGCTTGGTTTTCAAGTACCTTACGGCGTGGTCAAACTCTTTGCCCGGCTTGTCAATGACTTGGATTTCCCCTTCGAAGGCGGCCAGGGGCATCTTCTCCAGGTCCGTGGCGTCGATCGTCTTATTGAACATACAGGGAAAACAGCTTGGGAGTCCTGACGATCATCCGGTCGCGCAATTCCTCCGTGAGATACTTGTCCTTCAATTCGACCAGGGAGTAGGTCGGGTCTCCGACATTGGATGCCCGGTTGTACCGGAACTCCTCCGTCAGCCAGCCGTCCGGGCCATAGGCGGTTTCAGGCAGGCCGTTGACGGGAGCCGTTGCATAAACCTTGACATCGGGATAGGCGACCTTGTGCGTAAACCGGTTGTTTTCCCGCAGATAAGCGTAGCATGCGGAAGCGACGGCGCTGCCGGCATCGATGATCTCGAAATCATCCGCAAGCAGGTTGCGCCAGGTGATATAACTGTCACGGTCCACTTTCATCACGGAAGAAACGGCCGCCCGCAGGGAATCCAGCGGTACCGCCGGATCATCCAGGACCAGGGCGGAGATCTTGGCCGTATTGCCGGCCGCCGCATACATCTGCATGTAGTTCATGAAGCGGTCCAGGACCGTTGCGGAAGAATCCGGGCAGAAGACGCTGTACGTCGCCTTCGCATCTCCGTGACGGCGAGCCGCATAAGGGAAGGCCGCCGACCAGATCCCGGCCCCGAGGACATCGCCCGTGGTCCAGATCCCGACATTGATGCCGTTCCCATACCGGTTCCAGGCCGCATCCAGCATGGCCCTCGTCAGGGGGATCACCGGGACATCCCGTCCGGCGACATGGCAGAGCGTATCGATATTGAAATAGCCGTATGCCGTAGAATAGGAGGAGGCAAGTACGACCATCTTCGCCGGAGCCTTGTGCACCAGGCGGTCCGTGTCGTAGGAACTCAGGAAACAGGCCGTATCCAGCACCGCCAGGAAATTACGGACGGTGATTTCCGACAGGTAATCCTCGTTCCCATGCGTGAAGTACCCACCGTAGGGAGCGTTGGCGACATCCAGGACGGGCGCGAAGATTTCACCGGCGAAATCCGGCAGGCCGTCCGGGCGGAGGGCTCCGTCGATGTTGTCATACCGGTCGGAAGTCAACAACTGCTCGGTCAGGAAAAGCGCGTCCTCCGGCTCTCCGATCACGGCAATCGATCCGGCCTTGTTCGCAGGGTTGAACATGGACAGGATCCCGTAGTCATAGGAGGTCGTATCAGACAGCAGCCCGGCCACGTAAGGGATAACCGGACGGCCGCCCGTCACCCGCTCGCGACAGGAAGCGCAGGCCAGGATCAGGACAGCCAATACGATATAGGAATACTTCTTCATAAAGGAATCTTGCAATATGCAAAGATAATACTTTTGCAGGGATTTGCAGCAATTCCTAGAAGAAGAGTAATTCGCGGTATTTCGGAAGCGGCCACAATTCGTCGTCAACCAGCATCTCCAGGTGGTCGGCGCTGTCACGGACCCGTTCCATGCAGGCACGGACCTCCGAGCCATACAGACGGGCCCGCTGCGTCATGTCCGTCACGCGGTTCGCCTTCTTCCGGGCTTCCACGAGCGCTTCGACATCCTCGGACAGGGCATTGACGAAACCGGAGATTTTCCGGAAGGTCTCCATATCCGCCTTGCAGAGCGTCCGGTACTCATCCCCGAAGGTATCCTTGGTCCCCTGGATGCTCTTGACCAGGATGTTCTGGTAACTCACCGCCGCAGGAATGACATGGTTCAGGCAGATATCGCCGATCACCCGGGCCTCGATCTGCAGCTTCTTGACGAACAGTTCATTCGACACTTCATAACGGGCTTCGATCTCGGATTTCGACAGGACGCGGGTCGCTTCGAACATCGCCACCGCCGAAGGTTCCAGGCAGGCCTTGAAAGCCTCCGTCACATCCGTGACGCTGCGGAGCCCGCGACGGGCCGATTCCTCCGCCCACTCCTTGCTGTACCCGTTCCCCTCGAACATGACCGGGCGGGCCTGCGTAAGGAAAGAGCGGATGACGGCCATGATGGCGGTACGGCGTTCCTGTCCCGCGGCTTCCAGCTTATGGACCTCGGAGCGGAACTGTTTCAGGCTATCCGCCACGACCGAATTCAGGACGAAGACGGAAGCCGCGGCATTCATCGACGCGCCCAGGGCACGGAATTCGAACCGGTTTCCGGTAAAGGCGAAAGGAGAAGTACGGTTGCGGTCGGTATTGTCGGGCATGATTTCCGGAATGGCACTGACCATGGAGATCGGATCGAGGGCCCCTCCCTCCTCCTGGGCCGATTCCGGATGCAGGATGCTCTCGAATACTTTCGACAGGGTCGAGCCGGAGAAGATGGACATCACGGCCGGCGGGGCCTCATGTCCGCCCAGTCTCCAGGAATTGCTCAGGGAACACACGGAGCTCATCAACAGGTAATTATGGTCGTAAACCGCCTTGGCGACCGCCGCATAGAAGGCCAGGAACTGCAGGTTCTTGGTCGGCGTCTTTCCGGGAGAAAGCAGGTTTACGCCCGTGTCCGTCTGCAGGGACCAGTTGCAATGCTTGCCGCTGCCGTTGATCCCGTCGAAGGGCTTTTCATGGAAGATGACCTTCAGATGGTGCTTTTCCGCCACCTTGTTCATGATAATCATCAGAAGCATGTTCTGGTCGATGGCACGGGTCGCCTCGCAGAAGACGGGAGCGCATTCGAACTGATTGGGAGCCACTTCGTTGTGACGGGTCGCCAGCTGGATTCCCAGCTTGTAAGCCTCCGTCTCGAAATCCTTCATGAAAGAAGCGACGCGGGACGGGATGGCACCGAAATAATGGTCGGACAACTGCTGGTCCTTGGCGGAATTGTGACCGATCACGGTCCGGTCGCACAGTTTCAGGTCGATCCGGGCGTTGAAAAGGGATTCATCCGTCAGGAAGTATTCCTGCTCCAGGCCGATGTTGGCGGAAACGCTGCGGACATGGCCGTCAAAGAGTTTGGCCACATCGGTCGCCGCCTCATCCAGGGCCTGCAGGGAGCGCAGCAGCGGAACCTTCATGTCCAGGGCTTCGCCGGTATAGGATACGAAAACCGAAGGGATGCACAGGGTCCCGTCCAGGATAAAGACCGGGGAGGTCGGGTCCCAGGCGGAATAGCCGCGGGCTTCGAAGGTATTGCGCAAGCCGCCGTTGGGGAAACTGGAGGCATCCGGCTCCTGCTGGACGAGGGCATCGCCGCTGAACCGTTCGAAGGCCCTCCCCTCTTTCACCGTGACAAAAGCCTCGTGCTTCTCCGCCGTGGCCCCCGTAAGCGGTTGGAAAAGATGGGTGTAATGCGTCGCACCATTTTCCATGGCCCAGGTTTTCATGGCCGTGGCGATCTCGTTGGCCACACTCCGGTCAATCTTTTTCCGGGTATTCATCGCCGCGACGACGGCGTCATAGGCCGCGCGCGAGAGATAGCGCTGCATCTTGTCCAGGTCGAAGACATTCTGCCCGAAATAGGCGGAAGCGGGACGGGGATCGGAGAAATAACGTGCGGGGGAATGGTTGACGGCCTCCTGAAGGGCCATTTGACGGAAGGTTGCCATAAAACGGGAGAATTGTAAGTCCGGGCGCAAAGATAGTGCACCCGGAACACAATTCCGAATTATAAAACGTTAAAGTTTGATTTTCAATGTGTCGAAAATCGCCGGAATAAGCATTCCGAGCACGAATTCCTCCTCCATGAAGTGCGTTCCGTCATAAATCCGGTACGTCTCGCCATAGTATTTGCGCCAGGTCCGGACACTGACGACACCGCTGCGGCGATAGTGGTCGTATCGCCCGAAAAAGGCGAAGAAGAGGTCTTCGCCGCCATTACGCGGACTTCCCGCAAGGGCGAGCCGGCGGTGCTCCCGGTATTTGCGCAGGGTCCGGAACCGGAAATGCAGCTTCTGGCGGTCCCCCTCCTTCGGCCGGTAGATCCGGTCCAGCAGGACGGTCACTCCGGGAATCAGGGAAAGGAAGGCAAGATAGCCCAGATACAGGGGTGCATTCAGTGACGGGGAGACGAGCAGATGCGGAATCCTCCGGATCCGGAGGGCCTGCAGGGAGCCGAGCGATTCCCCGATCACCAGGGCGGGCCGGAGTTCCCGGACCCACCCGGCAATCTGGGCGGCTCCGGTTTCCGGATCGAAATCATAGGTACGCACAACCACTTCCAGCCCGGATCGGGACGGGATGGCCGAGCGCAGGATGGCCGGAATCCGGCTGTCACCGCCTCCGCCCATACCATGAATATACAGAATGACCATCTTTTAGGGGTTTTGCGTTGGCGAATTTAGGAAATATCTTTATATTTGTTGCATAACGACTCAAATAAAACCTGATAAATATGCGTTTTACGAAATCCATCCTCGCAGCGGTCGTGCTCATGCCGGTGGCTGCCTTCGCCCAAAAGGCGGACGACTTGACGTTCACCGTCGTCAAGGAGAATCCGATCACCTCGATCAAGAACCAGAACCGTTCCGGTACCTGCTGGTGCTTCTCCGCCCTTTCCTTCCTGGAGTCTGAAGCCATCCGTATCAACAACCTCAAGGAAGCCGACTACCCGGACTTCTCCGAGATGTTCGTCGTCAGCCATTCCTATGTGGAACGCGCGGACAAGTACATCCGCGTTGACGGCCGCATGGGCTTCAGCGCCGGTTCCTGGAGCGAAGACGCCATCAACCATGTCATGAAGGACTACGGTCTCGTTCCGCAGAGCGCGATGCCGGGCACCAACTATGGCACCGAACTGCCGGTCCACGCCGAAGTGGACGCGGTCGCCAAGGCCTATGTCGACGCCATTGTCAAGAATCCGAACGGAACCCTCAGCACCGCTTGGAAGAAAGGTTTCCAGGGCATCATGGACGCCTATTTCGGCGCCTATCCGGAAGAGTTCACCGTGAACGGCAAGAAATACACCCCGATCTCCTATCGTGATTCCTTCAAGCTCGACGCCGACAATTACGTCAGCCTGACCTCCTTCACCCACCATCCGTTCTACGAGCCGTTCGCCGTCGAGGTGACGGATAACTGGCGTGCCGACCAGGCCTACAACGTCCCGATCGACGAACTCATGGAGGCGCTTTACTATGCCCTTGAGAACGGCTATACCACCACTTGGGGCGGCGACGTCTCCGAAACCGGATTCACCCGTACCGGAACCGCCCTGCTGCTCGACCCGAAGGCTTCCACCTCCGGCTCCGACATGGAACGCTGGGTAGGAAAGGCCGAGGATAAGCCGGCTGAAACCGCTGCTCCGAAGGAGATCGTTCCGGACCAGGCCTACCGCCAGAAGGGATTCGACGAGAAGACCACCACCGATGACCATGGCATGCACGCCTTCGGTATCGCAAAGGACCAGTTCGGCAACAAGTACCTCATGATCAAGAACTCCTGGGGCGAAAGCGGCAAGTACAAGGGTATCTGGTACATGTCCGACGCTTTCTGCCGCGGCAAGGTCCTCGACATCACGCTCCACAAGGATGCCCTTCCGAAGGCCCTCCGCAACAAACTCGGTATCTAGCATGAAGCTGGTACGACACATTCCCAACACGATCACCTCGATGAATCTCCTCTGCGGGATCTTCGGGGTGATCGTGTGTTTGCAGGGCCGCCCGGACCAGGCGTTCCTGCTGATGCTGGCCGCGGCCGTCTGCGATTTCTGCGACGGACTGGCCGCCCGGCTGCTGCATGCGTATTCCGATATCGGGAAAGAGCTGGATTCCCTGGCCGACCTGGTCAGTTTCGGTGTCCTGCCGTCCCTGATCCTGCACCAGCTCATGGCTTTCCAGGTCCGCGGATGGGTAACCTTCCTGCCCCTGGTCCTGGCGGTCTTCTCCGCCCTCCGGCTGGCGAAGTTCAACCTTGACGAGCGGCAGCATGACAGCTTCATCGGCCTGCCGACACCGGCTGCGGCCATGATCTGCGGTTCCCTCGCCTACTATGTCTACCATGAGCCGTTCACCGTCCTGGCCGAATGGTGCGCGACGCCCTGGTTCATCCCCGCGGTTGCCATCCTGCTGTCCGCCTTGCTGGTCTGCGAACTGCCGATGTTCTCCATGAAGTTCGGCAAGGACGCCGATACCCTTACGACCATGAAGCGGACCGCGTTCATAGCGGTTGCCGCCATCATCGCCATCATGGTCGCCGTGCTCCGGTTGAACTGGTCCATGGCCGTACTGATGGTTTTCGTTGCTTACATCCTGATGAATACCGTCTTCAGCCTGTTCAAGGCAACACGTTGATCCCTAATTATTACCGGTACGAAACAGCAGCAAAAGAACAAATCCGCCGCCCGCAGGAAAAAGAAAGCGGCGAAATGGCAGGTCAACTGGCAGGAAGTCAAGGCCTGGGTTCTTCTGCTGCTGATCGGACTGGTGCTGTATTTCCTGGCCAGGCCGGCCGTCGAGGAGATCATCATCGCCAACATAGACTCCGGGGAGAAGGTCCCCGCCGGCAATTGGAAATACGGCGTCGACCTTTCGCATCACAACGCCGGCGACATCCAATGGGACTCCCTCTATGTCATGACGGATGCCCGCGGGAGGACCGTCCGCCAACTGTCGGAGGCACGGGATATCCAGCCGGTCAGTTTCGTCTTCATCAAGGCGACGGAAGGGATTTCCCACAAAGACCGGCGGTTCGCCGGCCGCTGGAAAGAAGCCGGCGAACGTTCCCTGTCCCGCGGCGCCTATCATTTTTACCGGACGTCGAAGAATCCGGCCGAACAGGCCCGGCACTTCATCCGGACAGTCGGTTCCCTCACATACCGCGACCTTCCCCCGGTCCTCGATATCGAAATCCTGCATGACGGCTGCTCGAAGGAACGCCTGAACGCAGACCTGAAGGTCTGGCTGGAAACTATTGAAAATCATTACGGGAAACGTCCCATCATCTATACCTATGAGACGTTTGCCAGGGACTACCTGGACCGTTCCCTTACCGGGAACTACCCCGTCTGGATCGCCCACTACGGTGTACGGCGTCCGGACCGGGAAGACTGGGATTACTGGCAATTCACCGACAAGGCGGTCGTACATGGCGTCCCGGGCCTGGTTGACCTGAGCGTAGCCCGCTGATCCCTAACGGAAAAAGCGCTTTTTGGTATAACCGGCCGCCAGACCGCCGGTCGACGTTTCCTTGTACAGGGACGGCAGGTCCTTGCCCGTCTGCTTCATCACTTCCACCACATGGTCGAACGAGACCCGGTGCTTGCCGTCGGAGAAGGTAGCATAGATATCCGAATCCAGGGCCCGGGTCGCCGCAAAGGCGTTCCGCTCGATGCAGGGGATCTGGACCAGCCCGCAGATCGGGTCGCAGGTCATGCCCAGGTGATGTTCCAAGGCCATTTCTGCCGCATATTCAATTTGGGACGGGCTGCCCCCGAACAGCTGGCAGGCCGCGGCGGATGCCATGGCGCTGGCGACGCCGACCTCTCCCTGGCAACCCACCTCGGCCCCGGAAATCGAGGCATTCTGCTTGACGATGTTGCCGATGAGTCCGGCCGTAGCCAAGGCATGCAGGATCTTCGTATCGGAGAACTGGTGTCCGCGGGAAAGGTGATACAGGACGGCTGGCAGGACGCCGCAGGACCCGCAGGTCGGAGCCGTTACGATGGTCCCTCCGGCAGCATTCTCTTCGCTGACAGCCAATGCATAGCTGAAAACCAGACCGCGTGAACGCAGGTTCGGCAGGTAGCCGTTCGCCTTGACATGGTAGATGGCGGCTTTCCGGGCCAGGTTCAACGGACCCGGCAGGCGGCCTTCCGTCTCGAGCCCCCGCTGCACGGAGGCCTGCATGGCTTCCCAGATTTCCTGAAGATAATCCCAGATATCCGGATCCTCGCACAAGCCAACATATTCCCAATAATTGCGGCCCGTTCGTTCACACCAGTCCATGATCTTTCCGAGCGTATTCATGGCGTAGATCTCACCGGAGTCCGACAGGTCCTTGCCATCCCCTTCTGACAGCGCTCCCCCGCCGATACTGTAGCAAGTCCAGGCATCCGTCTCTTTTTTCTGCGCATCGAAAGACTTGAAAGTCATTCCGTTGGGATGGAACGGAAGAAAAGTCGAGGGCTCCCACGTGATCAAAACGGGAGCAATCCCCGACAAGGGCTCCGAAACGGCGAGGTCGGTCATGTGCCCTTTCCCGGTCGCAGCCAGGCTGCCATACAGGACGACCTCGAAAGAGGCGGCCTCCGGATGACGTTCGGCAAACAGCTTTGCGGCCTTGTTCGGCCCCATCGTGTGGCTGGAAGAAGGGCCCTTCCCTATTTTGTACAGTTCCTTGAGAGATTTCATGGTTGTAATCGAAAAGCGCGCAAAGATACACAAAAAAGGCCGGAACGTCACCGTCCCGGCCTTTTTCTTTCGAAAAACGGAATTACTTCGTGATAACCTTGGCCATTTCGCAGACCTTGTTGGAGTAACCCCACTCGTTGTCGTACCAGGCGCAAACCTTCACGAAGGTAGGATCGAGCTGGATACCGGCCTTCACGTCGAAGATGGAAGTGCGGGCGTCGTTGCGGAAGTCGGTGGAGACCAGAGCCTCGTCGGTGTAACCGAGGGTACCCTTGAGTTCGCCTTCGGAAGCGGCCTTCATGGCAGCGCAGATCTCATCGTAGGTAGCCGGCTTGGCGAGTTCGACGGTCAGGTCGACGAAGGAGACGTCAGACGTAGGAACGCGGAGGGACATACCGGTGAGTTTGCCGTTGAGTTCCGGGAGAACCTTGCCGACAGCCTTGGCGGCACCCGTGGAGGACGGGATGATGTTCTCGAGGATACCGCGGCCACCGCGCCAATCCTTCTTGGAAGGACCGTCAACGGTCTTCTGGGTAGCGGTAGCAGCATG
>JAFUUB010000076.1 GCA_017483985.1 Bacteroidales bacterium | reverse complement strand
CAGGGCTCAACTGAGGGGCGTGTTAGATCTGAAGTTCTTCCTCTTCAGGCTTACCAGAATCTATGCTTAAGGCATCAAGTACTTACAATCTCTTGCCACGGAAAATCTCCGGTGAGCCTCAAATCGACGAAGGCTTTTCGCGTATATTACTTGTATACAGCTATTTACATAACACGGGGTGCGGAGGCCGTCCGGGTCCGGGGCCCCGGGTCCTACAGAGGGACCGGGCCGCAGGCTATTTCAGCGTAAACGCCGCCCGGGTGCGGATGTCGTCAGAGGCACTGCCGACCAGCGCTTCGAAGTCGCCCTTCTCGGCCTTCCAGCCCGGGAGGGCCGGGTCGTAGAACTTCAGGGCGTCGGCGCCGATGGTGAAGGTCACGTCCTTGGACTGGCCCGGGGCCAGCAGGACTTTCTGGAAGTCCTTGAGTTCCTTTTCCGGACGGGGCAGGGAGGACTCCTTGTCGGCGATGTAGAGCTGGACGACCTCGGCGCCTTCGCGGTCGCCGGTGTTGGTGACCTTGACGGTCAGCCGGACCGTACCGTTCTCGTTCATCGAAGACTTGTCCAGCTTGGCCTCGCCGTAGCTGAACTGCGTGTAGCTCAGGCCATGGCCGAAGGCGAACAACGGCTCGATATCCTTCTCGTCAAACCAGCGGTAACCGACGAAGATTCCTTCTTCATAGGTAACCTTGCGGCGGTTCGGGAAGGTCATGCCCGGCTGGTGGGCCGGGGAATCGGTCAGCTGTTTCGGGAAGGTGAAGGGGAGCTTGCCGCTCGGATTCACGTCGCCGAAAACCACGTCTGCCAGGGCGTTGCCGGCCTCGGAACCGAGGTACCAGGTCTGCAGGATGGCCGGGACCTTGTCGACCCACGGCATGGCCACGGCGTTGCCGCTGACCAGCGAGACGACCAGGTTCGGATTGGCGGCGGCCAGGGCCTCGATCACGGCGTCCTGGTCATACGGCAGGTCCAGGGAGCGGCGGTCGGTGCCTTCGCAGTCCTGGTTGTTGCTCTTGTTCAGGCCACCGATGAAAATGACCAGGTCGGACTGGCCGGCCAGTTCCACCGCTTCGGCAATCAGCTGCTCCGGACTGCGGCTCTCGGACAGGTCCTGACCGGAAGATACACCGTTGTAGGAGCCGCCGGTATCGCCGACATAGCCACGGGCATAGACCACCTCGACATCCTTCCCGGCGCGGGCGCGGATGCCATCCAGCGGAGAAATCTCATGCTGGACCTTCAGGGAGGAGGAGCCACCGCCGACGGTCATCATCTTGACCGCGTTCTCGCCCACGACCAAAATCCGCTTCACACCCGGAGCGACCGGAAGCACGCCACGGTCATTCTTCAGGAGTACGATGCCTTCCGCGCCGATCTTGCGGGCGGCGGCATAGTGGGCCTCGGAGTTGATGGCACCGAAGGGCTTGTCCGGGTTCATGGCGGTTCGGAAGATCAGCCGGAGTACCCGGCGGCATTTCTCGTCGAGTTCCTCCGTGCCGTATTTCCCGCTCAGGATGCCGTCCCGATAGGGCTTGGCCAGGTAGTAGGCGTCATAGCCGTTGGTCGCACCCATGGTCAGGCCGTCCGTCCAGGTACCGAACTCGAGGTCCAGCCCGTTCTTGACGGCTGCGTCGGTCTCATGTACGCCGCCCCAGTCGGAGATCACGGCGCCGTCGAAGCCCCATTCTCCCTTGAGGATGTCCATGATCAGCCGCTCGTTGTAGCAAACGTGCTGGCCGCGGTAGAGGTTGTAGCTGCCCATGATCGACCAGGCACCGCCCTGCTGGACGGCCGCCTTGAAGGCCGGCAGGTAGATCTCATAGAGCGCGCGGTCGTCCAGGTCCACGTCGGTGGTGTGGCGGAACGTCTCTTCGTTGTTGAGGGCGAAGTGCTTGACACACACGGCAACACCGTTCTTCTGGACCTGCTGCACGTACGGGACGACCATCTGGCCGGACAGGTACGGATCTTCTCCCATGTACTCGAAATTACGTCCGTTCAGCGGGGTCCGGTAGATGTTGACGCCGGGACCGAGCAGCACGTCCTTCTCCCGGTAGCGGGCCTCTTCGCCGATGGACTTGCCATAGAGGGCGGAAAGGTCGCGGTCCCAGGTGGCGGCCAGGGCGGTCAGGGCAGGGAAGGCCACGATCGAGTCGTTGGTCCATCCGGCCTGCTCCCATTCGTCCCACAGGACTTCCGTACGGATGCCGTGGGGACCGTCGGTGGTCCAGAGCTCCGGAATGCCGAGGCGCGGGACGCCGGCCGATGAGAACTTGGACTGGGCGTGGATGATCTTGATCTTTTCTTCGAGGGTCATCCGGGAAAGGGCATCGTCGATGCGGGCTTCGATGTCAGCGTGGGTGTCCAGGTAGACGGGGCCGTTGCTGCCGGAAGGTTTAGGGGTGCAGGAGATGGCGCAGAGGGCGGCAATCCCTGCAAGTACACGGAGAAGTGTTTTCATTATTTTACGAGTATCGGTAGATTGGTAGCGGATGCATATCCCGTGCCATCCAGGGCATACAGGTATACACGATAGGCACCCGGTTCATCAATTTTGAGGTTCAGGGCCGGTTTTGTGGTCGTGACGACCTGTCCGACACGGTCCGGACGCGGTTCATACGCGCCGCCCGTCGCCGTGACGGTGGCTTCCTTGAGGACTTCCCAGACATAAGTCAGCTTCTTGTTTTCACGGTCCTTGACGGCGGCCTTGACCTTGATCTTCTTGCCGGCGGTGAAGGTGGGATCCTGGAGGACGGTCTTTCCGCCTGCCGTCATCGAAGAGATGAGCGGAGCGGTCTGGGACGGCTCCTTGCCGGTCCAGACGCGTTCCATGCCTTCCACCGTGGCGGCTTTCTCGCCCTTGAGCGGGAGGCCTTCGACGTT
>JAFUUB010000075.1 GCA_017483985.1 Bacteroidales bacterium | reverse complement strand
GTGACATAGGCGTTCGCCCCGCACTCGAGACCGGACACGGAATCCTCCACGTCGGTCTTGGCCGTCAGCAGGATGAAGGGGATGTGGCTGTAAGTCAGGTCTGATTTCAGCGTCCGGCAGAACTCGTATCCGGACATCTTGCCCATCACGACATCGCTGATGATGATGTCCGGGTTGATCTTGTCGATCTCCGAGAGGGCGGATTCGGCAGAGTACTTGTTGGTCACGTTGTAACGTTCCTCGAACAGGGTGCGGATGTACTGGCCGACCTGGATGTCGTCGTCCACTACGAGCAGGACCGGTTTCGTCACGTCTTCGGGCACTTTCTTCTCAGGGCGGGTGTCCTGTGGGATCTCGATCTGCAGGATGCGGTGCACGTTGGCATTCTCCCGGTCTGCGTCGGCATAGCATTCCCGGTCGGTGGGGATCACGAAGCTGAAGCAGACCCCTTCGGGCGTATTGAATACGCGGATGGCGCCGTGGTGGACCTGGACCAGCCGTTGGACGAAATAGAGCCCGATCCCGCGTCCCCAGCCGTAGTAGTGGTGGAGGGACGTTTCCGAGGACTGGTAATAACGTTTGAAGACGTTGCCGATCTTGTCGTCGGCGATCTGCTTGCCGTTGTTGGTGATGTCGACCTGGAAATAGCGGCTGGAGCCCAGGGAATCCTCTCCGAAGGCCGCGCGGGCTTCTTCGCCCGTAACGTCGTCGAAGGCCATCGTGATGGCTCCTCCGTCCGGCGTGTGTTTCAGGGCATTGGTGAACAGGTTGCTCAGGATTTTTTCCAGTTTGTCCAGGTCGACCAGGCTGATGAACGGGTCTTCCAGCCCATCATACCGGACTGAGATTTCCCGAAGGTTGGCGCTTTCCTCGAAATTGCCGATGATCCGGGATATTTCGTGCGTGATGTCATGCTCACCGACGCAGAGTCGCAGTACGTCCATCTCCAATTGGTTGAAATCCAGCATCTGGTCAATCAGACGGAGCATCGAGTTGGCGCTGGCCGAGATCGAGAGCAGTTTCTTGTGCGCGTCAGCCGGGACGGACTCATCCTTGAGCAGAGAGGAAAGCGGTCCGGAGATGATGGTCAGCGGGTTGCGGAATTCGTGGGCGATGTTGGCGAAGAAACTCTTGTTCATTTCGTTGGTCCTGTGCTCGAGTTCGGTCTTTTGTTCGGCCACGCTCAGTCGCAGTTTGTCGGACTTGACTTTGACCAGGAAACGGACGGCCGCGTAGGCGGCAAGGAACGCTAGCAGGAAGTAGAGGAGGAGAGCCGGCCAAGTCACCCAGGGCGCAGGTTTTACGACGATCTCCATCTGCTGCTCGCTGATAACCCGGTCCGTGAAAGACTGGATCTCACGCAGATGGAAGACATATCGACCTGCCGGGATCTTGGAGTATACGGCGTTGGTTTCGCGGACGACGTTGATCCAGTCCGTATTGTATCCGTCGAGTTTGTACTGGATGCTGATCGGCTGATGGTCATAGTGGATAGTCCCGAATCCGATCTCGAAGGAATTGTGGTCGTGTCCCAGGATGCAACTGCTCTCGTCAGGAGGGATACGGACCATCTGGGATCCCTGTTGGTCCCGGACCATCACGTTGTGGACCGAGAGGTGGTGGTCGTTGGAGGTCATCGGGATACTGGCGGGCAGCAGGACGCAGCCGTTGTTACTCCCGAGAATGACGGAATTCCCGGATCGGACGATTCCGCCTGGGGTAAGTGCCGTGACAGGACTGTCATTGAGCGAGGGCTGGTAAACGCGGAGAAGCCCCTGGGCCGTATCGTAATAGACAATCCCTTCCGTTGCTCCTAGGATGAGGGTGTTGTCAGAGAGGGCCAGGATGCTCAGGATGTGCAGACCGTCAAGGGCAGTCTCCCGCCGGAGTATGTGCGTGTCCAGGTCAAGGATCTGTACGCCGTCTTTGGCAGAGACTAGCCATGCCTTCCGTCCGAGCACAAGTCCCGCTGTGGTGCTGCCGTAAGAAGGCGGACCTTCGGGAGCGGTAACCTTGAATTCGGAGACGGAAGCGTTTGCGGTGTCTAACAAGAGGGGCGTCATCCCCTCCAGAACCACCAGGATCTTTCCGTTGCCGCAGTCCAGCAGCCGGGTTTCTCCCTCGCCGGATGCTCCGGCAAGCGGAATACGGTCAGTCCCGCCATCCGGGCGGTAGATGCCGATAGATGATGGCTGGGGCAGATAATAGGTTCCGCCGGCAGCTATCCCGCCGGCACCGGAGTATGGGCCGATGTACCATTTCTGCAGTACGTGGGGTTGTTCACGGGAAATATCGGTCAGGAGGAGTTGGTGCCGTGTCCGGATCCAGAGTCGGTTGGCACGGTCCGGAGCCAGTTGTATGACCAGTGCATCGTCCAGATTGTCCGGTCCGGGAATACCCTCAATATCAAGGAAGACAATCTCTCCGGATGCGGATGGCAGGCGGAAGAGTTTTCGTCCGATACTGCCCCAGACCGTTCCGGATTCGCTTTGGACCAGGGTCTGGATGTACTGTTGTTCTGTCTGGTGGTGTGCCGGGCAGTCATTGAGCAGCTCGAGCGCTTTCTGGTCCCGGGAGATGCACTTCACCCCATAATGGCGATATCCGATCCAGAGATTACCCAGCGGATCCTGGTACATTCGTGAGATGTCTGTCCTTGAGGGGGTCGTTGGGATATAGGGTAGTGCGTCGTCCACGAAGCGGCGCTCCCGGGTATCGAAGGCTCGGATGCCTATGTCTTCATTCTGGAAAAGCAGATAGTTCCCCTCGGCTTCGCAGAGATTCAGCCTATCCGTCCAAGCGCGGTCGATCCGGAGAACCAGGTCGCCGGTGTTGATATCCAGGCAGAGGAGATCCGCACCAGACAGGATCCACATCCGGTCGCCGACTTTGACGGCGGCGGGATTTACGTTTGCGGACGACCGTGTTGAGCGGATGCTGTCGACCGGGTTGAAATAGCGGTCGTAATGGACGGATTCCGTCGCGGTACAGACCCAGATCCCGCCGTTGTCGTCGCAAAGGACTTTAGAGCCGGACGAGGGGTGTTTCAGGGTTGTGACGGGGAGCAGGTCTTGTGTCTCGTCCATGCGATAGAAACCGTCGGCGGTTTTGACGAGCAGGACCTGATCACTGGTCTCAGCGATTTCCTCGACTTTGCCCAGCCGGGCTCCGTCGCAATGATAATTGCGGAATCGCGAGAACCGCTCATATGTACAGAGTCCGGCATCCGTTCCGATCCAGACCGTCCGGTTGTGGTCGTTGAAAAGGCAACTGATGGCGGAGGATGGAAGCGCCTCCTCATTCGAAGGCTGTCCGGTATCCCAGGTGCGTGTGTTTTGTCCGTCGAATGAATTCAGGTTGTGGGTCGTCCCCAGCCAGAGCAGGTCTTTGGTATCCATTGCGATGCTTGTCACCTGGTAGACCGAGAGATTCCGCGAAGCATTCTGCGGAATGGCCAGGTGGCTGACCGTCGATCTGGGAGACAAGTCGTTCTCCGGCCGGGCACAGGCCGAAAGTAAAATTAACAGGACCGGGAGGAGAAGTTTCTTCATATCCACTTGACTTTTATACAAATTTATAAAAAAACATCCATGGCGGGGACGGTTTGTTAAAATTCATAAAAAAATGGCGTATTTCAATACACTCGTGATAAGAAATCAAAAGAAATAAGAAGGAAAAGAAACGTTGCTTTGACTCCGATTTCGGAAATTTGCAATAACCAAACAAACACTATTCTAACAATTTTATGAGACTATTTAAACCAATTTCCATCGCACTGGCGCTCGCCATGCTTCTTTCCCTGCCCGTCCTGGCACAGAATGCTCAGATCAAGGGTACCGTGAAGGATGCAAAGGGTGAGGCTGTCATCGGTGCAAGTATCTTCGTCAAAGGCACCCAGACCGGAACTGCTTCCGACCTGGATGGCTCCTTCTCTCTCCAGGTCCCCCATGGAGCTGTCCTGGAAGTCTCTGCCATCGGTTACCAAGGGATTGAACTCCCGGTAGCGGGCAAAACTAACATTGATATCGTGCTCTCCGAGGATACCACGCTGCTGGATGATGTCGTCGTGGTCGGTTATGCCACGATGCGCAAGAAAGACGTCACCGGATCCGTGGTCCAGGTGAAAGCCGGAGACCGCGACAACGAGGCCCCTGGCACCGTTCAGGACCTGCTCCGCAACGTCCCCGGCATGAATATCGGTGCCAACAACACGGCCCGTGGCGGCGGTGACATTGAGATCCGTGGCGAGCGGTCGATGTCTGCGATCACGTCGTCTGCCCCGATGCTGGTCCTTGACGGCATGCCTTTCTATGGTACGCTCGCGGAAATCAACCCTGAAGACATCGGCCAGATTGACATCCTCAAGGATGCGTCGGCGGCTGCCGTCTACGGCTCCCAAGCGGCCAACGGCGTCATCATCATCACGACCAAGAAAGGCAAGCAGGGCAAGCCGGTCATCTCGTTCAGTTCCAAGATCGGCCTGGTTCAGATGACCCGCCGTCCCCGGATGATGAATGGCGAGGAACTTTTGGAATTCGAGCGTGATTACCAGAAGCGCCAGACCTATGGATTTTCTCCTTCCGGAGAATATGGCCCCTACCAGAGCGGCCGTGTAGACCAGCCCGGCTACTATGACCGTTGGGATGACCTGCCTGCCGGGGTCAGCGTGGATCAGTGGCGCGCCTATTCTGGTGCGGACGCGTCGATGAGCAACCCGGAAGTCTGGTTCCGCCGTATTGTTCCCGCCGCCTCCCAGACCCTTGTCGAGGGATATCTCGCCGGCAAGACCTTTGACTGGGATGACTACGCCACGCGACTGGGCCTGAACCAGGACTATACGGCCAGCATCTCTGGTGCGTCCGACAGGACCAATTATTATATGTCCCTGAGTTATCTGAAGAACCGCGGCGTGCTGCTTGGTGACGAATACAATACTTTCCGTGCCAACATGAAGCTCACGACCAAGATCACCGATTGGCTCGAAGTATCTGCCAACGTGGCCTTCTCCGACCGTTCAGACACGGATATGACGATCTTGTTCTACAACCCCCGCGGCGGTGTCTCCAGCAACAATGTCTCGCAGAACAATCCGTTTACGTCGATGTATTACGCCGACGGCACCCTGAACCCGCATCCCAACGGCGAGACCAACTCCTCCAAAGGCTACAACTATGCTTATAACCAGAAGTACCAGAACGAGGAGAGCGGCACGACGACTCTCAACTCGATCCTGACCGCTAAGCTGATCCTTCCCTTCGATATCACCTATTCCTTCAATGTCTCGCCCCGTTTCATATGGGGGTATGACCGTCTGTTCACCTCGGCGGACCACATCGACTATACGGCGACTCAGCGCGGTGTCAACCGCGACTGGAACAAGACTTTTGAGTGGAACCTCAACAACACCATCAACTGGGACCATACCTTTGCCGGCAAGCATCATTTTACCGTGACGCTCGTCCAGGAAGCGGAGCGCCACCAGACATGGATGGATTTCATCCGTGCCCGCAAGATTGAGCCGACCGATGCCCTCGGTTTCCATTTCACCTCCGGTGCTGGCAAGTTGGAGAGCTCTTTTGGCACGACAGATACTTACCAGAGCGGTGTGGGTTACCTCGCCCGTCTATTCTATTCGTATGACGACCGTTACATGATCACGGCCTCAGTGCGCCGTGACGGTTACTCCGCTTTCGGCCAGGCCGTCCCTTATGCAACATTCCCTTCCGTGGCTCTTGCATGGAGTTTTACCAATGAGCCGTGGTTCAAATGGACCCCGATGAGTATGGGAAAACTCCGCCTGTCCTGGGGCCAGAACGGTAACCGCGCCCTGAAAGATCCGTACCTCGCCCTGGCGAGCCTTGCTACTGGCAGTGCCCCGTTCGGCTATCTGGACAAGTCGGGTGCGCTTACCGAGATGCAGTACCTGACCCTGGACCGCATGGCGAACCCGAACCTGAAATGGGAGCGCAGTGAGTCATATAATATCGCCCTTGACTTTGGTTTCCTGAAGAATCGGATCACCGGATCCATCGAGGCCTACCACATCATCACGCGGGACATGATCCTGAACCGGACGCTGCCGAATTTCACAGGCTTCAGCGAGATTGCCGCCAATATCGGCCAGGTGTCCAACCGTGGTTTTGAGATATCGGTCAGTTCCCGCAATATGGACCGTCCGAACTTCAAGTGGAATACGACGTTCAACCTTTCCTACAACCGCAACCGCATCGACCATCTGTATTATGAGTATGATGAAAACGGGAAGGAACTCGATGACATCGCCTCCCAGTGGTTCATCGGCAAGCCGATTTCCGTCATCTGGAATTATGATGTCCAGGGCATCTACCAAGTCAGCGAAGCCGCTGAGGCCAAGAAACTTGGTCTCGTTCCCGGTGATGTAAAAGTCCGGAACGTTTATACGGAAAACGACAGAATCCTGGAAGACGGAACCCGGGTGCCTGTTTATGATAATAATGACAAGGTGTTCCTGGGAGATTCCCAGGCCCCGGTACTATGGTCCCTGTACAACAATTTCACTTTCCTGAAAAATTTCGATTTCTCCTTCAACCTTGCTTCTCAGATGGGTGCCAAATTCATTGATACGATGTATTCGGTTTATGCAGAAGATGTTACACTTGAGAACGGACTTAATTTCGTAAACCGTCCGTACTGGCGCCCCGACAGACCGTACAATGACTGGGGACGGATCAATGCCCAAATGCCTGCCGGAGCATCCGGCGGCCTGCTGCACGACCGCTCGTTTATCCGGCTGGAGAATGTATCTTTGGCCTACAATGTGCCTAAATCCTTCATCTCCCGCTTCGGTATCTCCAGCCTCCGTCTCAACGCTACCGTGAGGAATGCCGGTGTGATCAGCCTGGATGGATGGAAATACTATGATCCCCAAACCCTGAGTTTCATGAACCGCACGATTACCTTCGGCGTGAACGTTACCTTATAAACCGGATAAAAGTCAACACCATGAAAAAGAACAACTATATATCGAAAATCAGTCTGGCGGCCTTGGCGGGAATGCTGATACTGGCGACAGG
The DNA here is from genome assembly GCA_017483985.1 of Bacteroidales bacterium. The sequence continues at coordinate 16,142 of JAFUUB010000075.1, read as the reverse complement.
CTGCAATAAGGAGTTCCTTGACCCGAAACCGTTGTCGTACTTCGAACCGACGGCGACATTCAATACGGAGTCCGGTATCCGGGCAGCACTGATCGCCTGCGATCAGGAGCTTCGCAATGAATTCATCATTAACGATTTCCTTGCACGTGGCATCCTGACGATGGAGATGCGTATTTCCGATATCAGCATCGGCGCCAATACCGATGGCGGCCATGTGACGGCGATGTGCGAACTGGATACCAAGGTCACACCGACTTCCGGATACGACCAGTCCGCGTCGATGTTCAGCGACGTGCTCGGCGGTGCCGTTAAGTCCGCGAACACGATCCTGGACTACGTAGATGATGTCCCCGGCCTGTCAGAGACACTCCGCAATGCCTATAAGGGGCGTGCCTATTTCCACCGAGCCTTCCGCTACTATAACATGATTTTCCAGTTCCGCAACGTCCCCCTTGTGACCCATGTCATCTCCTCGCCGAAACTGGATTATAAGTCCACCGCGCGTGAAGCCATCATCAAAAAGATGATCGAGGATCTGGAGTTTGCCGTCGCGCACGTACCCGAACAGTCGGAGATGGACTATTACGGTATGGTCAACAAGGGCGCCTGCCAGGTGCTCCTTATCAAATACTATCTTGCCGACGGACGTTACCAGGACGCCAAGAACCTGGCCGACCAGATTATCGGGAGCGGTATCTACTCCCTGATGGAACAACCGTTCGGAACCTTCGACGAAGGTGGCGAGCCAGAGACCTGGAAAATCACCCGCAATGTCATCTGGGACATGCACCGTCCCGAGAACAAGCTCATCCCGGCGAACAAAGAAACCATCTACGGTATCGTGAACCAGGGGAGCGGATCCTCTTTCCGCAACTTCTCCAGCCTGCGTATCTTCGTGCCTTTCTGGGCCAACGGCACCAATATTTCTCCGGTCGGCGGTTTCGTGAGTACGAACCGTTTCGCCCGCAACAGCCCGGATTATGACCAGGCGCTCGACTTCAACCGCGGTATCGGCCGTGGTGTCGGCTGCATGCGTCAGACGTGGTGGTTCGAGAATGATATGTGGAAGGTCAACGGTGTGATGGACAAGGGCGATCTCCGTCATAGCGAGGAAACCGGTAACTGGTTCTCCCGTGACCTGTTCCGTTATAATACGCCGCAGATCAAGAATTCTTCGGATCCGGCCGTCGCCAACTTGTACGGCAAGACCTATCGTGAAGCCGGATCCCCGCACTATGCCGATACGATCAAATCCGTCGGTTCTGTGATGCACTACAAGACCTTCCTGCATGACGTCGTCAAGGAAGCGAACATCAGTTCCAATGACCACCAGGGAGCCACTTCCGGCGCCTGTTCCAACTGGTACATCTATCGTCTTGCGGAAGTTTATCTGCTCCGGGCTGAAGCGAAGTATTATCTGGGAGACAACACTGCTGCTGACGATGTCAACATCATCCGTAAGCGCGCCCATTGCGAGCAACTGTACGACACTGTGACCATCGGCGATATCATGGACGAGCGTGCCCGCGAACTCTATATGGAGGAGTTCCGCCACATCGAGCTCAGCCGCGTGTCCCTCTGCCTTGCGATGAGCGGCAAGCCGGACGAGTGGGGCAATACCTACGATGTCAACACCTATGACAAACAGGACGGTACCGATCCCAATGGCGGTAGCTACTGGTGGCAGCGCGTGTGTCATTACAACAACTTCTACAACAAGGGAGAAGACGGCAAGGGCACGCATAAGCTAGGACGTCTGACTATCATCTACAACATGAACAAGCACAACCTCTACCTGCCTGTGCCGCAGGCCGCCATTGATGCCAACACCGGCAACATGATGTGGCAGAACTTCGGTTATGACGGTTACGACGCCAACCGTGCCGTCTGGACGGACTGGCACGATGCCGTTGCGGATGAGGAGAAGTAATCCTGCACAACCAATTGTTTCCCTATATGAAAAAAACAGTATTGTTCATCGCCCTGGCCGTTTCGCTGCTGACCACCGACCTTGCACGTGCACGGGAGGTTATCTCCCTGAACGATTCCTGGCGGTTCACTCCTGCACGCGTGGCCGGAATGAACCGGTGGGGCGGTGCGAATCCGAATGCCGGCGATCCGGTCAACCTGCCGCACACCTGGAACGCCGCGGACTTTATGAGCAGCTCCGGCTATCGCCGCGGCTACGGTACCTATGCCAAGCAGCTCGAAATCCCCGAATCCTATCGGGGCAAGCGCGTGTTCCTGCGCTTCGAGGGTGCAGGCGTGGTGGCCACGCTCCTGGTCAACAACCGCCTCGTTGGCGAGCACCGGGGAGCGTATAACTCCTTCGTCTTCGAGATCACCGATTATGTTCGTCCCGGGGCGACGAACAGCCTGACTGTCATCTGCAACAACGAACCGCAGTTCGACATCGCACCCCAGAGCGGCGACTTCAACATCTACGGCGGCCTGTACCGGGACGTCTGGATGGAGGTGACCGGACCGGAGTGTATCTCTCCGCTCTATTTCGGTTCCAACGGTGTGCTGATCCACCAGAAACTGGTGAACGAGCAGCGTGCGGAACTGAGCGCCGAGGTACATATCTCTTCCCTGGGAGACTACCAGGGTTGCGAAGTCGCTTTCTGGCTGGAAGATGCGGCCGGGAAGATCGTGGCCGAGAAGAAGACCACCCAGGTCAACAACGGCATCGCTACCTGTTTTGTCGGGCTGGACCGTCCGCACCTGTGGAATGGCAAGGAGGATCCTTACCTGTACAAGGCTGTCACCGTACTCAAGAAGGACGGCAAGGAAGTGGACCGTGTCGAGGAGCAGATCGGCCTGCGCTATTTCTGGGTGGATACCGAGAAGGGTTTCTTCCTCAACGGCAAGCACCTGAAACTGCAGGGGGTATGCCGTCACCAGGACTGGGCGGAACTCGCCTCGGCCCTCAAGGAGGAGAACCATCTGGCCGACTTTGACTTCTTCGACGAGATCGGTGCGAATGCGCTCCGCCTGGCCCACTATCCGCAGGCCCACTTCATGTTCCGCGAAGCGGACAGGCGGGGATATGTCGTCTGGGAGGAAATCCCGTTCGTGAGCGGCTATGTGGCCGCCCAGGCTTTCGAAGACAACCTCCGGCTCCAGCTTCAGGAGATGATCGTCCAGAACTACAACCACCCGTCAATCTGCTTCTGGGGTCTCCAGAACGAGGTCCACGACGGGATCGATGCCATCGTGGGCGACCTCAATGACATCGCTCATCGCCTGGATCCCGGGCGCATGACCGTCCAGGCGACCGACCAGGAACTTCCGTTCATCCACACCACGGATGCGATGGCCTGGAACAAGTATTTCGGCTGGTATTATGACACCGTGGCTGACTTCGGACCCTTCATGGATGACTACCACGCACGCTATCCGGACGACAAGATCGGCATCAGCGAGTACGGTGGCGGCGCCAGCGTCCGCCAACACGTGGCGGCCTATGGCCCGGCGGACGAGGTAGATGTCCGGTCCACTTCCCGCGGCCGGTTCCACCCGGAGGAGAAGCAGACCTATCTGCATTACTACGACTGGAAGGCCATCGCCGAGCGGGACTATGTCTGGGGCTCCTTCGTCTGGAACATGTTCGACTTCGGCTCCTCGATGCGCAGGGAAGGCGATACCGAGAACCAGAACGACAAGGGCCTGGTGACCCACGACCGCAAGACCCGCAAGGATGCGTTCTACTTCTACAAGGCCAACTGGAACAAGCAGGCGGCTACGCTCCACCTCTGCTCCAAAAACTACACGGAGCGCGAAGAGGACACCACGGACGTGGTGGTCTTCTCCACGGCTCCTTCCGTCAAGCTCTATCTCAACGGCAAACTCGTTGGCACGGCCAAGACCGATGCCTACGCGACGGTCCGTTGGGAGGGTGTGAAACTTGCCAAGGGCAGCAACACCGTGACGGTCAAGTCCGCTGCCGGCGAGGATACTGCAATCTGGAATGTTAAATAGATATCGAATATGAAACGCTGTCGTCTTATCTTTTCTGTCATCCTGGCAGCCGTCCTGACGGCTTGCTCCCAAGGGAAACCGGTCGATACGGTCAAGGTCGACGGAGGCTTGCTCCGCGGCGTACTGACCGAGAATCCCGAAGTCATGATTTTCAAGGGTGTTCCGTATGCGGCCGCCCCGGTGGGAGACCTGCGCTTTGCTCTGCCCCAGCCGGTGAAACCCTGGGAGGGGGTACGTGTGGCAGATACCTTCGGGGCCCCGTCCGTCCAGCGCGGACGTCAGCCGGGCTCTTTCTACTACAAGGAGTTCCAGCCGGAGCCTTTGCCTCCTACCAGCGAGGACTGCCTTTTCCTGAATGTCTGGGCGCCGGCCAAAACGGTTGGGCATCCGGAGGCGAAGCTCCCCGTGGCGATGTGGATCCACGGCGGCGCCTATGCCGGCGGTTGCGGTAATGACGTCGCCTTCGACGGTGAGGCGTGGGCAACACGTGGCGTGATCCTGGTCACCATCAATTACCGCCTCGGTATGCTGGGTTTCTTCTCCCATCCGGAACTTACGGCCGAGAATGGATTCGGCGGTTCCGGCAACCAGGGAATCTATGACCAACTTGCCGCCCTGAAATGGATTTATAACAACATTGCAGCCTTTGGGGGCGACCCGGAACAGATTACGATCATGGGCCAAAGCGCAGGAGCGGGCAGCGTGAAGACGCTGGTCGCCTCGCCGCTCACAAAGGGTCTCGTGAGCAAGGCTATAATCCAGAGTGGCGGCGGTTTGGGTGGCTTCCTTGGCGGGGGTTCCGCGGCGACGCCGATGAGTTCCTATGATGAACGTGGTAAGAAGCTGATGGATGATGCCGGATTCGACAGCCTTGCGAAAATGCGTGCGGCTTCCCTGGAGGAACTCTCTAAGGTCCGTACCGGGATGGGTGGCCCTCATCCGGACGGAAACCTGGTGACCATGGGCTTTGACGAGGCTGCCCACGCCGGCCAGCTTCTGGACATCCCCTACATGATCGGCAGTAACGGTGATGATATGGGTGATATGCGCGAAGGTATCAACGCATTCTGTGCGCTTCGGTCCACGCAGAGCAAACAGCCTGCTTATCAGTATTACTTCGACCGCAAACTGCCCGGCGACGACGCTGGCGCCTTCCATTCTGCAGAACTATGGTATATGTTCCATTCCCTCGGCCGCAGTTGGCGCCCTATGACCGACCATGACTTCGCCCTGAGCGACAAGATGATGGATTACTGGACGAATTTCGTCAAGTTCGGCAATCCCAACGGTCAGGGCAAGGATGGTCCCTGGAAGGCTTCCACGGAAGCGGAACCTTATACGGAACAACTGAATTAGCGATCTCCGGTATGAAACGCATTTTTGCATTTTTGGTTACAATGATGGTCCCTGTCCTCGTCCTCGCGCAGAATCCTGCGCAGGGCGGGGCTCAGCGGCCCGCGGGCGAACGAACCTGGAACCGTGTTCAGGAGCCTGCCTACATCACCGTGAAACTCTGGCCGGATGGAGCACCCGACAGTAATGGGCTGGAAGGTCCAGAGCGGCCGATGTTCGGAGGCCGGATCGGCAACATCAACGACCCGGAACTGCTGGTCTTCCCGGCCAAGGATCCGAACGGCCTGGCTGTGATCATGTGCCCGGGCGGCGGATACAACTATGTGGCCGCCGCGCATGAGGGGACGGACATGGCCGACTGGTTCAACAGCCTGGGCATCACCTTCGCCGTGTTGAAATACCGCATGCCCAACGGGCACTGCGACGTGCCCTTGCATGATGCTCACCGTGCCATTGAGCTGATGCGTGCACGTGCGGCAGAGTGGGGGATCAAGAAGCTGGGTATCATGGGCGGCTCTGCCGGAGGTCACCTGGCAGCCAGCGCCTCGGTCCACTATACGCCCGAGACCCGTCCGGATTTTCAGATCCTGCTCTATCCGGTCATTACGACCAAAGGCCGTTTTGTGCCTGGACGCGGCTTCCTCCTGCTGGGTAAGGATGCTACACAGGAGCAGGCGGATTTCTACTCCTGCGAATTACATGTCACCAAGGACTGCCCGCCTGCCTTCATCGCGCACAGTTATGACGATACGACCGTCCCGGTCACAGAGAGTGCCATGTACTTCACCACGCTGGTCAGCAACGGCGTACCAGCGGTCCTGCACACCTATCCTGAAGGCGGTCACGGCTGGGGTTTCAAGGATACATTCCGCTTCAAGCGCGAATGGACGGCAGAGCTCGAGAAATGGCTGGCTAATCTCAGGTAAGCGGATATGAGAAGAATCAGCGTAATCCTGACTGCAGTGATCTGCTGCAGCCTTGCTGTAAAAGCGCAGACCGTCCGTTCCCAGATCGTCGAGGGAGGGGGGACCGGTCCGTATAAGGCGCAGGTCGTCAAGGATGCCTCGCTCGAGCGTTTTACCTTATATCGTCCGCAAGACCTGAAGGCGGCTGTCAGCGAGGTCGGTAAATTACCCGTCATCCTCTATGCCAACGGCGGTTGTGCGAATGAAAATATCCAGATGCGGTACCTCCTTAGCGAGGTATGTTCCTACGGTTACCTTGCCGTTGCCATCGGCCCTTATGACGAAGCCGACTTCTTTGCGCGCTGGCGCGGGACTTTACAGCGTTCCTCCAATATGGCCAAGACGCAGGTCATGGCCAATGGCGAGGTCGTCCCGCATCTGACCGAAGCGGAGAAGCGTGCCATGGAAGCGGACCTGCGCCGTCAGCGCACGCAGGCCCAGGGGGGACAGACCCGGCAGGCGACCTATCCGCGGATGCTCCTGGAGGCACTGGACTGGTTGACCGACCAGAACGCCAATCCGAAGTCAGAGTATTATCATACTGTGGACTTGGGGCGGGTCGCGGCGATGGGACAGTCTTGCGGCGGCGCCCAGGTCCTGGGGGTCGCTCACGACCCGCGCATCCGTACTTGTGTCATCCTCAACTCCGGGATTGGGGACATGAGCATGCAGGGCGTCACGCCGGCCGCCCTGGAGAATCTGCATACCCCGATGCTGTATCTGATCGGCGGGCCGGCAGATGTCGCTTATCCGAACGCAGCCAAGGACTTCGAACGGATCAGCGGTCTCCCGGTGGTCATGATCAATACGCTGGATGGCCATGAAGGTACTTATTATGAGAAACACGGAGGCGCTTATGCCGTGACCGTACATGAGTGGCTGGACTGGCAGCTGAAAAGCCGCACAGGTTCATCCGCGCTTTTCCTGAATGATGAGTATTTTCGGATGAAGCGTCCTGAATGGAGTATCGTCCGTAAGAATTACTAGCCAAGTGTTATGAGAATCGTATCCGTTTTGACAGCGGGCTTATTGCTCTTTGCCGGCTGCTCAGGCAGGCAGTATGTCCAGCCGGAACTCGGCACGCGTACCGTTCAACTCATTGAAAAGAACGGCTACAGTTTCAAGGACTTGAACAAGAATGCGAAACTGGACCCGTATGAAGACTGGCGCCTGACGCCGGAAGACCGCGCAGCAGACCTCCTGGGGCAGATGACCTTGGAGGAAAAGCTGGGATTCATGCTGATTACCCAGATGAACATGAAGTCTTCCGCGACCAGCGAACTCAACGAGGAGGACGCCGTCACGCGGCGGAATATCTTTACCGGAGTCGAACTTGCGGAGGAAAAAATCAATGCATCAGGCACGACGAAGGGGATCTTGGAACGCAATCTCCGACATTTCATCCTCCGGGCCAATGCGCCGGCCCGTACGATGGCTGAGTGGACGAACAACGTCCAGGAAGTGGCGGAACGTTCCCGGTTGGGTATCCCTGTCATCTTCGCCTCCAATCCGCGCAACCATGTGGCGGTGGACAATTCGATGGGGCTCAACGTCGGCAACAGCTACCTGACCCAATGGCCCGGAACCCTGGGCCTGGCGGCTACCAACGATTTGGACCTGATCCGGACTTTTGCACGCACGGCTGCCGAGGAGTGGGTCGCTTGTGGTATACGCAAAGGCTATATGTACCAACTTGATCTGTCCACAGAACCGCGTTGGAACCGTATCGAAGGCACATTCGGCGAGAATGCGGACCGCGTGGCCGAAATTGCCCGGGCCTTGGTCCAGGGCTTCCAAGGGGAAACGCTGGGCACAGGTTCCGTTGCCCTGACCATGAAGCATTTTCCCGGCGGCGGCGCTGAGATGAAGGGGTGGGACTCACATTTCTCCTACGGAAGGAATCTCGTCTATCCGGGCGGGATGTTCGACTATCACATCAAGCCTTTCCAGGCGGCCGTTGAGGCCGGTGTGTCTGCAATCATGCCTTACTATGCCCGTCCATACGGGACGGAATACGAGGCAGTGGGTTCTGCCTTCAATTACGGCCTGCTCACCGAGGTTCTCCGTGGGAAATTGGGTTTTCGGGGTCTGGTCAATTCCGATACGGGTCCGATCGACGGGATGCCCTGGGGCGTTGAGGATCTGACCATCCCGGAGCGCTACCAGAAGGCCGTCAGCGCTGGTACGGACCTTTTCTCCGGAAGTGTGGATCTCAAGAATCTGCGTGAGACCTATGACAAGGGGATGATTACGGACGAGCAGATCGACCGTTCAGTCACCCGCCTGTTGGTGGAGAAATTCGAACTCGGACTGTTCGAGAATCCGTATGTCGATCCGGACAATGCCGAGGCTGTTGCGAACAGCCAGGAACACCAGACACTGGCGGCGGAAGCTTTCCGGAGATCCATCGTCCTGATGCGCAATGAGAATTCCCTGCTTCCGCTCAAGGCGGGGACCAAGGTCTATTTCGAACGTCTCGGCAATTCCCGAGACGGCGGCCATTCTGCAACCGTTCTGCAGGAGAATACCTGGCCGGTCCGTTTCGTCGCGAAGGTGAATGAGGCAGATGTCGCCGTACTTTGGCTCACCCCCTCGACGGGAGGTGGTTTCCTTGGTGGCACGGCAGGGGATTCGCCAATTGTCAATCTTCTGTCCGCCAATGGGATAGATGTTGACTATGTCAATCGCATCGCTGCCGGAAGACCGACGGTCATCCTCGTCAATTGCAGCAAACCTTGGGTGCTCTCCGAACTGAAGGGGCCTGCTTCACAGACCTGGCTCGCCACTTTCGGTACGACGCTGCCTGCGGTGATGGACGTTCTGACAGGTCGATTCAACCCCAGCGGCAAGATGCCGTTCGGCCTCCCGGCTTCCCAGGAGGCGGTTGAGAACAATAAGGAAGATGTACCGAGTTTCCTCGAGGACGAAGGCTACGCCTTGATTCCTTACGGCTTCGGTCTCAACTATTAGCGGCCTTGTCTGCTTGGAGTGAAAAGACCTGCATCCATCCAGGTGCAGGTCTTTTCGTCGGCGTGAGTCGGGATCGCTTATTCCCCGCTCTTGACGAACGGCTTGAGGTCCTTGGCAGCCTCTTCGGCGGTGATGCGCTTGCCACCGTTGTCGAGGTCGATGAGGACGTACTTGTCATTGCCCATGCCCATCTCCTTCATGTAGGAGAGCTGGCGCAGGCCGTGGCGGGTCTCGATGCGCTCGAGCATGTCGTGGTGCTCCTCGGCGGTCATCGCGTAGATGATGTCCACGCAGGCCTGGTCGATGGCCAGGATGTCGGTGGAGGAGAGGATGCCCACGTTGGGGGTGACGACCGGCTCCGCGGCGACGCCTTCGCAGTCGCAGGAGACGGACATGTTGCGCATCACGTTGACGAAGGTCACCTTCTCGCCGAAGTGGCCGAGGGTGGCCTTGGTGGACTCGGTCATGCGCTCCATGAACTCTTCCTCGGCGATGTTCCACATGTCGTCGGATCCGGGGGTCGTGTGGATCCAGGACTTGCCGATGCGGCCGTCGGCGCAGCCGATGCCGATGTTCTTGTTGGAACCGCCGAAGCCGCCCTGCGTATGGCCCTTGAAGTGGGTCAGGGTGACCATCGAGTCGTAGTTGAGGAGGTGGCTGCCGACGGACATCGCCTTGAACCATTTGCCGCCCTCCACGGGGATCGTGGTGACGCCTTCCTCGTCCATGATGTCCACGGGGCAGAAGTTCCAGCCGTTGACCTCGAGGGTCTTGCGGTGCTGCTCGGTGGTGTAGCGGTCACCCACGTAGTAGGTGTTGGTCTCGATGATGTGGGCATCGGGGAGGTCCTTCTCCAGCAGGGCCTTCACCCACTCGCGCGGGATGATGTTGGGGCCGTTCTGCTCGCCGGTGTGGAGCTTGACGCCCACGCGGCCGCTGATCTTGCCGTTCACCTGCTCGTAGGCCAGGATGAGGCCCTCGGCAGAGAGGTTGCGGGTGAAATAGACGGTGGATTCCTCACCGGTGCGCTGGTCGTAGGGGAGATACTTGCTCCCGTCCGGCGCCGGGGCCTGGGTCTGGGTCTGCGGACCGCCGCAGCCGGCCAGGGCGCAGAGCAGGGCCAAAAACGGTAATTTCTTCATGGTATTCTTCTTCTTCTTCTTGATAATGACTTACAGGATGGCTTTGACACATTCCTCGACGGCACCCATGTCCTTGGTGGGCTCGAAGCGGGCGACCACTTCGCCGTCGCGGTTGACGAGGAACTTGGTGAAGTTCCACTTGATGTCACTCTTGGTGCGCCAGTCGGGATCGGCCTTGTCGAACATCTGCTCGAGGAGCGGGGTCAGCTTGTTGTCGGCATCGAAGGATTCGAAGCCTTTCTGGGCCTTGAGCCAGGTGTAGAGGGGGAGTTCGCCGGGGCCGTTGACCTCGGATTTCTTGAACTGCGGGAAGTCGGTGCCGAACTTCATCGTGCAGAATTCGGTAATCTCGTCGTCGGAGCCGGGGGCCTGGTGGCCGAACTGGTCGCAGGGGATGTCGAGGATCTCGAATCCCCGGGCCTTGAGGCGGCCATACATGGCTTCGAGGTCTTCGTACTGCGGGGTGAAGCCGCAGCCGGTGGCGGAATTGACGATGAGGAGGACCTTGCCCCGGTATTCCGAGAGCTTCACTTCGCCGCCTTTCTTGGCGGGCAGGGAGAAATCATAAACGTTTGCCATGAGTGATAATCGGTTAATCTCGCAAATTTACATAAATCTGCGGAAAAACCGCCATTTTCCCCGCTTGAAACTGTTATCCTACCCATGTCCCGCATCGGCCGGCCGGTCAGTTGTGGATATGCAGGACGAGGTATTCGGAACGGGTGCCGATGCGGAACTTGCCGCCCCAGAGGCCGAGTCCGGAACTCACGTAGTAGCGGGTCCGGCCGCATTGGTGCGGCCCGAAGGCCTTCTCGTACATGGCGTCCGTGATCCAGTTGCCGGGCCAGATCTGGCCGTGGTGGGTGTGGCCGCTGAACTGGAAATCGATCCCGGCCGCCTCGGCCTCTTCGAGGTGGTAGGGCTGGTGGTCCAGCAGCAGGGTGAAAAGGCTGTCCGGCGGGGCGAGGCGCGCGAGCGGAAGGCGGCGTGGGTTGCTTCGGTCGTCCCGGCCGACAAGGCGGATGCCGCAGGCGGTAGCGGTGCTGTCTTTCAGGAGATGGATGCCGGCCTGGCGGTAGAACGCCTCCGCACCTTCGCGGCCGGCAATGAATTCATGGTTGCCCAGGCAGGCGTAGACCGGTGCCTGGATGCGGCGGAAGACCTCGTCGTAGCGCCCTTCGCGCACCGGACGCAAGGCGCCGTCCAGCAGGTCGCCGCCGAACAGGACCAGGTCGGGCTGCTCTGCGTTGATGAGCTCCACCCAGCGGGACAGTTCCTTCGCGCGGTTGTGGTAGCCGGCGTGCAGGTCGCTCGCCAGCACGAGCGTCAGGGGCTTATCCAAAGGTTTTTCCGTCTGGATGTCGATGACTTCGCGGTATTTGTGGCGGTAGTGGAGGTGGCCGCAGACCAGCAGGACCGTGAGGATGCCCAGCACCGTGCAGCTACCTGCCGCCGAGTCCTTCAGGAAGGAGGCGGGCACCAGGTGCACCAGGCGCCCGAGCGCGAGCAGCGCGAAGAGCAGCAGGGCGTACACGAAGAAGATCATCCAGGACGTGCCGGCCTCGTAGGTGGCCGTGGCCAGCCACATCGGCATCCGGTCGCCCCAGGCGAAGTGCGGGAAGATGACCAGGAAACACAGGATATAGAGGCTGACGCACAGGCTTTTCCCCCAGCCGGAGAAGGGGAGGATCTGCCAGAACCGCCAGGCCGTCCAGGCGATGCAGCCCAGCAGGAAGATCAGGATCAGCGGAAACATGCCATTGCGCATAGTGCAGGGAAAGCGGTAAAACAGCGCAAAAATACGTATTTTTGTGAAAAATACGCCGAAGATGAAAAGGTACTTCCTGCTCTGCGCCGCCTGCCTGGCGCTCTGCCTGCCCGGCTGCCGGCCGGACCCCGCTGCGGACAGCCGCGATTTCGTCAATATCACGGACGTCGTGCCGGATGCCATCCTGGAGATCCGTTACCATGGCACCTACAATTTCGTGGGGGCCCGCATCGACGGCTACGAGCAGCCGACGGCGCTGCTGACGCGCCGCGCCGCCGACAGCCTCAAGGCCGTCAGCGACGACGTGATGCGGCAGGGCTACAGGCTCAAGATCTACGATGCCTACCGTCCCCAGCGCGCCGTGGACCATTTCGTCCGCTGGGCGTCCAACGTCACGGACACCGCCATGAAGCGCTATTTCTACCCGGACGTGGACAAGAGCCTCCTGTTCGAACAGGATTATATCGCAGAAAAGTCAGGCCACACCCGTGGTTCCACGGTGGACCTGACTCTGTTTGACATGGCGTCGGAGAAGGAACTGGACATGGGCGGGACCTTCGACTGGTTCGGCGAGGAGTCCCATCCGGATTATACGGAGATCACGCCGGAGCAGTATGCCAACCGGATGATCCTCCGCGAGGCGATGCTGCGCCACGGCTTCAAGCCGATCGACAGCGAGTGGTGGCACTTTACCCTGTCCGAAGAGCCGTATCCCGACACCTATTTCACCTTCCCGGTGCGGGAGCTCCGCAGGTAGCTACTGCAGGGAAGCGACCCAGGCCTGGAGATCCTCCACGGAGGATTCGTTCGCGAGGACCTTGCCGTCCTTCCAGATGAGGGCCGGGTAGCCGGCCTTGAACTCGGCGTTGGCCTGCGAGAGGTCGCTGCCGCCGGAGGTGGCAAACAGGATCACGGTCTTGCCGGAGAAGTCATAAGCCTCCAGGAAGGTGTTGACCTCGCGCGGTGCGGTGCCCCACCAGACCGGGAATCCGACGTAGATGGTGCTGTAGGAAGCGGCGTCCTGCAGGTCCTTCACGATGGCCGGGCGGGCGGCCGGGTCCTTCATCGCGATCGTGCTGCGGGACTGCTGGTCGTTCCAGTCCAGGTCGGCGGCCGTGTAGCGGGTCTCCGGCTTGATTTCATACAGGGTCGCGCCCGTCGCTTCGGCGAGGTTGGCGGCTACTTTGGCGGTGGTGCCGGTCGCGGAGAAATAGGCGACCAGGGTCTTCTCCTGTTTCTGCGCGCAGCCCGTCAGGGCGAGGGCGCAGAGGGTGGTAAGCAAAAGGATCTTCTTCATGGTTTTGCGGTAAAAAAACAACTTTTCCGCAAAATTACGCAATTCTCCGCAAAAGGTGGATGCCTATTTGAGGTGGATGACGGCGATGACGGGATTGTCATCCGGCTGGATGCCGTCCAGGACTTCCGGATTGACAATCTTCCCGGCCAGGGCGGCCAGCGGTCCGCCCAGGCCGTGGTCGGCGCTGCAGAGCAGGCCTGCGTCCAGCAGGCAGCAGAGCCGGTCTCCGTCCAGCAGGCGCAGGGAGGCGGCGAAGGGGGATTCTCCCGGTTTGCCCAGCGAGAACCAGGTCCATTCCCGGCCCCGGCAGATCCCGTAGCAGGCGTCCGTCTGCATGTCCTGCTGGATGAAAGCCTCCATGAACTGGTAGTCACCGCCGCGCAGGTACCGCTGGATGATGGCGAATCCGTCGGGCAGCGACATCATGTATTCCGCCGCGGCGAAGGCATCGTCGAACTGGTAGAACCTCTCGCCGAGCGCGTATTTCCCGAAGTCGAAGGTGACCTCCGGCCGGACCGTTCCCGCTTCGTAGGCGTAGATGACCGGGTTGTAGCTGTCTGTGAAATAGGTGACCGGACCTTCCTGCGTGAAGATAGGGCCGTTCGGCATCATGTTGATGAGCTTCACATCCGATTCGAGGAAGGATTTGTCCCCGGCCTCGGAGAGCAGGTCCACGCGCGCAGGGCTTCCCGCCCCATAGCCCCGGTAGGTCAGGATTCCTTCGTGTACGCAGACGGACTGGAGCCGGAGCCCCTCCCTGTTTTCTTGGGAGAGAAGCGTCCCGTCGAGGCTGTAATGCAGGATGAGGTCGGGCATGCTGAAGACGGTGAGCCTGCCATCCTGGAGCTGGGTACTTTGTATCGTCGTGTATTCTCCCGGGCCGTTGCCTTGGTGTCCGATCCTGTTCTGGAAGTGGCCCCGGGCGTCAAAGCGGAAGATGGCCGGCTCCGGCCGCTTGTCGGCCAGGATCCACGATGAACCGTCTGTGTCGAGCTCGGCTGCGGGGCCGACGATCTCTCCCGGCCGGGACTCCAGCGGGATGAGTTCGATGCTTTGTACGGCTTGCAGGAGGGCGGCCGGACTGTCTGTCCGTTCGACAGGCACGAGGCCGGTCACCTTTGTGTTTTGGCCGCAGGCCATCATCAGGAGCAGCAAGGGGAGGGCTGAAAGGGGGATTCTGCTTTTCATGATCGTTGTGGTTCGTTCCGGTACAAAGTTAGGTCAATTCCGATACGGCTGCAATGGGGGGAAAGGGTCCGTTTGCATTTTGAGGGGCGTATGGATCGAGAGGAGTGGCCTGGAGGCGGGTCCCGTTGCCATTATTCTGAGGTTACTGTGGGAGGATTTACCCACAGTGACCCCCTATCTGCGGGGACGTCCGGGCCGGCGGGCATCGAAGAAGGGGAGCAGGAGCGCCTGTGTCTGCTCGTCCGCCGACGCGATGCGGCCGCGCAGGCGGGACACCTGCATGTTGACGGCCGCGCGTGTCCGGCCGGTCGCTGCCGCGATGAGGTAGGTCGGGAACCCTGCGGCGAGGTATCGCAGCAGCCTGCGCTCGTCTTCCCGCAGGCCGGGGAGTTCGCGGATCCGTTGCGGAAGCCCCGGACAAGCGGCTTCCAGGGTCGTCTCCAGGTCCGCGGCAAACGCCGTCCCGTTGCGCAGGTCCGCCATCTGCTGGCGGAACTCCCGCAGCAGGGCGGCGTTGTCGCCGTCCGGTTCGTAACGGCTGCAGAGCTGTTCGTAGGACCGGAGCGCCAGGGTTAGGGCGGGTGTTGCGGCGCCGGCTTGCAGGGCAGAAAGACGCGTTTGCTGCCGGTCGAGTTCCCATTTGGCCTGCAGCAGCTGGTTCTCGGCTTCGAGGCGTCGCCGGCGCTGGAACGAGACCAGCAGGGCTGCGCCGCCCGCAAGGAGCAGCAGGATGCCGGTTGCAAGCAGCAACGAGACATGCAGCCACGTCCGGGTCTGGTCGGCATGCTGCTGGATCAGGGCCATGCTGTCATAGGAATCGGCCAGTTCTCCCACCGGGTTGTGGCTCTTGATCGCGTAGGGACCGTGCTGCAGGGATACCTCCAGCAGATGGATGCCGGTCAGGGTCTGCCGCCAGCGTTCCGGGTGGTCGCTGTCCACGAAATGGACGTATGCGTGGCGCAGATGCCGGAGCGCCTGCACCGTGTCGCGGTCGGCAAGCGCCTGCTCCGCCTGCCGCTGCTCGGCGAGGGCGGTGCGGTAGAGCTGGTGCCGGCTCGGTTCGCTGCAGCCGGAGCAGGCTGGAAGCGAAAGAATAACCGCATTGACTATCAGCATGTTGCAAATCAACCTTCGGATAATAAACCGAGGGTTGATTCGTAACTGCTTGAAAATGAGGTGGTGCTTTCTATCGCGAGATGACGCCGCTGCCGAGCATCTCGCCGTCGGGGGCGTACCATGCGGCGAACTGCCCTGCGGTGATGCTGCGCTGCGGCCTGTCGAAGAGGATGTACAGGCCGCTCTCCCGCATCACGAGCGTGGCGTCCTGCAGGGGTTGGCGGTAACGGATGCGCACGCGGTAGCGGCGCTGCCCGCCGGGTTGCATCGCCTGGTCCGGGCGGATCCTGTGGATCTCGTCCGGGGCGATGCGCAGGCACCGGCGCAACAGGCCGGGATGGTCCTCGCCTTCGCCCACATAG
>JAFUUB010000074.1 GCA_017483985.1 Bacteroidales bacterium | reverse complement strand
GAGCGCGTCAGCGCGAAGCGGCATCCTGCCGGCGCGGGCGCTGCGTTCTTCAGCAGTGGTCATAGCGCCGAAGTCAGGAACCCGCGAGCGCATCAGCGCGAAGCGGCCCTGCCGGCGCGAAGCGACAGCCTGCCTTCATTCCGGTGCTATCGGGCACAAAAAGCGCCGATTCCGTTCCCGCCCAGCATTATTATCCGTTTCTTTTTTATAAAACCGATAACTCTTGTTTTCTTTGGAGAAAAAGATCAAGTATGGCTGGAGTGAAAGAATACTGGGAGCGAGAGCGAACGTGTGAAGCTGCTTTCAATAGTGGTGGCCCATACTACCTGATGACTACGTCCCAATGGCCTTGGCTCATGTACACAAACGATGAAGAGTTTATCCAGGGCTCGAATATCCTACCCATTGCTTTGGCTGGGACAGATGTCAAGTGCTTGGATGAGACCATGATGAATAACCATATGCATGCAATTCTGGAAGGATCGCAAGTTGATGTTGTCAGCTCCCGTTACCGAAGGGAAGTCATTCGGATGCAACATCGTATCGGACATGCCATTCCATCTGAATGGGATATCCAATTCTTGAGACTACGCACTTTGCAAGAAATCCGCCGTGCTGCTTGTTATACTGATCGGAACGCATATGTCGCACGCGCCGATGCTACTCCCGGGGGATACAAATGGAGCTCTGGGAACTTGTTTTTTAACAATAATCTTTGGCTGAATGATCCTGGTGTCTCTTGGGACGAATTAACCGTTCGCGAAAAGCGGAGTCTCTGTCATTCCCATCAGACGGATTTACCAGGTTGCTATCGTGTGAAAGATGGTTTGATCTTGCGTAGCACTTATGTTGACTATCATCGGATGGAATCCTTCTTTCAATCTGCCCATCAATACTTCTCTATGCTGAGTCGCCATGGGGAAGCGGACATGGAAGTTGCTCGTCAAATCGGAGAACGTATACTGCTTCCCAATGAAGAAGTCGTAAAGATTGTCAGTGAGTGGTATGATAAACCGTTGCGTCAGCTGACACAACAGCAGCGCCTGGATGCCGCGAAAAAGATGAAATATCAGCTTTCCTCCAACAATAAACAGATTTCACAAGTTCTTTCTCTCCCTTTGTCCTTTGTGAACGACTTATATCCGGTTCCAAGATAGCCTCCCGGGCACAAAAAGCGCCGATCCCGTTCCCGCCACCTCCTCCCTGGTGCTGTCGGGCACAAAAAGCGCCGATTCCGTTCCCGCCGCCAACCTCCCAGTGCTCCCGGGCACGAAGTGGCAGGCCAAGACCATGGACGTTGCGGAAAGCCGGGAAATTTCGTATCTTTGCAGGTTGTACGATAAACCGCCCTCCATTATGCCACAATACAAGGTCGTCGAAGTAACCTCGCGACGTGACCTCCACAGATTCGTCCGCTTTCCCGATCAGTTGTACCGGGACTGCCCGCAATATGTACCCGCACTTCATGGTGACCAGATCCATTCCCTGACCAAGGTCTCGACCCTGAAGTACTGCACCCGGAAGATGTGGATGGTCCTCGACGGAAAGAAGGTGGTCGGACGGATCTGTGGCATGATCAATCCGCGGTACAACGAATTGTACGGAAAGAAACGCGCCCGTTTCGGATGGTTCGACACCATCAACGACCTGGAGGTCGCCCGGCTCCTGCTCGGGACGGCGGAGGACTGGGCCAGGGAGCAGGGAATGACGGAGATCCATGGTCCGCTCTACTACAATACCCTGGGCAAGCAGGGCATGCTGGTGGAGGGATTCGAAAACATCCCGCCGTTCAACTGCCTGTACAACTATCCGTACTACAATGACCTGGTCCGCAAACTGGGCTATGCCAAGGAATGCGACTGGCTGCAGTACAAGATGCCGGCCGACCAGGGGACGACGGAAAAGATGGAACGCATGGCCGGCTTGCTGAAAGAGCGGTACAACCTGCACGAAGGCAGCATCGACCAGATGAAGAACGACCCGGAGAAAGTCCGGTACTTCTTCAAGGTTTACAACGAGAGTTTCGCCTCTTCGGTCTACAACTTCATCCCTTTTACGGATGAAGAAATCGAAGAAGAAGCCTCCTCCGTCATGCGCTTCCTCAGCGACAAGGCCAGTTCCATCATCCTGGATGAAAAGGATGAACTGGTCGCCTTCGGGATCACGTTCCCGAGCATTTCAAAGGCCTTGCAGAAGGCGAAGGGACACCTGTTCCCCTTCGGATGGTTCCACCTTCTGAAGGCCCTGTACAAGAACGACACGGTCGACCTGATGCTCAACGGTGCCGTGCCCGCCTGGCAGAACAAGGGGGTTTCGGCCATCTACCACCAGAGCATGTCGGTCAAGTACAAGGCCGAGGGGGTACGCTGGGCGATCGCCAACCCGCAGATCGAGTCCAACGGGGCTGCGGTCAACGTGTGGGCCAAATATGAGAGCGAGCTGTACATGCGGCGTCGCTGCTATTTGAAAAACATTGAAAAATAAGCTTTTATGGCAGAAAAGAATACATTGTTGGAAAAAGTGATGAGCCTGCAGGACAAGTTCCAGAAGCTGCAGGACCAACTCGCCGATCCCGAGGTGATGGGCGACATGAAGAAGTATGTCCAGCTCAACAAGGACTACAAGGAACTTCAGCCGATCATCAAAGCCGGTCAGGAATACAAGACCATGCTCGATGAACTGACTTCCGCCAAGGATATCCTGGTCAACGAGAAAGACGAGGACCTGCGGGAAATGGCCCGGGAGGTCATCGCGGACATTGAACCGAAGATCCCGGACATGGAGCAGAACATCAAACTCCTGCTGATCCCGGCCGATCCCGACGACAGCAAGAATGCCATGGTCGAAATCCGCGGCGGCACCGGCGGCGACGAAGCCGCCATCTTCGCCGGCGACCTTTTCCGCATGTACAGCAAATACGCGGAGAGCCGCGGCTGGAAACTGGAGATCACCGACCAGTCACCGGGTACTTCCGGCGGCTACAAGCAGATCGTCTTCAAACTCTCCAGCGCCAACGAGGGTGTCTACGGCATCATGAAATACGAATCCGGCGTCCACCGCGTGCAGCGTGTCCCGCAGACTGAGACCCAGGGCCGTATTCAGACTTCGGCGGCCTCGGTGGCCGTGTTCCCGGAAGCCGGCGAATTCGACATCGAACTCAATCCGGCCGACATCCGCAAGGACCTCTTCTGCGCCTCCGGTCCGGGCGGCCAGGGCGTCAACACGACCTATTCCGCTGTCCGCCTGACCCATATCCCGTCCGGCATCGTCGTCCAGTGCCAGGAAGAGCGCTCCCAGCTCAAGAACCTCGACCGCGCCATGGAAGAGCTCCGTACCCGCCTCTACAACATGGAGCACCAGAAATACCTCGACGGCATCGCCGCCAAGCGCAAGACCATGGTCTCGACCGGCGACCGTTCCGCCAAGATCCGTACGTACAATTATCCGCAAGGCCGTGTCACCGACCACCGTATCGGTTGGTCCATGTACAACCTGCCCGTCTTCATGGACGGAGACATCCAGGAATGCATCGACCAGTTGACGATCGCCGAGAACGCCGAGCGGCTCAAGGAAGCAGGGGAGGAATAGCCATGGACCGCAAGAAAGACGAATTGCAGGCGCTGGGCACGAAGGTGAAGTACAGCGAGAACTATGCGCCCGAGGTGCTCGAGACCTTTGAAAATGCCCACAAAGACAACGATTACTGGGTCCGTTTCAACTGCCCGGAATTCACGACGCTCTGCCCGATCACCGGTCAGCCGGACTTCGCGGAGCTCCGCATCTCCTACGTTCCCGACGTGCGTATGGTCGAGAGCAAGAGCCTGAAACTCTATCTGTTCAGTTTCCGCAGCCACGGTGATTTCCACGAAGACGTCGTCAACACGATCATGAAGGACCTGATCAAGCTGATGGATCCCAAGTATATCGAGGTGACCGGCTTCTTCACGCCCCGCGGCGGCATCAGTATCTATCCGTACGCCAATTACGGCCGTCCCGGCACCAAATGGGAAAAACTCGCCGAGCAGCGTTTTGCTTCGCACGCGTAAAGCTCAATCGACATTGCTAAATAGAGGCTTCCCCCTCAAGACGACATTGGCTCCCGAACCGACGCAAAGTCGAGTGGAAAAAGAAAGATTTCTTTTTCCCGAGACCAAAGGAGGAAAAGACCTTTGGTCTTAAAAGGGAGGGGACCCACGATAGTGGGGAGGATCGTCTGAGGGGGAAGCCTCTATTTAGCAATCTTTCTACTGCTCGATCGGCACAAGGGCGAAGGAAGGCTCACCCTTGCAGCAGAGTTTGCCGTTCACTTCCAGCTTGGCGCTGCAGAAGAACAGCTGGCCCCGGCGGTTGTCCAGGGAAGCCGTCACGTGGCAGACGTCACCCGGCTTCACCACACCCTTGAAGCGGACGTTGTTCAGTCCGGCATACAGGGTGATGTGCCCGGGGATCTCATCCTTGACCAGGATGGCGCAGCTCTGCGCCATGATCTCGCACAGAATCACGCCCGGAACGATCGGGTTGCCGGGGAAGTGGCCGCGGGTGAAGAACTCGTCCTCTTTGATCCGATACTCGGAGTGGGCGAGTCCGTTTTCGTCGATGTAGGCTTTCTCAATCAGCAGCATGGGCTCCCGATGGGGAAGGAAGCCTTTGATGTCTTCAATGCTCAGTTCGGTCATGGTACACGGTTTTATGTTGGTTTAGTCTTTGAACGGGCGGAATGCTACGCAGGCATTGTGACCGCCGAAGCCCAGGGAATCGGAGATGCCGAGGGTGATGTCGCTCTTGAGGGCGACGTTCGGGGTGTAATCCAGGTCGCACTCCGGATCCGGGCAGTCGAGGTTGATGGTCGGCGGGATGACACCTTCGCGCAGCGCCAGGATGGTGGCGATGGCTTCGGCGGCACCGGCGGCACCGAACATGTGACCCGTCATGGACTTGATCGAGGAGATGTGGGCCTTGTAGGCATAGTCGCCGAGGGCGATCTTGTACGCCACGGTCTCGGTCAGATCGTTCAGGTGCGTGCCCGTTCCGTGTGCGTTGATGTACAGGTTGTCTTTCTGCTCATCGAATCCGGCCTCCTTCAGGGCGAGCTTCATTCACTCGGCCTGGGTCGTTCCGTCCGGACGCGGGGCAGTGGCGTGGTAGGCGTCGCAGGTATTGCCGTAACCGACGATCTCGCCGTAGATCTTGGCGCCGCGGGCCTTGGCGTGTTCGAGCTCCTCGAGGATGAGGATACCGGCGCCGTCACCCATGACGAAGCCCTGACGGTTCTTGTTGAACGGCAGGGAGGCGTATTTCGGGTCTTCCGCGCGGGACAGGGCCTTCGCATTGGCGAAGCCTGCGATACCCAGCGGAATGGTCGCATTCTCGCAACCACCGGCAATGATGGCGTCTGCGTAGCCGTGACGGATGGCGCGGAACGCCTCGCCGAGGCAGTGGGAAGAAGTCGCGCAGGCGGTCACGATATCGAGGCAGGGACCTTTCGCATTGTGCTTGATGGCGATGTTGCCCGCCGTGATGTTGGAGATCATCGTCGGGATGAAGAGCGGGGAAATCCAGCGGCCGGACGGATCCTCGATCATCTTGGCTGTCTCGCGGTACTGGACCTCGAAACCGCCGATGCCGGAGCCTACGTAGACACCCAGGCGGAACGGATCGATGTTCTGTCCCTCACCTTCGGTATGGAGGCCGGAGTCGGCCATGGCCTGCCAGGCGGCAGCCATGCCATACTGCGTGAACAGGTCCTGCTTGCGGATGAACGGCTTGTCCATGCCATATTCTTCCGCGTTGAAATTCTTGATCTTGCCGGCAATCTTGACGGGGAGGTTGTCTGTCGGGAAGTTGTCGATCAGTTCGATGCCGCAGACTCCGTCCTTGAGGTTTTTCCAGAAAGTTTCAACGTCGTTTCCTACGGAGGAGATGACTCCCATACCCGTAATGACTACTCGTTTATTCATAGTAAAAAATAGATATCCGTGTTATTAATATTCTGCAAATATAACAATAATTCCCGACTTACCATTCCACAACGGCCGCTGCCGAAAGGAGCCCGGCGCCAAAGGCGCTGAACACCAGGACGTCGCCCGGTTTGAACATGCCCTTGCGGTTGCACTCGTCCAGCAGGATGGGGCAGGAGGCGGAAGAGGAGTTTCCATGGTCGTAGATGTTGACCGGGAATTTGGACTCCGGTTCGCCGAGGTAATTCTTGATGGCGTCGATGATGCGCAGGTTGGCCTGGTGGATCATGTAGTAGCTGACACGGTCCTTGGTCATGCCGATCTCATTCAGCAGGGCCTCGACCTCGGTGGTGGAGGCACTGACGGCGAAGCGGAAGACCTCGCGGCCTTTCATCTGCATCGGCACGTTCATCTCCGCCTTGGTGATGAACGGGGTGGGTTCCAGGACCCGGCGCTCCCAGATCTTGTCCGGGGCCGGCTGCGCATTGAGCTTGATGCCCTTGACGTTGTCTCCGCCGGTGAGGACCACGGCTCCGGCGCCGTCTCCGAAGAGGACACTGGTCGAACGGTCCTTCCAGTCGAGCATGCGGGTCGGCTCCTCGGCGCAGATGATGAGGACATTCTCCGCCTTCCCGGCCCGCCAGCGGTTCTCGGCGATATCCAGGGCGAAGATGAATCCCGGACAGGCGGCATTGACGTCGATGCTGGGGCAATTCATGCCCATCTTGTAGGCGATGACGCTGCCGAGGTTCGGGGTGATATATTCATTCATGACGTTGGAGCAGATGATGAAGTCAATGTCCGTCGGCTTCAGCCCGGACATTTCCAACGCATTTTGGGCGGCCTGGATGGCCAGATCCTCGAGTTCCTCGTCGGAAATGACGTGGCGGGTCCGGATGCCGGTGCGTTGGGAGATCCATTCATCGCTGGTGTCAAGAAATTCGGCGATCATGTCGTTGGAGACGACTTTCTTGGCCATAGCGCTTCCTGTTCCGATGATTTTCATGGTTCGTTGGTTTTAAATACGCGACAAAACTACAACGCGCGCGTGAGAATCAAAAATAATTGTGGCGAATGTTCCGGGAATTTGGTTTTTGGTCGTTTTTAGGGGTGAAATCGTCTTATTTGGGGTGAAATCGGGAAAAAGCCGGGCGCATTGAAAAGAAAAAAGACTATCTTTGTATGCTTGATATACGTCCAGGGTATGCTAGTGGCACAGACGAAGAAGAACCATATCCCGTCCTTCCTGCGTGGGAAGTACCAGATGATTGCGACCGTGACTTTCACGGCCCTGTTCGCGCTGGTATTCATGCTGATCAGCATCCCGTATTCCCACAATGCCTGGTTCGCGCTGGACGGCTCGCAGGCGTTCGCCTTTACGGCCCTTTTCTACATCATCAGCCTGCTGACCATCATCCTCAGCCGCCGGATCATGTATGCCCTCCGGGCCATGCCGATGACCTATCTCCAATATGTCCTCTGGATCGTGGGAGAGACGCTGCTGGTCTGCCTGCTCTATGCCATCTTCACGGTACAGGGCGACCGGTTCGGCATCATCAACCTGCAGGACCGTTCCTTCGGCGACATTTATATGGGAGCCCTGGCCTATGCCTTCGTTTCCCTTGTGATTCCGGCCATCATCGCCGGCATGTACTTCACCATCATCGACAAGAACAACACCATCCGGCTGATGAACTACCGGAACGTTGTTTCCGACCAGCCGATCGCCCCCAAAGATGAACAGAAAGTCACCCTGTTCGACAACAACGGCGTGCTGAAGATGGTCGTGAGCCTGGAGAATCTGTATTATATCGAAGCCAACGACAACTACGTCATCGTCTGGTACACCGACAGCAAGGGCCAGCTGACCAAGTACATGCTCCGCTGCCGGCTGCGGACGCTCGAGGAGAGCTTCAGCGGCAGCCCGCTCGTGCGGTGCAACCGCAGCTGCATCGTCAATATGGGCAAGGTCAAGGTGCTCCGGAAGGGAGAGGACGGGTATGTGGTGGAACTTGAGAACGACGCCACGCAGCCCGTGCCCGTGACGAAGACCTATGCCGCCAATGTCCTGGCGGTATTCAACGCGACGAAATAATTATTTCCGGCGTTCGCGGCGGGATTTCCGCAGGCTGGATGCACTCTCTACGAGCATCTGGTCGGCGAAGATGCCGCGTATGGCCAGGATGTCCAGGATCACGGCGATCAGGGGGAAGATCGCAAAGACCTTGAAGGTGACCTGTCCTCTCGTGGCCAGGAAATCCACGACCAGCCAGATCTGCAGGGCGAGGGTCAGCAAGGCCGTGAGGGTGGCGGTGCGCATCTGGAAGACCCGGAACTTCCAGGTCGTCAGGGCCAGCAGGTTCAGGGCGGTTGTGATGATCAGCAGGATGAGATACGGCACATAGCTGATGAAGGAAATCTCATCGCCCGATCCGAGGGTGACGGCCTTCGGCAGGAAGAAAAGCAGGAAGATGAGGACGGTCGAGATTGCGAGATATAAGGTTTGTACTCTTTGCCACATGGTGTTTGGGTTTTGTGGTACAAAAATAGGAAATCCGGCGGGAAAAAACTATATTTGCTTTTTACAAACCGCATAATCATGAGAATTCCCGAATCTGAACTGATCATCAACGCGGACGGTTCCGCGTTCCATATCCACATCCGGCCGGAAGAGCTGGCCGATACCGTCATCATGGTCGGAGACCCCGGCCGTGTCGACATGATTGCGGAATACCTGACCGACCTGGAATTCCGCCATGCTTCCCGGGAGTTCGTCTCCGTTACCGGCCGCTACAACGGTAAGCGCCTGACCGTCCTGTCCCACGGCATCGGACCGGACAACATCGACATCGTCATGACGGAGCTGGATGCCCTGGCCAACATCGATTTCGCCACGCGTGAGGTCAAGCCCGAGCACAAGACTCTCCATATCCTTCGCATCGGCACTTCCGGAGCCCTCCATGCCGACATCCCGCTGGGCTCCTTCATCCTTTCGCACATGTCCGTCGGATTCGACGGCGTGATGAACTGGTATGCCAACCGGGAAAAGGTGACGGATATCGAAGTTGAAGAGGCGTTCAAGGCCCACATGAACTGGGATCCGCATCTCCCGTCCCCGTATTTCGTCAAGGCGAGCGACGAGATCATCCGCCGTTTCGCGGATTGCACCGTCAAGGGCGTGACGATCTCCGCACCGGGTTTCTATGGTCCCCAGGGACGCGTCGTCCGGGTTCCGCTGGCCATGCCGGACATGCTGGAGAACATCGAGTCCTTCCGCTTCGGCGACTACCGCATCACCAATTTCGAGATGGAGAGCGCTCCGCTGGCCGGTCTGGCCCGCCATCTCGGCCATGAGGCCTGCACCGTGTGCTGCGCCATCGCCAACCGCTACCTGCAGAGCAGCAACCCCGATTACAAGCCGCAGATCCGTAAGCTGGTCGAGCTGGCGCTCGAGCGGATGACGATGTAAGATTTTTGTATCGTTTTACCTGATCGGACAGGGATGGATTTCGGGAGAAAACCCGTACATTTGTCCCTGTCCTTTTGCATGCAATTTACAAACAGCAAGATAGATATGGTTAAAGTCAACGTTTCCGGCTGCCAGTCCTTTGTCAAGGAGGCAGATTACAAGCAGTATGTACAGAAGGCCCTTGCCGCGTTCGATATCCTCGAGGGGGAACAGGGCGCAGGCGCTGATTTCCTGGGTTGGAAGCACCTCCCTTCCGAGGTTCTCGACCCGAAGACGGGAAAGCAGACCGCCGGTTATCCCATCCCGGCCACCCCTGAAGGCCTGATCGAGGCTTGCGAGGCTGTCCGTGACTGCTGGAAGGAAAAGAAGGTCGACCTGGTGATCGTCATCGGCATCGGCGGTTCCTACCTGGGTGCCCGCTGCGCCATCGAGGCCCTGTCCCATAATTTCGGCAAGCTGCTCAGCAGCAAGACCGCACCGGATGTCGTTTTCGCCGGCAACAACCTCTCCGAGGAATATGTCGCCGAGCTGATGGACCTGGCTGCCGAGCGCAATACGGCCTGCATCGTGATCTCCAAGTCCGGTACCACGACCGAACCGGCCGTTGCGTTCCGCCTGGTCAAGGAGTTCATCGAGAAGAAGTACAAGGATGCTTCCGAGCGTATCGTCGCCATCACGGACGCCCAGCGTGGCGCACTCAAGGTCCTCTCCAGCGAGAAGGGCTACAAGACTTTCGTCGTTCCGGACAACGTGGGCGGCCGTTTCTCCGTCCTGACCCCGGTCGGTCTCCTGCCGATCCTGGTCGCCGGTTTTGACATCCGCGAGATGCTGCAGGGTGCCGTCGAGATGGAGGAGAGCCTTGCCGTCCGTTCCGAGTCGAACCCGGCCGTGGTCTATGCCGCCATGCGGAACCTCCTGTACACGGAACTGGGCAAGAAGGTTGAGGTCATGGTGACCTATAACCCGAAACTCCAGTATCTGGGCGAGTGGTGGAAGCAGCTGTATGGCGAGTCTGAAGGCAAGGATGGAAAGGGTATCTTCCCGGCCAGCGTGAACAATACCGCCGACCTGCATTCCCTGGGGCAGTTCATCCAGGAGGGTGAGCGGCTGATGTTCGAGACCGTCATCAATGTGGAGAATGCGAACCGCAGCGTGCTGATCGGTACCGATGACCAGAACTTGGACCAGCTGAATTTCCTGGCCGGCCAGCATGTTGAGCATTGCGGTGCCATGGCGCAGCTTGGAACGAAGCTTGCCCATATTGACGGCGGCGTTCCGCAGCTTGAGGTCAGTGTCGAGCGGATCGATGCCCGCAATATCGGCCGTCTGTTCTATTTCTTCGAGTTCGCTTGCGGCGTGAGCGCTTATACGCTCGGTGTCAACCCGTTCAACCAGCCGGGTGTCGAGGCTTATAAGAAGAATATGTTCGCCCTGCTGAACAAGCCGGGTTACGAGGCCGCCGGCGAAGCCCTTCGCGCGCGCCTGGCATAATTAGTTCAGAAGGAACGGCTCTTTTTTCTCCCTATCGCTTCGCGACCCTACCCGGGCAAATGGTCGAAAAAAGAGCCGTTCCTTCTGATTATCGCTTCGCGACCCTACCCGGGCAAATGGTCGGAAAAAGAACCGTTCCTTCTGGTTATCGGATCATTGTAATTCAGAGAGCTCCAGCCAACGGAGCTCTTTTTCGTCGATTTCGGCCGAGAGGGAGCCGAACCGTTCCGAGGCGGCCTGGAGCTGGTCATAGGGGAGGCTGCCGCTGTTCATCTGATTGGACAGGGCGGCCTTTTCTGCGTTCAGGGCCTCCAGTTCTTGTTCCAGCTGCTCGAATTCCCGTTTCTCCTTGAACGTCATTTTCTTCCGGACGGGAGCCGGGCCTTGCTGGACGGTCGCCGCGGGTTTGGCCGCGGCGGTCCGGGCCGCGGCTTTCTGGGCGGCTTCATAGTCCTTCAGCCAGGTGCGGTATTCGGTATAGCCGCCGATGAAATCCTTGACGACGCCGTCCCCGCAGAAGACCAGCAGGTGATCGACCAGCCGGTCGAGGAAATGCCGGTCGTGCGAGACGATGATCAGGGATCCTTTGTATTCTTTGAGGTATTCTTCCAGGACGTTGAGGGTCACGATGTCCAGGTCGTTCGTCGGTTCGTCGAGGATCAGCAGGTTCGGCTGCTGTATCAGGATCGTCAGCAGGTAGAGCCGCCGCTTCTCGCCTCCGGAGAGCTTGGACAGCTTGTTGTTCAGCATGTCATGCGGGAACAGGAAACGGGACAGCAGGTGGGTGTCATTGACCGTTTCCAGCACCGTCTGGTCTTCGTCAAACCGGATGCCCCGCTGGTGGTAGTATCCGATCCGGAGGGACTCGCCGCGGTCGATGACGCCGGTCAGCACGCCCGGATCGTCCGGATCCATGTTCCCGGTCAGCAGGTTGATGAAGGTCGTCTTGCCCGCTCCGTTCCGCCCCACGATGCCGACCCGCTCATACCGCTGGAAATTGTAGGTGAACCGGTCCAGGTAGCATTTGCCGCCGTACCAGAAACTGACATCCTTGCAGTTGATGATCTTGCTGCCCAGCCGGGAGGAACCGGCCACTTCGCCCATGTCCACCTGGGAGGTCCGGTAGACCTGCTCGGCCCGGTCCTTCAGTTCGTAAAAGGCGTCCTTGCGGTATTTCGCCTTTCCGGTCCGGGCGCAGGGCGTACTGCGCATCCACTCCAGTTCCCGGCGCAGGATGTTGCGGACCTTGTCCGTTTCGGCGTTGTAATTGTCGATCCGTTCCTGCCGCTTCTCCAGGTAGTTCTCGTAATCGCCCCGGTACTGGTACACGGCGCCGTGGTCCATTTCGAGGACGATGTTGCACGTACGCTCCAGGAAGTACCGGTCATGGGTTACCATCAGCAGGGTACAGCGGGAGCGGCCCAGGTAATTCTCCAGGAACTCGATGGCGTCGATGTCCAGGTGGTTGGTGGGCTCGTCCATGATGTAGAAATCCGCCTCGGTCGCCAGCATCTGCGTGAGGGCCACGCGTTTGATTTCACCGCCGGAGAGGCTCTTCATCGGCGCGCCCGGATCGGTCAGCCCGAAACTGGTCAGCAGCTGGCGGATCCGCAGTTCGTAGGCGAAGCGTCCGTCCGGGTCCAGGTCCTGCATGAATTCCGCGCTGCCCCGGAGGACCTGGTCGAAGATGCCGGCCTGCGGGTCGTAATCATATTCCTGTTCCAGGAAGGCGATGCGGATGTCTTTCAGAAAGGTGATCTTGCCGCCGGTGTCGGACTTGTCCTTGCCGGCCAGGATGCGCAGCAGGGACGTCTTTCCCGTTCCGTTCGGCGCGATCAGGGCGATCTTGTCGCCTTCGTTGATATTGAAACTGATCCGCTCGAACAGGATTTTCGGACCGTAGGACTTGGAGATGTTCTCGATCTGGAGGTAGCTCGCCATGTCCGCTATTTGAAGAATTTGTCAACCTCGGCCACGGCGGAGGGAAGGGCGAATACGGCCACCCGGTCGTAGGCTTCGATCTGGGTGTCACCCACGGCGATGAAGGTGTCGTTGCCGCGGATGACGCCGCCGATGACGGCATTCTGCGGGAACGCCAGTTCCTTCAGCGGCAGCTTCGTGATCCGGCTTCCCGGGGAGACGATGTATTCGAGGACCTCGGCGTCGGTCCCGTTCATGTATTTGACGAACCGGACCTTGTTGGACAGGGTCATCTTGAAGATGCGTCCCGCCGTGATGAGCTTCTTGTTGATGACGGCGTCGACCCCCATGTCTTCGGCCAGTTTGACATACTCCAGGTTTTCGACCTGGGCGATGGTCCGCGGCACGCCGAACTTGCGGGCGACCACGCAGGCCAGGATGTTGGCCTCATCATTGCCGGTAACGGCCACGAAGGCATCGTATTCCTTGATGTTCTCCTCCAGCAGCAGGTCGGAATTCCGTCCGTCACCATGGACCACGATGACGTTGTCGTCCGTCTTCTCGCTCAGGTCCAGGCACCGCTGGCGGTCCTTGTCGATGACCTTGATCGTCTCCATCTGCTTGCTCAGGCTCTTGGCGAGCATGCCGCCGATCTGGCTGCCGCCCAGGATCATCAGCTTGCCGACCTCGATGTTGCTCTTGCCGAGGAAGGCCATGATCGGGGCGATCCCTTCGCGTTTGGTGATGATGAAGACCAGGTCATGGTATTTGAAGCGCATGTCCGGTCTCGGCATCAGGGTCTCGGACCCGCGGGAGACGGCAACGACGCGGAACTGCAGTTCCTCCGTGGAGACGGCCGCCGCGAATTCCGTCAGTTTCATGTCCAGCAGGGGAGAGTCTTCCTCCAGCTTGAACACGGCCATCTGGAGCCGGCCGCGGGCAAAGTCCATCGCCTCGGTCGAGGCCGTTCGCTTGAGCAGGTCCACAATCTCCCCGGCCGCGATCTTTTCCGGATAGAACATCATGTCGATGCCCATTTCCGTGAAGAGGTACTTGTTCTCATAGGACAGGTACTCCTCGTCATCGATGCGCGCACAGACTTTCGGGCAGCCTAGCTTCTTGGCCAGCAAGGCGCTGACGATATTGACGTCCTGCGACGTGAACGGGTTGACCGCGATGAACAGGTCCGCATGGTCGACATCCGCCTCCTTGAGGGTGCGGATGGACGAAGCGGGCCCGGCCAGGGTCACCACGTCCACGGTCATCGCCAGTTTTGCCAGGCGGGCTTCGTCCTGGTCGATGACGGTGATTTCATTAGCCTCGGAAGCCAGCATCTTTGCCAGGTGGGAGCCGACCTGTCCGGCTCCTTCGATCACGATTCTCATAACGTCCGTTATTTATTCCCTGCATCAAAGCGATGCACGATACCAAATATCTTTTCTCCGCGTACCAGCGCCTGCGGTACGATCCACCGGGGGTACAACCCGTCTACATGGGCCTTGTTCCCGGGCAGCCACGCAGCCAGTTCCGCCTCGGACGGCCCCTTCTGCAGCTTCCGGAAAGCGCCGTGGGCCCGGATGACCGCCCGCAGTGCCTTCCACCGGCCGGTCAGCAGATAGACCGCCCCGCTCAGTCCGTCCAGCAGCATCCGCCGGGTGATCACCCGCTCCGCCTGGGCGAGGCCGCTTCGGGCCGCCCGGACGGCGTCGCCCCGGTACAGGGCGGCGGCACAGGTCTTCGCCAGGTTGTTGCGCAGCATCAGCAGGTCGTTGCGGTAGTTCAGCTCCAGTTTCCAGGGCGAGTCATTCGGCAGCGTCCCGCCGCCGACGTGCCAGACGACGGACTGCGGCACGACGCAGACCTGCCAGCCCAAGAGTTGCAGCCGCCAGCAGAAGTCGATCTCCTCCATGTGGGCGAAGAAGCGGTCGTCCAGTCCGCCCAGCTCTTTCCAGAGCCGGCTCCGGACCAGCAGGCAGGCTCCGGTCACCCAGAGGACCCGCTTCACGCCGCCGTCATACTGGCCTTCATCCCGCTCCACCCGTTTCAGGACCCGGCCGCGGCAGAAGGGATAGCCATAGGCATCCAGGTAGCCGCCGGCCGCTCCGGCATATTCAAACCGTCCCTTGTCCTGCCAGGCATGCAGTTTCGGGCCGCAGGCGCCGCATTCGGGGTGGGCATCCATATAGGCGACCAGCGGTTCCAGCCAGCCCGTCGGCACCTCGATATCCGAGTTCAGCAGGAGGAAGTACTCGAAGCCCTCCAGCTGGGCCAGCGCCCGGTTGTAACCGCCCGTGAATCCATAGTTCCTGTCCAGCGGAATCCGCCGGACTCCGGGAAACTCCCGCGCCATCATCTCCAGGGACCCGTCGGTCGAGGCGCTGTCGGCCACGATGACGGCATGCTCCCCGAGCGGCGTCCCGTCCGGAGCGCATCCGGCCGAAGCCAGGATGCCCGGGAGGAACTGCTCCAGGAACCCCTTGGTGTTCCAGTTGAGGATGACGATGGCGGTCTTCACGTCCTTATTCTTCTTCGTGGTGGTGGCAGTGCCCCTGCCCGTGGCCGCAGCACTCGCCGTCTTTGTGGTCATGGTGCCCGTGGCAGCAGCTGCCTTCGCCATGGTGGCCGTGATGGCAGCAGCCTTCGCCGTGCGGATCCCCGCAATCGCAGGCTTCGACCGGGAGGAATTCGCCGTGGAGGCCTTCTTTCAGCTCTTTTTCGGTGGCCTCGCGGACCGAGAGGACTTCGCCCTTGAATTCGAGCGTCTTGCCGGCCAGGTCATGGTTGAAATCCATGGTGACCCCGTCCTCGGCCACCTCTGTGACGCGGGCGTATACCACATGGCCGTTCTGGTTCAGCATCGGCAGCTGCCGGCCGACCTCCAGGAACTCCCGGTGGAGTTCGCCGTTGATCTCAAAAGAGGAAAGCGGGAGCTTGATGACCTGTTTGGGGTTGTACTCCCCGTATCCTTCGGCCGGGGCGACGCTGAAGGCAAACGTATCTCCGGGCTCCTTGCCTTCGATCTCTGCCTCGAATTTGGGAATCAGCATCTTCGTGCCGTGGATGTAATCCAGCGGCTTCTCCTTCGTAGCCGTATCGAATACCTGGCCATCCACGGTGAGCACATAGCTCACTTCCACCACTTTATTCTTTTCAATCTTCATATCGTATGTCTCATTTTATGCACTGAAATCCACGTCCTTGAACAGCAGCGACGGCACCTGCCGCGCCATGCACCGCCGCGCGTCATTGCCGACGGCGGCCAGGCTGTTCCAAAGCGTGACCATGTTCCCGGTTATCACCATCTCATGGACCGGGGCGACAATCCGTCCGTCCTCAAAAGCCATGCCTTCGATGCCGTAGGAGAAATCGCCCGTCGCGCTGTTGCAGTTCCCGCCGTTGAACCCGGTCACGAGGATGCCGCTCCCGGCCGTTTCCATCAGGCCCTGGACATCCCGGTCACAGGTCGGCCGGATACAGGCGCGGGTCACGTCGTCCGCGGTCGGCGTCATGCCGGTTTTGTTCGCGATATATGTGTTGACGAAGTAATTCCGGACCGTCCCGTTTTCAATGACCGGCCGGTTGGCCGTCGCGACCCCTTCCGAGTCGAACATCCGGGCGCCGCTCCGGCCTTGTTCCCGGGGCAGGTCCATTACGGTAAGATGCTCGGGGAAAAGCTGTTTGCCCAGGCTCTCCTGCAGGAAGGAATTCTTCTGCTGCAAGGCATAGCCGCCCAGGGCGTTGAGCACGGGGACCAGGAGTTTGGAGGCGCACTCGCTTTCCACGACCATGTTCCTGGCTCCGCCTTCAGCCGGCCCGGGCCCGATCTTCGCGGCCGCCCGTTCCACGGCTTTCCGCCCGCAGGCGTTGCAATCCAGCGCGGACAGCTGCGGGGAAGCATCCCACCAGTAGCCGCTGTATTTGTGGCCGTCGGCCGCTTCCAGGGTGACTTCCACCCCATATTCAAAGGACGTATCCGTCTGCCGGCACTCCGTCCCGTTCGAATCGATCAGGTAGATATCGGCGATGGAATCCGAATATTCGCCTTCCTCCGAGACGAGATGCCAGCCTTCGCTCTCCACTTTCCCAAAACAGGACGCTTCCAGCGCCATGTGCAGACGCCGCTCCGGAGTCAGGGAGGACAAGCCTTCCCGGTCACAGATTCCCAGTACGTCCCCGTCTCCGGCATCCCGGCAGGTCCGCTCTGGGGCAGGAAGGCTCCGTGCCGGATCTTCCGCCAGCATGCGGACCGTCGCCACGGCCTTCCCGATGAAGCCGTCCAGGGCTTCGGGGTCCAGTCGGTTGGTGGAGAAGGAGCCGAACCGGCCGTCCACGAAGAGGGCAACGCTCATCGCCCGGTCCAGGCAATGGCTGACCTTGTCCAGCTCCCCGTCCAGGGTGCCGTACAGGTCCATCAGGCTCTTGCTCAACGTGATGCGGCACTGTTGCGCCCCCTTTGCCTGGGCGATCTCCAGTGCCTTCCGCGCTACCGCCAGTTCCTGCGGTGTCAGGATTCCTTCTGCAGTCAATTCCATAAACTACAAATATAACGCTTTTCCTGAAATATCAGTTAGTTGCCTCCGACGGTCAGGCTTCCCACCAGCACGGTCGGGATGCCGCAGGAGACCGGGCAGCTCTGCTCCTTGCCGCAGGTCCAGGCACCGTTGTCGATCCGGCCGTCGTTGCCCACGGCGGTGATGTCCGCGAGGGCCTGGGGACCGTTGCCGATGATGTTGATATCCTTGACGGGCTGGGTCAGCTTCCCGTTTTCAATCAGATAGCCGCTCTTGACATAGAAGGTGAAATCGCCTTCGCCGATCTTGACCTGCCCGTTGGCGAACTCGTCGACATAGATGCCCTTGCTGACCGACGCGATGATGTCGGCCGGATCGGCCTCGCCGCTTTCCATGTACGTCGCCCGCATCCGGGGGATCGGGGCGTAGCGGAAACTCTCCCGGCGGCCGTTGCCCGTCGGTGCGACCCCGTAATACCGGGCGCTGATCCGGTCGTGCAGGAAGGACGTCAGGACACCGTCCTCGACCATGGCGGTCCGCTGGGCCGGTACCCCTTCGTCATCGAAGTTGAGGGCACCCCGGTTGCCTTTCAGGGTTCCGTCATCCACGATGGTGATGCCGCGCCGGCAGATCTGCCGGCCCAGTTTGTCGGCAAAGACCGACTGGCCCTTTCGGTTGAAATCCGCCTCGAAGGCATGGCCCATCGCCTCGTGCAGCAGGATGCCGGAGGCCCCGGCGCCCATGACCACGGGCATCTTCCCGCCCTTCGGCCGTTTCGCGGCGAACCGGTCGTCCATATTCCGGAGAGCGGCTTCCGTCAATTCCTGCAACAGACGGTCCGTCAGCATTTCCGCCCCGCACCGGAAGCTCCGGCTGGCATGGGTGCTGACCGTCTGCGTCCCGTCGCTGAGGATGACCGAAACGGCCAGGGTTCCCATCGGGCGGGTCTCGTATTTCAGTTCCCCGTAGGCATTGTACATCAGGATGTCGCTGACCTGCCAGGAGAGCATGGCGATCACCTTGACCACGCGGGGGTCCGCCTGGCTGATCAAGGCATGCAGGCGGTTCATCGCCGGGATGAAGGACGCCGTCTCCGCCTGCCGCCAGTCCTGCAGGACGGGATAGCGGTCCGCTGCCGGATTGGGCTTTCCCTTGTAGAGCTGCGGTACATAGCCGTTGTCGGCGGCGATGCTCCGGGGCCTCCCGGCCGTCGCTCCCTGGGCGATGGCGGAAGCCGCCTTCGCGGCCGCGGCCATCGCCGCGGGCTCCGTGCTCTCGGAATAGGCATAGCCGGTCTTCTCTCCCTTGAGGACGCGGATGCCCACGCCAAAGTCGACGTGGAATCCTCCGGAGGATACCTGCCCGTCCCGCAGCATCAGGTCGCTGTAGGTCGTATTTTCAAAAAAGAGGTCGGCATAATCCCCGCCTTGGGCCAGGGCTGCGCCGACGAGGTCTTCCAAGGTCTGCTCCGTCGTATGGAACAGGTCCAGGTAGGTCTGTCTGTCTTTGATCATGTTACTCTTCTTCTTCCATGGCCTTGGCCATGGCGTCCAGTTCTGCGGCCCGTTTGTAATCGAGGGCCTGCTGCCGGATGGCTTCAAATTTGAGATTGTCGTGGACCACCATGTTGTCATGCCAGCCCTGTGCGATGACCGTGAAGGGGATTTCGGAATTATCCGCCAGGATCCACTGGTCCACCAGGGGCATGTAGTCCTCGAACAGGTACAGCAGTCCGGTCCGGTACCGGCGGCGGATGACCGGTTCCGGGACATTGTGTCCGCCGGCGGCCACCCGGGCCCGTACCCTGGAGATGGCCAGGTCGGGGGAGTGCAGCCAGAAATACAGGACGGTAACGGTATATCCTTGTTTCTGCGCCCTGATAATCAGTTTCTTGAGGCTCCGTGTCGCGAGTGTCGTCTCCACGGTGAAATCTTTGCCCCGCTCCATCATGTACCGGATTTTCAGGAGCATGTACCGGCTGGCCTCGATCGAAGCCCGGTCCGGGTCGAAAGGGGAGAGCCCCTTGGCGAACTCGTCCGAATTGACGAAATCGCTGCACTGGAACATCTCCGGCAGCATCGTATACGACGCCGTCGTCTTTCCCGAACCGTTGCATCCGGATATGATGTACATTTTAGGCATTCAGGTTTATTTCGGCCTGGAGCAGTGCCCTGCATCCCTTAACAAGATCCTCATACGTTTTCTCGAAATCGCCTGTGTACCAGGGATCCGCCACATCCCGCCGTTGCCCGGCATAATCCATCATCAGCCGGATCTTTCCCTCGGGATCCTCCGGAATGATGCGTCTCAACAGTCGTAAGTTGGAAGCGTCCATGCACACGATCCGGTCAAACTTCCGGTAATCCTCCGGGGTCACCTTCCGGGCGGTCTTGTCCCGGTCAAACGGCACCCCATGCGCTGAGAGGCAGCGCCTTGCCGGGGGATAGACCGGATTTCCAGTCTCCTCCGAAGACACGGCTGCCGAAGCGACTTCCAGGGACATCCCGGACTGCCGCCGCCCCATCTCCTTCAGGATGAACTCCGCCATCGGGCTCCGGCAGATATTCCCGTGGCACACAAACAGGATCTTCATGGTACAAAGATACGAAAAACCCGCGATATCCCGATTCCCGCGGGCCGGAAACCCGACATCCCGGCTGATCCGCTGCGTCCGGCTGCCCGTGATTTGTAACTATCTGGAATATAGTTTATTAACCAATATGCCATCCTCGAAATCGAAGATGGCATATCGTGTAAACAGCTAATTGTTAGCCAGTTGTAAACCACTGTCGGAGGACAGTCGTTTGCTATTTCTTCTCCGGCACGGCCTCGAGGACGGCCTTGAGGTAGTTCCAGGTGCGCTCGACGGAGGCGATGTTGACACGCTCATCCGGGGAGTGCGGGTACTTGATGGTCGGACCGACGGAGACCATTTCCCAATTCGGGTACTTGGCGCCCATGATGGCGCATTCGAGACCGCCGTGGGTGGCCATGATCTTCATGTCGTAGCCATAGACCTTCTTGAACTGCTCCATCATGACGTGGTTCATCGGGGTGTCGAGCTTCGGGGTCCAGCCGCTGTAGCCGCCGGCGAAGGAGACCTCGGCGCCGGCCAGTTCGAAGATGCAGCGGACGCGTTCGGCAAGGTAGGCCTTGGAGCTGTCAACGGCACTGCGCATCAGGCAGTGGACATTGAAATGGCCGTTCACCGTGCTGACGATGGCGAGGTTGATGGAAGTCTCGGTCAGGCCCTTCATGGCCTGGCTCATGCGGATGACCGAGGACGGGCATGCGATGATGGACTTGACGGCACGCAGGACCACGGACGGCTGGATGTACTTCGGAGCCGGCTTGGCGAGCTTCTCATAGATCATGTTCGTACCCGGATCGCTGTCGATGAATTCGGCTTTCCCTTCGGCAAAGATCTTCTCTACCATAGCTTTGACCTTCCTGGATTCGGCGGAAGGGACCAGGATCTCGGCCGTCGCCTCGAACGGGATGGCGTTGCGGAGGGAACCGCCGCGGAAGCTGACGAGGCGCACGCCGTACTGCTCGATGAGCGGCAGGAGGATGCGGCAGACCGCCTTGTTGGCATTGGCCCGGTACAGGGAGATGTCCATGCCGGAGTGACCGCCCTGGAGGCCGTTGATGGTCAGCTTGTAGCCCACGAAACCTTCGGCCGGGGTCTTGTACATGCGGTATTTGAAATCGGCGGAGACGTCGAGGCCGCCGGCACAGCCGACGCAGAGCTCGCCCTCTTCCTCGGAGTCGAGGTTGATCAGGATGTCGCCCTTGAGCACGCCCGGCTTCAGGCAGTTGGCACCGGTCATGCCGGTCTCCTCGTCATAGGTCACGAGGACCTCGACGGGACCATGCTTGAGGGTCTTGTCTTCCAGGACGGAGAGGCCCATGGCCACGCCGATGCCGTTGTCGGCACCCAGGGTGGTGCGGTCGGCGGTAACCCATTCGCCGTCGATGAGGGTCTTGATCGGGTCGGTCAGGAAGTTATGGTTGCTGTCGCCGGTCTTCTGCGGGACCATGTCCATGTGGCCCTGCAGGATGACGCCGCGGCGGTTCTCCATCCCCGGGGTCGCCGGAGCGCGGAAGATGATGTTGCCGGTGTCGTCACGGAAGACTTCGACGCCATGTTCCGCACCCCATTTGAGGAAGTAGTCCTGGACTTTGGCCTCGTGCTTGGAGGGTCTCGGGATCTGGGTCAGACCGTAGAAGTTATTCCATACGATCGTAGGATTCAAATCTTTGATAGTCATAGTATTATCTTTTATTTGGAGTTAATCGGGAAAGTGCTTTCGACGCCCAGCTGGTAGACCGGGATCCGGGTCTGGAGCAAGACGTTGACGCCATCGCTGAGCTTGACGGTGCAGATCGCCGGGACCCGGTAATGCGCCAGGTTGCCCTTGGAGCCGGCGGCACCGGCCGCGGCGGCGACCTCCTGCGGCAGAAGTTCGAGCAGGTACGGCTTGCCGGAGACATTGTCCGAGGAGACCAGGCCGGCGGTGTCGGACAGGCGGAAGGCCACGTAGCGCTGCTGGGCGCCGGCGGCGGGGATGATTTCGTAGTTCATGCGCTGGGTCTGGAGGTCGCTGTAGCCCACGAACATGGACATATATTCTTGTTCCAGGCGCGAAATCTCAGCAATGGCCGCGCCCATGGCTTCGCCGCTGTAGGTCGCGTCGGTATCGCCGGTGATGATATCGATCCGGCTGCGACGCAGGCGGAAGATCATGTCAGCCGCCTCCTTGGCCCTGTCTTCCAGGGATTTGGAGATAACCATCTCCTGCTGTACACCGACGGCACGGCCTGCTACGGAGCGGTAGAGGGTCGTAGAGGCCGAAGACAGGTTGGAGCCTACGCCCCGGTCGGCGAAATCGCCTTTCTGGTCGGCGGTGAAGCGCCACTTCGTTCCGCCGTCATTGCCCCCGGCCACGGAGACGAGGCCCTGGGCGGTCAGGCTGAGGAAGGAAGGCATGCCCTTGCCGGGCACGACCGTATAGCGGCGGCTCGGATCGGCCTCCGTATAGGAATCCAGCGTAATCCCGGCGACGGTATAGGAAACGGCATCGGCCTGGCGGGCGTCGACGCCGAGGTATTTCTGGGCGAACTTGGCATAGGGGCCGGCATGGAAGTCTTCGCGTACGGCTTCGACTTCGATGGAGATGACGGTCTGCGGCAGGGCATAGACCAAGGCGCCTTCCGGATCCTGGGCCCGGAGGGAGAAGGCTGCGGCAAAGGCCGCGAAAAGTATCGTAATTCGTTTCATATTCAATTATTTCCAACGTTTGTGACTCCACAGGTAATTGGCCGGGTTGCGGCAGATGTCCGCTTCCAGCAACGCATAGAAACGCACCATCACCGCCTCCGGCGTCAGTCCGTCGGCGGGATCGCAGATCTGCCGGAGGCTGAGCCGTACGGCGCCCCGCTCCGTCCGGTCGGCGCCCAGGTACCATACGGGCATGCCGAATTTTTCCGCCAGGGTGGCTCCGCCCAGCATCGCCTGGGTGGGCTGGTGCAGGAATTCCAGCGTATGGCGTGCGATGGCCGTCCCATAGGGCGACTGGTCGGTCGGGAAGACATAGATCTTCCGCTGGTCCCGGTGCCGGAGCACATAGCGCATGGCCACGCGGGACTCGACATATCCTTCGAAATCCGGCTGTTGGACCGCGGTACGGTTGCGATGGAAGAATTCCTCCGAAAACGCATTGTGCAGGGCCCGGTAGACCACGGCGACGTCGCGCTCGGTCATGACCCCGGACTGGTCGCAAATGGCCTGCAAATAGCCGCCGATGAGTTCCCAATTGCCGAAATGGCCATTGAGGATCATGACGCTCCCCTTCCGGAAATCCTCCGTCAGTCCTTCTACACCTTCGGTCTCGATCCGGATCCCACGGAAGAACCGGTCTTTGTCGCCCCGGCAGCCGCCCAGCCAGACCGTCTCGGCGAACACCTCTCCGAGATGATCGTAAAAGGCTTTTGTCAGTTTCTTGATATCCTTGTATTTGCGCTCGGGAAAACTGCGGGACAGGTTGACGGTCACCACATCCCGCCGGTATTTCACCACATCTCCGGCAAGCCGGGCGAAGCCCCTTCCCCAGAAGTAATGGAACTTCAGCGGAAGGCGCTGGACGGGCCGGAAAACGGCCAGGAGAACATTGTGCAGCACGTTTGCCATCGTTCTACAAATATAAATAATTTCTTCCATTTCCGTGAAGAATTGTTATATTTGTAGACAGTCGAGTCAACTCAAAAACTACATCATATGTTCAAAAACCA
The DNA here is from genome assembly GCA_017483985.1 of Bacteroidales bacterium. Next base: position 6,107 of record JAFUUB010000074.1, on the reverse strand, counting down.
TCCGAAAGGACTGTTGGCCGCAGCGCTCAGCAACATGGGCGAGCGTTTCGGCTACTACATCATGAATGCAGTCCTTACCCTCTTCCTCTGCTCCAAATTCGGCCTCGCCGACGACAAGGCAGGTATCATTTACTCCATTTTCTATTGCGGCATCTACGTGCTGAGCCTGGTGGGCGGTATCATCGCCGACCGTACCTCCAACTACAAGGGTACGATCCAGCGCGGCTTGATCATCATGGCCCTCGGCTATGTGGTCCTGTCCATCCCGATCCTGGCCACTCCGGCCAACAAGACCTGGCTCCTCGCTCTGACCTGCCTCGCCCTCTTCCTGATTGCCTTCGGCAACGGTCTGTTCAAGGGTAACCTGCAGGCCATCGTCGGTCAGATGTATGACAATTTCGAGGCGGAAGCGGCCAAGGAAGGCCCCGAGAAGCTGAAATGGGCCCAGGGACAGCGCGACTCCGGTTTCCAGATTTTCTACGTGTTCATCAACATCGGCGGTCTGATCGCTCCGTTCGTGGCTCCGCTCCTCCGTCAGTGGTGGCTCGGCCTGCACAACCTCTCCTACAATGCCCAGCTGCCGAAACTCTGCCATGAATTCATCAACAACGGCACCATCTCCGACAACCTGATTGCCGAAGCCGCCAATGCCGGCGCCGTGCTCGATCCGTCCAACGTCAGCGCGATCGGTGAATTCTGCACCAGCTATCTGGATTACTTCAATACCGGTATCCACTATTCCTTCATCGCCTCCGTTTGCGCGATGCTCCTTTCCCTCTGCATTTTCCTGGCCACCAAGAAGATCTTCCCGACGCCTGGAAAGAAAACTGCCGTCGAAAGTGCCGGGTATACCGAGGAGGAAAAGATTGCCATGGCCAAGGAAATCAAGCAGCGCATGTATGCCCTGTTCGCCGTCCTCGGCGTGGTCATCTTCTTCTGGTTCTCCTTCCACCAGAACGGTCAGTCCCTGTCGTTCTTCGCCCGTGACTTCGTGAATACCAGCAAGATTGCTCCTGAAATCTGGCAGGCGGTCAACCCGTTCTTCGTCATCGTGCTGACCCCGGTCATCATGTGGTTCTTCGGTTGGCTTGGCAAGCGGGGCAAGCAGATCTCCACCCCGCGCAAGATCGCGTACGGTATGGGAATCGCGGCCATCGCCTACATCTTCCTGAGCACATTCTCCTTCAAGATGGGATACCCGTCTTCCACCAGCTTCCTGGCGCTGGACACTGCGACCCAGGCTTCCATGAAGGCCGGTCCGTGGGTGCTGATCGTGATGTATTTCTTCCTGACCGTCGCGGAACTCTTCATCTCTCCGCTCGGCCTGTCCTTCGTTTCGAAGGTGGCTCCGAAGAGCATGCAGGGTCTCTGCCAAGGCCTTTGGCTCGGTGCCACCGCCGTCGGCAACCTCTTCCTTTTCCTGGGTCCGAAGATGTACAATGCCATTCCGCTGGGTTGGTGCTGGGGCGTCTTCGCCTGCCTCTGCCTCCTGTCCATGGGCGTCATGTTCGGTATGGTCAAGTGGCTGGAAAGAGTTACGAATTCCTAATATAAGAAGCTATGTTCAAAGGACAACCAAAAGGTTTGTTCGCCCTTGCGCTCGCCAATACCGGCGAGCGTTTCGGCTACTACACCATGCTGGCGATCTTCATGCTTTTCCTGCAGGCCAAGTTCGGCTTCACGGAAGCGGTCGCCAACCAGTATTATGCCATCTTCCTGGCCGCCGTGTATTTCATGCCGGTTTTCGGCGGTATGCTGGCCGACAAGATCGGCTTCGGAAAATGCGTCGTCACCGGCGTGTGCGTCATGTTCCTGGGCTATTTGTGCCTGGCCATCCCGACAGCCGCGAACGACCTGGGCCTGGCGCTCATGGTGCTGGCCCTGCTGCTGATCGCCGTCGGTACCGGCCTGTTCAAGGGGAACCTGCAAGTGCTTGTCGGCAACCTGTATGACGACCCGAAATACGCCGCCAAGCGCGACTCCGCATTCTCCCTCTTCTACATGGCCATCAACATCGGCGCCATGTTCGCTCCTTCCGCCGCCACGGCCATCACCAACCACTTCCTCGGCAAGGCCGGCCTGGTCTACAAGGCCGACATCCCTGCCCTGGCACACCAGTACCTGAACGGGACCATTACGCCGGAGAATACCGCCAAACTCGAATCCCTGATGGGACAGATGCCCGGGATCGCCGACGGCGACCTCGCCGGTTTCTCCCAGTATTATATCGACAACCTGGCCAGTTCCTACAACATGGGCTTCGCCGTGGCCTGCGTGTCCCTGATCGTCTCCATCGCCATCTACCTGGGCTGCCGCAAGTGGTTCAAGCATGCGGACGTCAATGCCAAGCAGGCAGCCGCTTCCCCGGCTGCCGCACCGGTGCAGGAACTGACCCACCAGCAGGAGAAGAGCCGCATCGTTGCCCTGATCCTGGTGTTCGCCGTGGTGATTTTCTTCTGGATGGCCTTCCACCAGAACGGTTCATCACTGACCTGGTTCGCCCGTGACTATACCCAGAGCTTTGCTACGGGCTGGACGCGTATCGGCTTCAATATCTGGGCTTTGGCCTTGATTGCAGCCTCCGTCTATACGCTCTTTGGTATCTTCCAGTCCGAAAAGGCATCCGGCAAGGTGATCTGCGGGGTTGTAACAGCCGCTCTCTGGGGCGGAGCCTATGCCCTGTACAGCGGCATGGCCAATCCGCTGGACATCTTCCCGCAGCTCTTCCAGCAGTTCAACCCGTTCTATGTGGTCGCCCTGACCCCGGTCTCGATGGCCATCTTCTCCGCCCTGGCCGCGAAGAAGACGCCGGCCCATCCTGAAGGTCTCGAGCCCTCTGCACCGAAGAAGATCGGCCTGGGCATGTTCGTGGCCGCCTGCGGCTACCTGGTGATGATCCTGGCCTCCCGCGGACAGGCTTCCCCGGCCGAACTCGCCGGCACCGTGTCTCCGGACCCGGTCGTCCCGACCTGGCTGATGGGTACGTACCTGATCCTGACCTTCGCCGAACTCCTGCTGAGCCCGATGGGCATCTCCTTCGTTTCGAAGGTCGCTCCGCCGCGGTTCAAAGGCCTGATGATGGGTTTGTGGTTCGCCTCCACCGCCGTAGGCAACTACCTCAGTTCCATTCCCGGTCTGCTCTGGCGCCATGTCCCGCTCTGGGCCAACTGGGCCATCCTGATGACCCTCTGCCTGATTGCCGGCGCTGTCATGTTCGCCATGCTCAAGCGGCTTGAGGCCGCCACCAAATAGGATTAACCCGGCTCCGGCAGTCCCGTGCTGCCGGAGCCCTTTCAATGAACTATATGGCAACGTACCCCTGCGAAACCTGCCCCCTGCGGGCCAAACACGACAAAAACCCCAAATCGCTCGCCGGCCGTTTCTGGCGCTGGCACATCAACTTCTGCCCCGGCTGGAAGAATTACTTCACCCACCAGGACCCCGAGACCCAGGCCAGGCTTCGCGAGCAGTACCACTTCGAGAAGTACCGCTAAGCCGGCACCTGTAGTCCCTGTTCCAGGCATCTGCCGTACCGGTTCCATCCATTTGCCGTGCCAGTTTTATCCATCTGCCGTGTTTTGTAACGAATAGACAATCAACACATTAGTCGATTTGCCATCCTCATTTTTGAGGATGGCAAATCATTTAATATCCTTCATTTCAGATAGTTACAAATCACGCTACTTCCTGTTAAGATGTAAAAACCGCATTACCTGCCATCGTGGAGCCAGCCGCAGCAACCGTCCAAACAGGTTGGTGAACCGATGATCGGATTCTTTCAGATAATGCCGTTCTGTCGCACGGTATCCGAGGCGTTGTATCTCCTTTATCATCTCCCGATAGGGGAGATCATCTTCATTCTCCTCGGAGATGTCATATTCCGAACCGGATGAGATGCGGAAGGCTTCAACCATTTTCTCATAGCTGCCCCAATAGCGGATCGCCTCTTGATAATCAACCACCTGATAGGTATATATGATATAATCGATCAATTGCTCCTGCTCTTCTTGTCTCAGCCCTTCAAATAACTGGTTCAAGACAGCGTGGTTCAAATATCTGCCATGCTTGCGATACCATTTTATCCGTGCTGTTGCGCGTCGCATGCGGGACGAAGCCCGGCGCAATACCAAAGGCGGTGAGTAGGGATGGTCGGATTTGGCGTATGCGATAAAGTTCCATCGGTAGTCCAGGACATCCCTATGCAGTCTTTTCTCCTTTGCATTATTCGCGATGTATGCCATACAGGTCCGTATAGCCTTGTCTCCTATTTTCTGTGCCCATCCAAATGGCCGCTGGAACACCGGTCCTGACACACCGCCGCTCTGTTTGAATTCATACGAGTAGAGCATCTCAACCGTCCCGTTAAAACGCGAGAAGGCCGGGTAGGTGGCTGCTTGCTGCAGGGAGTGCGTATGATTGTACATCAGCGTAAGTGCCAAGGTTACAATGCCATATTTTTCTGCCTCAATGCAATATATGGTGTAATAAACCAATCTGTCCTGGACACAGTAAAACAGGACATTTCCTTGACGTCCCTTTTGATACGCATGCGTTGGGCGCGCATTGACAAAAATCTTTTTCCGCATATGATTTCCAGACTCACAAAACCTATCCCCTTTTTTGAATGGGCATCTTTCCCCGGGCTGATCAGTCGGGACTCCCTTCGTATGATGGTCCAAAGATAAGTATTTATTCCGTATAATAAAAGATTCGGATAGGCTGTTTTCCCCATTCGTAAGCTCTTCTCGGGATGCGTGTTTTATAAATAACTGGTTATGAGTAAATTATGTAAACTGCCATATCCGTTTTTGGTGATGGCATATTGGCTAATATGATGTGTATTAGATATTTACAAAACACGCCATGCCGAGATGCCGGGGGAGAGGCTTGGAGGAGACGGGAAAAACGCCTAACTTTGTGAATAACATGGCAGATTGTATTGAAATCGATATGTCAGGACGAGTGAATCACCAAAACGATCCGATATGAAAAAGAGTGTCCTGCGTGTTGTGGCGGCGCTGATGCTTGCGCTGGTCATGACCGTTTTCTGCTCCACCCGCGAAGGATGGGTGAGGGTCGAGGGAAACAAATTCATCGATCCCCAGGGAAACGAGCTGGTCTTCCGCGGATTGTGTCTGTCAGATCCGGTCAAGCTGATCCATGACGGCCAGTGGAATGAACGGTATTTTGCGGAGGCGGCAGATTGGGGAGCCAATGTCGTCCGTTTCGCGGTTCATCCGTCGCGGATCAACGCGTATGGGTGGGATGAAACCTTCCAGGCCATGGACCAGGGTATCGAATGGGCCAAGCAGCACGGACTGTACGTAATCATGGACTGGCATTCCATCGGGAATCTCAAGGAGGAACGCTACACTTCGCCCATGTACAATACCACCAAGGCGGAGACCTTCAGGTTCTGGCGGACGGTCGCCCAGCGGTACAAGGACGAGCCGACGGTCGCGCTCTATGAACTGTTCAATGAACCGACCGTAGATGGAACAGGCTCCTGCACTTGGACAGAGTGGAAAGAAATCCAGGAACAGATCATCGACACCGTGCGCACGTACAATCCCAAGGCCGTATGCCTGTGCGCCGGTTTCAATTGGGCCTATGACCTGACCCCGGTCGCGACGGAACCGGTTGCGCGTCCGAATGTGGCGTATGTGTCGCATCCGTACCCGATGAAGCGTCCCGAACCCTGGGAGGAGAAATGGGAGAAAGATTTCGGCTTCGTGGCGGATACGTATCCGGTCATTTGCACCGAGATCGGATTCTGTCTGGCGGAGGAACGCGGTGCGCATATCCCGGTCATTTCGACGGAGGCGTATGGTGAGCACGTTACCCAATACTTTGAGAAGAAGGGCATTTCGTTTACCGTCTGGTGTTTCGATACGGCCTGGGCGCCGACGCTCATCAGCGACTGGGATTATACCCCCACGACCCAGGGGCGCTTCTTCAAAGCCTATCTTCAAAGCAAAAAGCATTAGCTCCGGCAAATAGAGCCGGGAAAGCGGTTAAAGCACCGTGATACTCGAAAAATCCGGTCAATTGCTTGAAAATCCGGTAATTCTTGCGCTGATAAGGTAAGTCCCTCCCCCGAGGGGAGG
>JAFUUB010000073.1 GCA_017483985.1 Bacteroidales bacterium | reverse complement strand
CAGTTCAAGAAGGCTCTCCGGAAATACATCCGGTACTACAATAATGATAGAATCAAACTGAGGCTAAAAGGAAAGAGCCCGGTACAATACCGAGCTCTGTTCCAATCTAAAGCCTCGTAGATAATGTTAAACCGTCCAACTATTGGGGGTCACATCAAAAATTCCGGGGCATTCTCTTTATTTCTTGATCGGATAAAGGCGAAGCAGGAAGACGATGAGCAGCGCGATCGCGGCCGGGAAGAGGGAGAACAGTGACCAGATCATGTGCTGGACCGAGGCCTCGTTCGTGATGGTCACGACCGTCTGTCCCGTGGCGGGATCGGTGCCGGAGACGAAGCCGGAAAGGCCCAGGAGCAGCGCGACGAGCGCGCCGGAAATGGCGGAACCGAACTTCTGGGACATCGTGCCGGAAGAGAAGATGAGGCCGGTCGAAGACGTACCGTTCTTCTCGGTGGCATAGTCGGCGACGTCGGCATACATGGACCACAGCAGCGGGGAGAAAAGGCCGATGCCGATGGATGTGATGATGACCACGGCGATCATCATCCAGATGTACTTCGGGTCCATCGGGATGAAGAAGAAGGCCACGGACGAAACCGCGCACAGCAGGGCCGCCCAGGAGAAAGCCTTCCGCTTGGATCCGACCCACTTGGTAAACTTCGGGGAAACGCCGCCGAAGATCATACAGGTCACCTCACCGAAGGTCATGAACACCGTATAGTTGATGATCAGGCCGGAAACGGTCACGTCGCCATGGAGGCAGTACTCCAGCAGATAACCCGCGACGGCATAGCGGAAACCGTTGAAGAAGTTCATGCAGATACCGACCAGCGTCAGGTAGATCCACGGTTTGTTGCGGAACAGGTCGGCGAACGGCTTGAGGGAGAATTTCTCCGCACGGACGGGTTTCAGCCGCTCCTTGGTCAGCAGGCCGCAGGCCAGCGTTCCCAGGGCCGCCAGGCCGCCCAGCAGGACGCCCAGGACCGCATACTGATGTGCCGGCGTACCGCCGACCATCTTCTGCAGGTACGGGAAGGATAGCAGGGTAACGAAGCCCATGGCGTAGGCGCCCACCATCCGGTAGGAAGAGAACTCGTTCTTCTCGTTGTCATCGTCCGTCATCACGCCCAGCAGCGAGCCGTATGGGACGTTGACGGCGGTGTAGACCGCCATCATGAGCAGGTACAGCGTATAGGCGTAGATGCGCTTGCCCACGGGGCCGAAGTCCGGGGTGAAGAGCAGCAAGGCGAAAACGACACCCAGCGGGATGGCTCCGAAGATGATCCACGGCCGGTACGTTCCCCAGCGCGACTGCGTCCGGTCCGCCAGCGAACCCATTAGCGGGTCCGTGACGACATCGAAGAGGCGCGCAACCAGCATCAGGGTCGCCGTATCGGCGACGGTGAGGCCGAAAATGTTGGTAAAGAACAGCGGGAATGCGATCGACATCACCTTCCAGGTAATACCGCCGGCGGCGGCATCTCCCAGGGCATAGCCGATTTTTTCTTTCAGGGTCGGTTTGTCTGTCGTTTGGGCCATTGTAAATGTGGTTAAATTTCCGCGAATATACGATTATTTTGCGAGATTCCGGTCAATCAGCCGGTTCAAACGGCGCACCGTGTCGGTGGTCGTGAAGCCGTCCGGCTCCGTATGCAGGCAGTAATCGACCAGGCGGTCCACATCCGAAGTCGCCACATGCATCCGCGTATCGCAGGAGGCATAGTAGATATAGACCTTCCCGTCCGGATCCGCGATCCAGCCATTGGTAAAGAGGACATTCATCACGTCACCGACATACTCCTCCCCTTCCGGGACCATGAAGAATCCGGCCGGTTCAGCAATGACGCGGGACGGATCGTCCAGGGCCGTCATGTACAGGTACAGCACATAGCGGAGGCCGCTCGCACAGCCGCGGACGCCATGGGCCAGGTGCAGCCAGCCCTTCGGGGTCTTGATCGGTGCCGGGCCTTCCCCGTTCTTGCACTCCTTGATCGTATGGTAATGACGCAGGTTGATGATCTTCTCCTCCCGGATCACGGCGCCGTCCATGGTATCCACCAGGGCCCAGCCGATACCGCCGCCGTTGCCGGCGTCGATGAAGCCGTCCTGCGGGCGGGTATACAGGGCATATTTCCCGTCAATGAATTCCGGATGCAGCACGACATTGCGCTGCTGGCTGCCGCTGACGATGTCCGGCAGGCGGTCCCAGTGGATGAAATCCTTCGTACGGACCACGCCGGCGCAGGCCACAGCGGAGGAAAGGTCGCCCTTCGGGGCGGCGGGATCCTTCCGCTCCACGCAGAAGATGCCGTACACCCAGCCATCCTCATGCGGGGTCAAGCGCATGTCATAGACATTCGTTGCCGGCTCCCCATAGTCCGGAAGGGTCACCGGACGGTCCCAGAAGTGGAAGTTGTCGATGCCGTTCGGGCTCTCGGCCATGGCGAAGAAGGACTTGCGGTCGGCCGCCTCCACCCGTACGCACAGCAGGTACTTGTCCCCCCACTTGATGGCGCCGGAGTTGAATGCGGCATGGATGCCGAACCGCTCCAGCAGGAAAGGATTTGTCTCCTTGTCCAGGTCATATCGCCAGAAAAGCGGGGCATGTTCCGCGGTCAGGATCGGGTTGCGATACCGCTCATAAACACCGTTCACATAGACCGGCTCATTCTTTTTTGCCAAAAGGGCCGCATGGGCTTGTTCCAGGCAAGCCAGTCTCTCTTCAAATGTCATATATAAGTCAGATTTAGGTTTATTCGTTCAGTAACAATATGTTATCGCTCCCGGCAAATGCTTTGAAATCCGCCGCGTCACCTGAACCGGGCCAGGCGGCATAGAAATGGCCGGGCTTGTCGTGGGCATTGCGCCAGGTCAGCACATAGGCGATCGGGAAATCCTGGATGGCAGGGAGCAAGGTGTTTGTCCACCAGGACGGATCCGGGATGCCTTCGAATCCGGTCTCGGACAGGCACATCAGTTTCTCATGTTCCTGCGCCAGCGCGTTCATGAAGGTCAGGCTCTCTTTCATCCCTGCGATATAGCCCGCTTCCGCATTCGCAAGGGACTGGTCTGCGCCGACAGACTGATAGTCGTCAATCCCGAGCATGTCCACGAACTCATCGCCCGGATAGCGGCTCATGTACCGCTGCGGGGTGATCCCGGAACCCGGCGAGTAGACCCAGACGAGATTCGTCAGTCCCCGGGTGCCGGTCAGATAGCCATACGTCATCCGGAACAGGTCCTTGTACTGCTGCTCCGAGCAGAGGTTTTCGCCCCACCAGAACCAGCTGCCGGTATGTTCGTGCCAAGGGCGGAACAGCACCGCGACCGGCCGGCCGTCGGCATCCTTGAGGGTCTCCAGGAAATCAGCCGCCCGACCGAGCCATTGCAGGAAGAGGTCATGCTTCTCCCCTCCCTCGAGGATGGACGCGACGACCTGGTCGGAGGACACATCCCAGGCGTCTCCGCCGGTCAGCGGGTTGCGCGGATGCCAGGAGAAGGTCACCACGCCACCCCGGGCCGCATGGGTCACGGCCGCACGGCGCATCAGGTCGAAGGAAACACCGTCCAGGTTGGCGTTCCAGCCCATCTCGATGCCGCCCAGGTCGAAACCGACCATGGCCGGGAAATGACCGGTCACCGCCTTGACATCCGAGCGTTCGAGCGGATCGTTTGCGACATCTTCCACTTTCCAGGCATGGCCGTACACCAGGTCATCCTGATGGCCGTACAGGATCTTGCCGGACTTGACGGCGTCGAACAGTTGCGCCACCAGGCGGTCCTTCGGGGTCTCCATCGGTTTCACTTCTTTATTCCCGCAGGCGGCCAGTGCAACGGCCGAAGCCGCCGACAGGAGGATTATTTTCTGAAGAATTTTCATTTTATTCATAATTACGGGGTAGGAGCAGCGTCATAAATGGTATCCAGCGTATAAGATGCATCTTCACTTTGGAATCCTTTTTTACATGCATTTACGATCATGGGGCCATATGACGCATCCAAATACTCACCAGTACCATGGTGGATAATACCATATAACTCTCCATTCCCACTCTTGGCACCATTATCCCAAATCAAGCCACCCATCCCGAAACAGCGGGAGAGTTTGGAAACATATTCTAAGTAATATAATTGGAATTGACGAGCTTTTCCGGCCGATCGGTTAACACAACCAAACTCTCCCCAATAAACCGGGATGTTCTTGGAAACCCATTTCTGATAGAGTCTATTGAAAACAGCCCTAAGATAATCTTCATTATATGACTCATCGGTCAGGTTTGTCTTTCGAGTATGGCCCCACTCGCTGGCTTTTGCAGTCTGGCAAAAGTCATATGGAGTATAATTATGGACAGCGACCATGATCTTCCCGGCCGGATCTTCCGGCACGACAAATCCGTCATCAAGCGTCCTTACCGGATCTGCAGCATATCCAGGAACACCCAGCCATCGGTTGGCATTATTTCCTCCTGTTGTCCGTACCGCATCTACAAATGTCTGGTTCCAGCCATTTAAGATGTCATTTTGGCGTTTTTTCCCAGCAGCGGTCTGATATTCCGAGCTCCATCCCCATCCGCCATCTTGTATCTCATTGAAAGACTCAAAAATCAGCCAATCTCCCTCATCTTTAAAGCGTTCCGCGATTTGCATCCATACCTTCTTGATCTTTTCCGTGATGGTATTATTGTCGGCTCCCTGTAGGACGGAAAGCCAATACTGGCTATCGGCACCATCATGATGGGTGTTGATGATGGTAACCAAACCCGCATTCTTGGCATATCCCACTACTTCCGCAACCCGCTCCAAACGGTCGGAAGATAAGGTATAATCGGGAGCATCTCCAATTTTATCAAGCCAGGAAATCGGAATTCGAACGCTTGTAAAACCTGCCGCTTTAACAGCATCAAATGTCGCTTGGGTTGCGAGGACTCCCGTCCACGCCGTTTCATCAACAAAACCATTGTTATGGGCCTCCAGTTCATTCCCCATGTTCCAGCCCAGGCCGATCTTGCGAGCCATCGCCACAGCATCATTGTCCGGAAGCGTCGGGACAACAACCGGTTCTTTCCCCGCCTGGCTGAGGGCGAAGGTCGCGGAGGCGGTGCCGGCCTTGAAGGTCAGGGTCGCGGTCCGGGTCTCATACGTGGGATTGGCCGCCACCGTGATCTTGACACCGGTCATCTTAAAGGTCTTGGCATCGTAGATGCCGAGCTTGACCGTCACCCAGTCCGGTGCGCCGGAGACTTCCGGGCGGGATGGTGCGGTGATGTCAAGGGTGATTTCTTCTTCGGGTTGTGCGACATTCGCGGAGGCGGAGGACAACGTCACGGTCGTCGGGGCCACCGGGGTCGGGGTCGGATCCGGATCGGCATTTCCGCCGCAGGAAGCCAGGGCGGCCGTCAATACAAAGGCGGGAAGTAGTTTCCAGAGGTATCTCATCATATGCTCGAATTATTTCGTAAACAAGTCGGAAGGCAGTTCATCGCGTGATATTATAATCTCACTGTTCATCGCATCTTTCCACCATGTATTGTCTGGCATGTTGGCGCCATACCAGGGCATGAAAGACAGCCAATATGCTCCGGCATTCCAAACATCTGTCAATTTTGGGAAGTAGGCTGTAACCTTCTTTGTATCATTATCCACAGCATTTCCGCATTCTGCCAGGCAGACCATCTTTTTCGGATAGGCTTTCTGGATCTCATCCCATTCCTGGGCATTCTTGTCTGAACTGGTACCATATAGATCCCGACCGACCATATCCACATAGGCATCCCCGGGGTACCAATCCTTATCCTGATTGTACTTAGAGGAGTCCCCATTGAAATTCTGCGTCGTCCAGACCCAGATCAGGTTCCGCACCCCCTTCTCGCCGAAGTGTTCGAACATAGCTTTCCAGAGTTTCTTATAAGTTTCAGCCCCATCAGCTCCCCACCAGAACCAGGATGTCGCCCAAGATGCCGATTCCTTGAGCGTGGCATTTCCTGCAGCCTCATGGAAAGGGCGCCAGGTCGCCGCTATCCCCTTCTCTTGAAGTTTCAGGATTACTTCGATAACCTTATCCATCTCATCATAGAACCACTTGTTCTCCCAGGTACCGGAGACCAGGGCATTCGAGGCTTTGAAAGTGGTCTCGGACGGACTGCAAGTCACACCACTGCCATCTGTCCCAATGACTGTAGACTCACTCCTCGGCACATTGAAATGCCACATCAGCGACACGATGCCACCGGCATCGTACCAATCCGTAACCGGCGTAAGATCATTGTAATTAATCCAATTGTTTCCGGACGGGACATAGATCTGGATAAAATCATAACAATTTATCGCCGGATACTTACCCGTTGCCGTATGGATCTTTTCAGCCTCCTTGTAATTCCAGTTGACATCCGCCACGACCGAGGAAACTGTTTTCTTTCCATAAACACCCAGGAAATAATCGAAAAGGGCTTTGGCATTGGGTGTCGGATCGGCCGTCACCAGCGACTTGGACAGGTTCTTGTTGTCCGGATCCGCCGGTTTGGTCCGGCCGGCCTGGCTGACCTGGAAGGTTGCGGAAGCCGTTCCGGCCTTGAAGGTGAGGGTGGCGGTGCGGGTTTCGTAGGTCGTATTGGCCGCGACCGTCAGCTTGACGCCGGTCATGACATAGGTCTGGCTGTTGTAGATGCCTTCGCGCACCGAGATCCAGTCCGGAGCGCCGGAAACGGCTGGGCGGGCCGGAGCCGTGATATCGAGCGTGATCTCCTCTCCGGCCTGGGCCACGTTGGCGGAAGTCGCGGAAAGAGTGACGTTCTTCGGAGCGGCCGGAGTCGGATCCGGGTCCGGGTCGGCATTGCCGCCGCAGGACCAGAGCAAGGCTGCGGTGGCGGTTGCCAGCATCAAAGAAAATATCCGTTTCATAGTTTATAAATTGGATCCCGGAGGGAGGGTCAGCCCCCTCCGGAATAAAAGGTTACTTCAGGGAGACGGCGGTAATCGTCACCATGTATCCCTGGATGACGAGACCGTTGTTGTTGTTCAGGTCGTCGACCATCTCCTGGTTGAGCTTGATACCCAGCGGACTTTCAGGGTTGTTAATCTGTCCGGGGCCGCCGGCCAGGTCGTCCCACTTCGTTCCGCTCTTGAGCGTATAGCAATACCACTCACCTTCGGCTACGTCGGGGGTGGAATGGATATACAGGGTCTGTCCGGCCTTGACCGTGCTCCAGTCATAGCCGCCCCAGGCCAATGCCTGCAGACCGCCCCAGTTACCCAGTTCCTGGGAACCCGACCAGATGGTCGTCCCGTAACGAAGGTCGTCGACGATGCAAATCCGCTTGATGATACCCATGTAACCCTGGATGACAAGGCCGTTGTTGGCGATGAGGTCATCGATCATTTCCTGCGTCAGGACGATATCATACGGGTTCGTCGGGTTGTCGATCTGTCCGGGACCGCCGGCCAGTTCGTCCCACTTCGTTCCGCTCTTGAGGGTGTAGCACCACCACTCACCTTCGGCAAGTGCGCTCTCGGCCTCGATGCGGAGGATCTGGCCGGGCTTGACCGTACTCCAGTCATAGCCGCCCCAAGCCAACGCCTGCAGGCCGCCCCAGTTGCCCAGTTCGAAGGAACCGGTCCAGATCGGCGTGACGATGAAGTCACCCGGATCGATGTTCATCGTGTAGGTCACGCTGCCGTTGTCGGAGACCAGGGTCAGTTGGCTGCCGCGGGTCGCATCGGCCGGGATGGAGAAGTACAGGGTGCTGCCGTTGAGGATGTAGGTCACATCCACGCCGTCAACCTGGACGCCGGTCAGGTGCTCGGCGTTCTCGATGTCGACGATGAACATGGTGCCCGGTGCATACAGGTCCTCCGGGAAGACGGCGATGTAGGCGCCGGCCGGCTTGTCGATGGCAAGTTCGGGAGCCTCGACCTGCGTGCCGTTGGCCAGGGACAGGAGGAGCTTGCCCGTCTCAGCAGCCGTCGGGACGGCCACCGTCAGGGCATCGGCGGCAGGATCCTTTACCTCCACGGTAAGGTCCTGGGCGAAGGTCACGGCGGTCACCAGATCCAGGTCGGTACCGTTAAGAGTCACGTCGGAACCGGCAGCGGCCGGGTTGGCGCTGTAACTCTCAACCACCGGCTTGACCAGGGTGTAAGCCACGGTCACGGAAAGGCCGTTGGCCATCTGCAGTGTGGCATCGCCTTCCTGGGCGGCCGCAGGCATCTCGAAGGTGATGGCCTCGCTGCCTTGGAATTCCACCCAGCCGGCATTCGGCAGCTCGATACCCGTCACGAGGTCGAGGTCCTTACCGGTGATGGTGAGGGTCTGACCGGCCTTGACCGGGGCGGGAGCGGCCTTCAATTCCGACGGTTTGACGGTCTCCAGCTTGCCGGCGGAAACTTCCACGCCGGAAGCCATGACCATCAGCACGTCCCCGTCGGCGGCTTCGGCCGGGAGGGTGAAGGTCAGCTGGGAAGCAGAAGCCTTAAAGTCTTCGATTTCAACATTGCCAATCTTGACCGCGGTGACCAGGTCGAAGTGCGAACCCTTGACGGTCGCGGTCTCGCCGGCCTTGAGGGTCGTCTTGACGAGGGAGCCTTCGGCGGTGCCGACCACGGTCTCTTCCTCGAAGAAGATCTGATTGGCAATCACCTTGGAATCCTCAGGAAGGTTGATTTCATCGACATCGCCCACGCCGACGGCGCCCGTCCGGGCCTCGGCCGGGACCTTGACCACGATCTTGTAGCGGTCGTGGCTGACAAAGTTGTTCTCGGACACGAAGACATCCTTCTCGAAGATGACCTCGTGCATGAGGTTCAGGTAGTCACCCTCGATCGTCAGTTCGTCGCCCGGGTATACGGTCGCCGGGGTGACGGACTCGATGGAAATCGGCTCCGTATAGCTGATCGGGGTGACGGCATTGATGGTCTTGCCGTCCTTGGTGGTAATGGAAACGGTACCCGGTTCCGGGCCGTCCTTCGGAAGGGTCACGGTAATCTCGCTCGGCACGCCGGACTTGACGACCGTGATGTTGGTCAGGGAGCCCACGCCCGGGATGTTGACCGCCGTCACCTGGTCCAGGTTGGAACCGATGAAGCGGAGGACACCGCCGCGTGCGACAGGCAGCGGACCATAGGCATTCAGGGTCACTTCCTTGCTGGAGAACTGGTCGGTGTCCAGCTCCTTGTGGGAGCAGGAAGCCAGGCCGAGCGCGAGCAGGCAGGAAGCGATGATTGCGGAGAATTTGATTATCTTTTTCATGGTCTTCATCAATTATTTGACAGGAACGGCACGGATGTTATCGATCTTGATGACCGGGTGGCATTCCGTACCCTTGTTGCCGCCGCTCCACACGAAGATGGTCAGCGAGGTAAAGTCGGATGCGGTGAGTTTGCCCTTGGCCGGGACACCGGATGCACCATAGATAAAGTTGGAATACGGCACGGTCACGGTGATCCACTCGTCATTGGTATCGAAGGAACCGGTGGTCACCCAAGGCGTATACAGGCCGCGCGGGAGTTCGTCGTTGTTGAAGTAGGTGTTGTTGGCACCGGCGACGATCGTTCCATCGATATCCGGGATACCGGATGCAGCGCCCGTAATCTTGTCCACGCCGCCCACGATCAGCTGCATGGAACCGGCGCTCCAAGGATTGGCCTTCGGGACGTACAGCTCGAACTTGAGGGCCATGTTCTCCCAATCGGAGAAGTCCACGAAGTCGGTCAGCCGCTTGCCGGTGGCATAGTCCTCCACGTCGCCCCAGCCGTCACCCGGCCAGTACTCGAAGGAGAAGTTGCCGTCGTTCCAGCCACCGTCAGCATCCATCAGGACATCCACGCCGCCGAGGCGGAGGAAGTTGCCGTCCAGGGCCGTTTCGTCGGTCTCGATGACCTGGCCGTGCCAGCCGTGGTTGGTCGGATGCGGGTCGCTGTCGAAATTGAAGAGGCTGCCGCGGGAATCCTTGTAATGGAAGACGGATGTCGTCTCGCCGTAAACGGTCTTCACGGAGACCTCGCCTTCTTCCGCTCCCTCCGGAACGGTGAAACGGATGTAGCCCTTGCTGATCTCCTTGATATCGGTGACCGGCGTATCGCCGATCTCCAGGGTCAGCGGCACGTTCGGGTCATCGATGAAGTAATCGCCGTACAGGGTGGCGACGGAGCCCGGAAGCGCGAATTCGTTGGACATAGACGCGATGGTCGGTCCCGGCACGAGGACACTGAAATCGTAGTCCACCATGTCGCCCTTCTTGTTGTAGAAATAGATCTTGTTGGACACCTCGCCCGGAATCGTGCTCGGGACGTCGACCAACAGGGTATGGTCGGTGATGTAGCTGTTGTTCAGCACGGCCTCCTGGTCGTTGAACACCAGTTTGTAGACGCTGCGCAGGTTGTCACCCACGATGCAGATGCCGTTGCCCATGTAGGCGCTGGTCAGCAGGGAATCCTTCACCGCCACGTCGATCGGACGGACGTAGTGGATGGTCGGGAGTCCGTCGGTCAGTTCGAACCGGTCCGGTTCATCCTCGCAGGCGGTAAAACCCATTGCGAGGCCGAACAGCGCGACCGTCATCAAACCAAACTTCATTATGTATTTTTTCATATTCGTTGGCCGGTTAAATTAGAAAGTAATGGTGGAGAGATCGAACGGCTGGGCCGGTTCGTCCAGGTGCGGGTTGTAAACCACATCCTCAGACGGGAACGGAAGTGCAGCGATCTTGGCAAGGATGGCGGACTCGGACGGAACCGGGTTCTCATTCTCGTTATACGTGATGCCCGTACCGTTCCAGACACCGGTCTCGTAGTAAGCCTTCGCAACGTCATCGAGGCTTCCGCTGAAGTTGTTGCGACGCTGGGCCTGGATGTCGGCCACGACGAAACTCGGGTTGTAATAACCGACGCGGACGTAGTCGTACCAACGGTCGCCTTCGAGGGCCAGTTCCAGGTTGCGTTCCTTCCAGACCTGTTCGAAGGTGATGGAAGAGACCTCGCTCCAACTGCCCGGGATGGCGCGGTTGCGGATGTCGTTGTAGCACTGGACGGCGAGGGCGTCGCTCGTAGAGGATCCCGGACCGTGCAGTTTGGCCTCGCAATAGACCAGATAGATATCGGCCAGGCGGAGGATATGGGTGGAAAGACCATAGGCCATACGGCTTGCGGAAACGCCCAGGGCGGCCTGGTGGTCAGCACCGTCGCCATAGAGGAACTTGACGCAGCCGGCACCGGTCGGCGAGTTCAGGGCGCCGTCGGAAGCATTCGTCGAACCGCTCGGGCCATAGTTCTTGTCATAGAAGAACCGCAGGTAGTCGAAACCGCCCCAGTCGGTCCAGAAGTAATCATAGGTATCGCCCGGGAGCATCATGGTCGCCTTGCGGCGGGTATCCACGTCATTGCGCTGGGCCGGATCCATGGCGGCGCTGACACCGAAGGCATCCTGCAGCGCGATGGAAGGACCGTTCCACTGGCCCCAGCAGTCGCCGAACTCGTCGAAACCGTTCATGGCCAAGTCACTCTGGAAAGAGTTCTGCGCGGTCCAAGGCTGCGCGGAAGCATCCCAGTGCCAGGAGATCAGGGCCTCGATGTTCTTGTTGTTCTGCATGCGGAAGATGTCGCTGTAGTTCTCCATCAGCTCGCGGCCGGAGTTCTCGATGACATCCTTGGCATAGGCGGCCGCCTTGTCCAGGTCGTCCTGGTTGAGGGTACCGGTCACGCCGGCCTTCTGCAGGTAGACCTTGGCCAGCAGGGCTTCGGCGCTGTAGTAGTCGATCCGGCCGTCCTTGTTGGCCACCTTCTTCGGAAGGAGGGTCATGGCCTTGTCGAGGATCATCACGATATAGTTGTAGATATCCTCCTTCGGCGCCTTGTACAGGTTGTTGTAGTCGCCTGCGGCGATGGCAGCCGAGATGTCATGCATGATCGGTACTTCGCCGAAGGTGCGGACCAGGAAGAAATACGCAAAGGCTTTCCAGGTCAGGGCCTCGCCCATGCACATGTCAAGGGTGGCCTGGTCTACGCCGGTGGTGTTCTTCAACCGGTTGTAGACGACGGTCGCATTGGAATTGACGGCCCACAGGGAACTGGACATGTCACGGAGTTCCTTGTCAGAACCGTTGACATTGAACTGCAGATAGGGGCTGTCACCCATGTAGTAATTGCCGGAGAAGCACTCGCCGACCCGGTAGAAACCGCGGATGACGTCATACCACGGGGAATTGTAGAGGTAGTTGACGCCCTGGATGCACTGGCTGGCATCCTGGTAGAAATTGGCCTCGTTGTAGGAATCCTCAGCCGGACGGTCCAGGAACTTCTCGCAGGAGACGGCGCCGAAGCAAAGGACAGCGACAAGGGCGGTATATTTGAAGATGTTCATTTTCATATGTTTATCCTCCATGCTTTAGAAAGTAAGATTCAGGCCGAAGGAATAGACGGTCGGGGAAGGATAACGGCCGTTATCCAAGCCCATGACGTTGACCGAAGCGGTGCTGGCACCGATTTCTGGATCATAGCCGGTATACTTGGTCAGCGTATAGAGGTTCTGGATGTTGATCTGGGCGCGCAGGTTGTCGATCTTGACTTTCTGCAGCCAGGCCTTCGGGAAGGTATAGCCGAGCGTGATGTTCTTCAGGCGGACATAGGAACCGTCCTCGATGTAACGGTCGCTCAGGCGGCTGTTCTCGTTCGGGTCGCCGGTGGTGGCACGCGGGAGCTTGGCACCCGGATTGGCGATGCGGACGTTGTGGACATCCTCATACCAGTTCCAAATGCCATCGGTGCCATCATAGACGACAGCGGCATCGATGGGCTCGAGCTTCGTGCGCTCCAGCACGGCAGCCGGCTGGTTGGCCCAGGCGGACTTCATGTTGCCGGTACGCATGCTCAGGTAGTTGAGGACCTTGTTACCGTAGGAACCGTTGATGAAGATGCTCAGGTCCCAGTTCTTGTAACGGAAGGTATTCGTCCAGCCGAAGGTGAATTTCGGCATCGGGGAACCGATGTTGGTACGGTCGGATTCGGTGATGTAACCGTCGTTGTTCAGGTCCTTGAACCGGATGTCGCCGATCCACGGGGTGCTGTACTGGCTGAAGGAAACACCGTCGGCCGGATAGTTGGTCGTCTTCGGAGCCGCGACCAGTTCATCGTAAGAGGAAATGATGCCGTCGGTGACATAGCCGTAGAAGCTGAAGAGCGGCTCGCCGATGTTGGAGGAGCTCACGATGTCATTCCACTGGCCGTTACCCGTGATGGCGGCGGAAGCGGTGCCGGACAGGGCGACCAGTTTGTTGCGGTTGATGGAGACCTGCGCCTCGCTGCCCCACTCGAAATTCTTGGTCACGATGGGGTGCACGCCGAGGGTGAATTCCCAACCGGTGTTCTGGATCTTGCCGTAGTTGCCGTACGGAGCGGCCAGGGCGGAAGAAGCGTTGCCGGAGGTACCCATGTAGGTCGGCATCTGCAGCGGCATGAGCATGTCGTTGGAACGCTTGTCATACCATTCGCCCGTGAAGGTGACGCGGCCCTGCCAGAGGGTCAGGTCGAGACCGACGTTGACCTGCTCCTGCTTCTCCCACTGGATGTCCAGGTTCGGAATGTTGGCCTGGCGGTAGCCGGTACCGAGGCCGGTGGCGACCTTGATCATAGAAGCGCCCCATTTGTAACCGCCGATGGAGGAGTTGCCGGTCTGGCCCCAGCCGATACGGAGCTTACCGTCGGTCAGCACGTTCTTGGCAGCCTCCGGGAAGAATGGCTCGTTGGTGAAACGCCAGGCAAGGGCGAAGGAGTGGAACGGGGCCCAGCGCTTGTTGGGACCGAAGTTGGAGGAACCGTCATACCGGAAGGTATAGGTACCGATGTAGCGGTTGTCGAAGTTGTAGGTCTCACGGGTGAAGAAGGAAGCCATCGAACTGCTGCCGAAACCGTAACCGATGGTCGGAGTACCGCCGCCGAGGTACGGGTTCTCGACGTCGTTGGACGGGAGGTTCGTGTTGTAGACCGACATGTAGTCGTACTTGCTCTCCCAGGCTTCCTGGCCGACCATCGCGGTCAGGCTGTGCTTGCCAAGCGACTTGTTCCAGGTCACGTAGTTCTTCAGCTGCCAGAACAGGGAGCTGTTCTTCTGGTTGCGGATCTCGTTGGCGGCACGCTGGTAGGAACCGATGCTCACGGAGGGGTTGAAGGTCTCCGCATCGGAGGAACTGATGTCGTAACCCAGTTCGGCATGCCAGACGAAGTCCTTGAGGAAGGTGATGTCGGAGAAGATGTTGCCCTGGAGCTTCTGGCGCTTGAGGAGGATCTTCTCGAGCATGGCCATGGCAACCGGGTTGACGATGGAGTATTTGTCCATCTGGATGTTGTAGTAGTTGCCGTCCTGGTCGTAGATCGGATCGCTCGGCAGGGAGGTCAGGGTGTAGTTGATGATACCTTCGTCCGAGTCGGCAAGTTTCATGTTCTCATCCGTGGAGGAATAGGTGGCGCTCAAGCCGATCTTCCACCAGTCCTTGAGGTTGGCATCGTGGTTGGCACGCACCGAGAAACGCTCGAATTCGGAACCGATGATGGTACCTTCCTGATCCATCCAGGAACCGGAGACATAGTACTGGACCTTGTCGCCGCCGCCCTGGGCGCTGATCTGGTGCTGATGCTGGAGGGCTGTACGGAAGATGGCATCCTGCCAGTTGGTACCCTTGCCGAGGATGGAAGGATCGCTGTATTTCTCGTTCTCGCCGACCATGCCGACCGACTTGAGGTCGTTGTAGTACTCGGCGAATTCGCGCAGGTTCAGCAGGTCGATGCGACGGGTCTGGCGCTGCAGGGCGACCATGCCGTCGTAGGTGAATTTCGCATCGCCGCTCCGACCGCGCTTGGTGGTGATGAGGACGACACCGTTCGCACCCTGGGCACCGTAGATAGCCGTCGCGGAAGCATCCTTGAGGATTTCCATGCTGACGATATCGGACGGGTTGATCGTGGACAGCGGGGAGACCGTGGAGACGGCACCGTTGCCGAGCGCGTCGCCCAGACCGAAGTCGGCGCCGCTCTGGCCGCCGCCCTGCATGATGACGCCGTCAACGACGTACAGCGGTTCGGCGTTGGCGTTGATGGTCGCCTGGCCACGGACGCGGATGGAGGAAGAGGAGCCCGGAGCACCGGAGGTCTGGACTGCCTGGACACCGGCCGCACGGCCCTGGAGGGACTGGTCGATGTTGGTAATGATGGAACCCTTGATGGCGTCTTCCT
>JAFUUB010000072.1 GCA_017483985.1 Bacteroidales bacterium | reverse complement strand
CCGACCAGGTCGAGGATGTCATCGAGCGTCGGGACATGCCAGCCCGGAGGGCAGATGCCCTGGGCGCCTTCGAGCGCCTCGGCGTCGGCCACGCTCTTCAGGTCGCCGACCTTCTTGCCGAGGGCGACTTCCGCCTGGTACAGGTAGCCCTGGGCGGCCACGACGGCGTCGTCGTTGGAGAACACGGCGGCGGACCCGTCTTCGTTCAGTACGAGCGGGTTGAAGACGCCGGCGGTGACATCGCTGAGGCTGGAACTGACCGTGATGCCGGCCGGGACGTAGCGCAGGTTCTTGGCCATCCACCACTTGCCGTCCTTGAGTTTGACGACATCGTAGCGGACATTGTCATAGGTGAAATAGCCGTCGGAGAGCTTCTCCTCGAACTGCACGGCCGGGGTGGAATCGTCGGCCGGGATCTCGCCGCCGTCGCCCCAGTTCTCGATATCGCCGGAGAGGACGACCTGGATGTCGGCCGGGTTGACGATCATGTTGATGGTGTACTGCTTACCGGCGACCAGGGTCGCCTCGGCCAGGCGCTGGGTCATTTCCTTGCCGGCGGCAGTTACCGTAACCACGAGCGCGACGGTTTGCGGCGGCAGGATGGCATAGAGGGTCGCCTCGTCGGCCGGATAGGCCTTGATATCCACGGGGGCGGCCTTGTCGTCGACGGTGGCGGTGAAGTCACTGGCGATCACGGCCGTCGGGATGGCACCCTTGAGGGTCATGGCGTCGATGGTATAGCCCGCATTGTTGGTCACCTTGATGACCAGGCGGGAGAGTTTGTGCTGGAAGACCATCGCTACGGCGTTGGCGGTCGGCAGGACGCCGGTCTTGGTTGCGGCGAGGAAGTCCGAGGAGGAGGTGCCGGCAGACTGGTCGGCTGCGACGGTAAAGGAGGCCGGGACCGTCTCGGCATAGGGATAGTAAGCGGTGAGGGTGGCCTCGTCGGCGCCTTCCTCGTACCATTTCAGGCCGCCGCCAAAGGTGCTGCCGTCATAGGTCATCTTCTGGTTGGTGGCGAAAACGCCGCTTTCGCGGGTGACGGTCAGGCCGATGGCGTCGCCGCTTTCGAAGTTGGTGGCGTCGACCTTGGTGATGACGGGTTCAATGCGGAGGTCATAGTCGGGCTTGACCGGTTCCTGGCCGCGCTTGTTGCAGGCCACGAGGGCGAGAAGACCGAGGGAAATAGCGATTAATTTTTTCATATTCAATGGGTTTGTTTAAAATTCATATCCGAGGGTAAGGAGGCTCTCCTGCCGGTTGGCACCCGGGAGGAGCTTGATGTTGAAACCATGGACGAAGGCGCAGGAGGCTTCCAGGAAAAGGCCGTCAATACCGGCCAGGGAGAACCCGTAGCGCAGGGCGAGCGAGCCGCCCAGATGCGTCGCTTCTTCCAGTTCCAACTCCCGGTCGAACCAGTCCTGCAGGCGGAAGGGAGTGGTCGTGACGCCCAAGCCCTCATTGTCGTTGTCGATCACATGGTTGTGTTCGCTGAGTTTCTGCCGGAAAACCACGCCGGCACGCAGCAGGAACCGGCCTAGCGGGAGGACGGCATCCGCTTCGAAGTCCCCGACCGTAGACTCGTCATTGTTCAGGAACGGATACATCAGCGTGCTCCGGTCCCGGTTGTCGGTCACCGTGAACCCGGCCCCGAATTCCGCCCCGTTCTCGCGGTAATACCGCCAGGACGGACCGACGGCCAGGCTGCGGCGCTCGTAGATCCGGTTGGCGTCATATTCGACCGGCGTGGTCACGCCGCCCGAGGAAACCTTCTCGATGACGCTCTCATCCAGGTCCTGCCGGGTCCAGTCGTAGCCCAGCCGGAAGGAATGTACCCCGGAGGGGCGGTGCAGCGTATAGATCAGCTGCCCGCTGAACGCCATGCCCGGGAAGCGGAACCAGGTGTAGCCCTTTTCCCCGACCGCACCGTGGGAGAACCGCCATTCGGCATCGGCGTAGAGGAAGTTGCCGATCTCGCCCTGCAGGGCGAAGCCGTGGGTGAATTCCTTGACGGCGAACCGGTCGACGCCGGCTTCATTGAGATGAATGCCCGCGCCGTCCCAGACCTGGTAGGCGCCGTACATCAGACCCTTGTCCAGGAAGGCATGGTAGGATTCCGCGGTGGCGGCGCCGATCTGTTCGGCCTGGATGAATTCGGACGTCTTCCGGAAAATGTAGGAAGCGCCGATCCGCCAGCCGCTCCGGTCGAAGAGGACGGACGGGACGACTTCCAGGTCCTGCCGGTAGGTGGTATGGCGCAAGTCCTTGCGTTTGGCGTAGTTGGCCCCTTCGAAGCGGAAGGTTCCGCCGAGGATCCACGGGCTGTCATTGCGCCAGGCCAGGCCGCCGCCGATCCCGTAGGTCTGCAGGGTCTTGCGTCCCGGGGTGAATTCCAGCACGTCGACCGGATAGAATCCGGGCTGGGTGAACATGGAACCGCATAGGTTGTCTCCGCCCTGCTGGATGAAGGAGAAATCGCCGGTCATCAGCAACGACGGGAGGTGGACTTCGGTCTCGGCCCGTGCCCCGGCCTGCCACAGCTTCTCGGCTTCGGAGCCACCGTGGAAACCGCCCGAAGCATAGCCGCCCAGCAGTTCGGCGCTCGACGCGGCCTGCTTGCCGGCAATCGTGACGCGCGGAGAGCTTTGGGCACTGAGTCCCGCGATGTTGCGGCTTTGCCGCCAGGCTTCCCAGTCATACATCTCCTGGGAGAAGGCCTGCTGGGCGCAAAACACAAGGCCCAGCAGGAGGACGAGCCTACTTGTGAAGGGATTGTGTCTCGCGTTCATAGAAATCTGCGGTTGAGTTGTTGGTATCCATAAGCACTTCGAAACCCTGCTCGGCCGAGGCCGCCTCGTCGACGCGGCGCATCAGGGTGCGGCCCTTGAAGGTTTCGCTGAGGGCGACATAACCGGCGTCGATGGCCGGGGACAGCCGTTTGTGGTTGTCCGAGGACCCGCCGTTGAAGACTTCCATCCCGTCGATGATCCAGTCCTCCGGGACGGCGACGACCCGCTCGGAACCGCCCGGCACCTGCCGGAGGTTCTCCGGAACGGCGACGAAGCTGCGGATGTCGGTATCCTGCGCGCGGAAGATCACGAAGGTCGGGGAGTTCACCGAGAGGGTGTAGGCATTGGCCTGTCCGGTCTTGATGACGACTTCCAGGTGCCGTTCGGGGCGGATCTTGTCGCCCGGGACCGGGTGGTAGGAGGGATTCGGGAAGTACGACTGGTTGTAGCAGACGAAGTAGTCCGGCTGGTTGAGGTTGACCGACAGCGGATACTGGGCGCTGTGGTCGATGGCCCCGTGCAGGCAGATGACGGCATCTTCACCGGGATTGAGCGGGAAGGAGGTGCCGGTCCCGCCGACCTGCCAGATGGCCTGGATGATCGGGAGGAAGTCCGGCAGGTTGCCGTCGCTGTCCGCCCACGGGTTGGCGCCGGTGCTGTTATACGGGGAGAGGGTCCCGAGGCAGAGTCCGTCCAGGTAGGTGACCTGCGAGTCATTGTTGTGCAGGATCACGTACTTGTCGGACTGGTAGGTGCCTTCTTCGGGGGCCTTGCTGCACCCGCCGCAATAGAGTTCCTTGATGACCAGGGTGCCGGCCTTGGAGTACTTCAGCGGCAGGCTGACGGTCACGTCCTGGCCGGAAATGATGACCTTGTCGACGGATCCGTTGAAGATGTCCGATCCGTTGCGGTCGCTGATGGAGATGCGGTAGATGCCGTTCGGCAGGGTGGTCGATGCGGTGCCGGAAGCGTCGGTGGCCAGCGAATAGGCGCTGCCGCCGGAGACGCTTTCGACCGTCACGGCGACGCCGGCCCGGGTGGCATCCGCATGGTCAGAGGGGTATACGGCGCTGACCGTCAGTCGGTTAAGACCGTCCGAATAAGGGTTCTGCATCTCCATGCAGCCCGTCAGGACCAGCGCCCCGAAAAGCAAGAGGGTCTTTACAATTTGATTCTGCATGTCAGTCCGTAATAAAAGTTAGGGGTGAAGATGGCGGCCACGCCTGTCGCCTTGCTGGTGACGAAGCGGCGCGCATTCGTAAAGTTGTTCGCAAAGAAGGACAGGGAGACGTGGTCTCCGATTTCCTTGGTCACGCTGAGGTTCGCCGACACGTACGGGTCATACCCGTCGGGCGCGAAGGTGTAGATGTTGCCGGAGCGGAGGATCAGGCGGGACAGCTCCGGGTCGGCGGCGGATTCGGCCGTCCAGGGATGCTGTACGCCGTCCAGGCCGATATAGGCGACGGGATAGACGGCGGTATAGGATTGTCCGTCATAGATGTTCCCGCCGGTAGGGGCATTGGAGCCCGCATTCACGGTAAAAGCCCGGTCGGAGGTATACTGCGCATTGCGCAGCAGGGTCGCTTCCACGCGGCAGGTAACGACCAGCCGCGCCTGCGGGATGTGCGTGATGGCCGTCAGGTTGGCATCGAGGTTGTCGGTCTTGCGGCCGTTCCATACCCCGGCGTTGCCCTGGTAGATTCCGGCATACTGGTAGGAACGGTTCGGCAGCGAGGTGTGCGACCAGCCATTTTGGTAGTAACTGACGGGGATGTCGGAGGAGAATTCCGTATGGTTCCAGGCCGCGTCCAGCCGCAGCTGGGTGCGGATGGGCCGGATTTCCGGGAAATCGACCGTCAGTTCGACGCCGTAGCGGTGGATGTCCGCGCCGTTCTCCTGCCGCCGGGAGGCCGCGAACGTCTGGTCCTGCACCCGCAGGTAGCCTGGGGTGTAGAACTCGTCGTCGCTTCCGCGGAAATACACGTCGCCGGTCTGGTGGTCGAGGACCACGTCGGGCGAGCCGGGCATCAGGTAGCCGGCCGGAACGCTCATCATGTTATAGGAGAAGGGCTCGTAGACCGTCCCCATCTCGTAGGGATTCTTCGTGATATTGTAATAGCCGACCAGCGAGGCTTTCCATCCCTTGAACGTGGCGTCGATGCCGACTTCCGAGTTGCGGTTCTCCTGCCAGCGCAGGTCCGGATTGAAGGTCATCGTGAACGGCATGGTATAGTAGACGTAGGCCGCCTGGCCGTCGTGTGTGAACGCGAAGGTCTGGATGTCGCGGTATTCCTGGCGCGGGTAGAGGATGTAGAAGGACGGCAGCTTGCCGGCGATGCCCCAGCCGCCGCGGACCGCGAAGTGGTCCGAGAGGGTCCACCGTGCGTTCAGGCGCGGCGAGAGGATGCGCAGCTTGTCATAGTCCGACCCGCTGATCATCACGGTCTCGGCCCGGAGGCCGGCCATCAGGTTGAGGCTGGTCTTCCCGACGGGGATGGTCAGGTTTTCCTCGAGGAAACCGGCCAGGGTGTGCATGTAGGGATAATCGGTATAGGGCCGGGGCCGGTAGCCGTTGGCGGCCAGCGCCGGGTCCTCGTACCATTCGCCCTTACCCACGTTGCCGTCCGCCTTCCACTGCACGCCCGCCTTCAGGGTACTCTTGACGGAGCCCCAGTGGGTCAGCCAGTTGTACTTGAGCGAGGCGGCGTAGTCCAGTTCCTTGGAGTCCTGGATCTGGTCGGAATAATACGTCAGGGGCAGGGCGTCCGCCATCCAGTAGCCGGCTTCTTCGGCGTGGACCGCCGGCTGCGCCGACGCATAGGAATTGTAGCCGTGGAAATGCGACTTCTGGTCATGGTAGTAGACCGAGCCCTCGAGGCTGAGGTTGGTGACCCAGGCCTTGTTTAGCAGCCAGGTGGCCTTGAGGTGCGGGGTCAGCAGGTTGTCCCGTTCCTTGATGTATTCGTCCGAGAAGGCGTCCGGGTCGTTCTTGCTGTTCATGCCGCCGATGTTTCCGTTGATACCGGCCTCGAAACGCAGGACCCCGGCGAAGGTCCGGGTATAGTCCAGGGTGAAGCCGCGCCGGGTATAGGAGGTATAGGGGGAGGTCAGTTTGCGGGTGGCGTTGGCCCATTCCAGGCCGAGGTTGACCACGCCCTTGCCGACCTCGAATCCCTTGGAGACGGAGGCTTCATAGGTACGGGGATTGACGGAGAAGACGACGCTCAGGGGCGTGCGTCCCTTCTTGGTGGTCACGCGGACCATGCCGCTGCCCAGGTCGCCGTATTCGGCCGAGGGAACGCCCGTGATGACCTCGACGGACTCGATGTTCTCGACCGACAGGCTCCGGGTGCCGATGCCCTGCATGCCGCTGAAGTTGGCGTTGTCGCCCATGCGCACGCCGTTGATCTCCACGGCGGTGCCGAAGGCCGCGTTGCCCGCGGTCGAACCGCCTGCGCGCAGCGACAGGGCCGAATCGGTCGTCAGGTCGGGGTTGAGGGTCTTCCCGCCCGGCAGCAGCGCCGCTACGCCGCCCATGCTGTTCATCTGCAGGTGGTCCAGCGCGGTCCGCTCGATCTTCTGGGTCGTGTTGATATTGTCCTTGGACTTCTCCGCCGTGACGACGACTTCGTCCAGGGCCAGGGAATTGACGGAGAGGGTAATGACCAGGTCTTCAATGTTCGCCGCGACGGCCAGTTTCCGGGTATCGGAGACATAGCCCAGGCAGGAGACCTCGAGGTCATACGTGCCTTTCTGCACCCCTTCCAGTTCGAATTCCCCTTCCAGCCCGGTGACGGCCCAGAGATAATTCTCGTCGAGCTTGACGACGGCTCCGGGCACCGGTTCTGCCGTCCGTGCATCCACGACCTTTCCCCGCACCCGCAACGGGGGTGCCGAGAACGCCGGGAGGGCGGCCAGCAGGAGGAAGCAGATCAAAAGGGTTCGTTTCATGTAAACAAATAGATTGGATCATACAAAGATAAGGGAAGGAATCCGGACGAGGTATCCCCAAAAGTAGGGATTATTCGACCGGAATGCTGACGCCGCGTTTCTCGAAGGACAGCTTCGCGGCCTCTTCCTTGACGTTGTCATTGGCATAGGTAATCGTCCAGGTATCCATGTTCATCAGTTCCCAGATCCGGTCTTCCGTACAAGGGGCGGCATAGCGGATCCGGATGGCCGGGACCAGGTCTTTGTTGAGGACCAGATACGTGCCGATGATGCCTTCCTCGCGGGACAGGTGGTTGCTCAGGAACGGCATGTTGCGCAGGATGATAGGCTTCTCATAGTTCTGGTCCGGGATCTCGAAGAAGAACTGGGGCTGCCCGGCGTAGACCTCGCTGCGTTTGCGGACCTGTCCGTCATACTTGCCGTTGTATTCGGCCTTGAAACCGTCGAACATCCGGTTCAGGTACTCCTCGATGCCGATTTCCCCGGTCTCTTTCTCCATCTTGACGAATCGGAAATTGACCGGAATCTCCCGGACCTTTCCGTTCGGCAGCGGCATCTCGACCACTTTCTTCTCCACTTTTTCCTTGAACCATTTCTCGTCGACGGTTTCGTCCGGATCCATGAAGACGCGGACGATCAGCGGGCAGGCGAATTCGCTCTCGAGGCCGTAGATCTTCTTGTCGGAATAGCGGAACTGCAGGCCCAGGTTGTTGAGGTCCTGGCGGTCCGGCATGTCTTCGGTGCGGATGGTCATGATTTTGAGGCTCTTGACCTGGTTCGGGTCCGGACTGGCCACGCGGAACGTGGACGGCACATAGATCTGTTCCTGCAGGGTCTCCGGGTCCGTGACGGCCGGGTCATAGGTGATGACGACCCGGTGCTTGCCCACATAGGTCTTGACGCCGTGGGTGCCTGCGAGTTGCTCAACCTTCCCCTTGAACGCCATGGAACTGCTGAAGCATTTGACGGATTTCAGCGGGGCGATCTCGAAGGTCTTGAGGGTCGAGGCATCGACCTTGTCCATGTTCCAGGTCTCGCTGATGGTCGGGAGTTCCAGCCGGCTGCCGAACCAGAAGCCGAGTCCGAGCAGCAGCAGGGTCAGGATGGCCGGGACATATTTCCAACCCGGACCTTTCGCTTTGTCGCATACGCCTATCTGCAGGGCTCCGAAGTTACAGGCACCGACGCATTCGCCGCACAAGGTGCAGTCCACGCAGGTGACGCGCTTCTGGCTGCCGGCGACATCGACCTGGTACGGACAAACCTTGTTGCAAAGGCCGCAGCCGGTACATTTCGCATCGTCCTTGACTACATGCAGCAGCTGGAGTTTCGGGTTGCCGCAAAGGATCTCCAGCAGGTATCCGGCCAGGCACAGCGCGCCCAGCAGCACGACCCACGGGATGGCGAGTCCGACCTTTCCGAGCACCCACCAGAGCAGGCTGATGCTCAGGATCCAGGCCCAGAATTTCAGCGAATTCGAAATCGCGCCGAGCGGGCAGAGATACTTGCACCAGAAACGGTCCGCGAAGAATCCGCCGACGATCACCAGGGCGACGGTGATGAGGGCCATCCAGAGGGTGATCTCACCCTTGAAGCCGGTGGCGACGGCGTAGTACGGGTCCAGGTGTTTGCAGAACAGTTCGCTGGCCGTCGCGGTCATGTAGAAGATCCAGAAGACCAGCAGGTATTTCACGATGCGGAGCACCTTGTCCGCAAGGGATCCGCGGCGGATGACCACCGGCTTGATGCCGAGGCGGCGGCGCAGCATGCCCAGCAGGTCCTCGACGGTACCGACGGGGCAGAGATAGGCGCAGAACAGTTTGCTCAGCAAAATCACGCCGACCGCAAGGGTGATGCCCATCAGGATCTGGAGCGAACTCATGCTGCAGGGAAGGGATCCCCGGACGCCATAGGTCGCGAGGGCCTCCAGACCGCCGAGCGGGCAGAAGGCTTCCGGATCGGCCGGTTCCATTTTCGGGAAGAATACGCGGATCAGGCCGCTGAGGAAGAGTATGATGGCTGCCAGCGTACTCCATTGGAGGGCATACCGCGGCCAGTTTTTCTTGAGGTTGGAATTGCGGGCCATATCGCTTTGTTTAGTCAGTATAAAAGGTCAGGGGCCCAAGATAGGAATAATAAATGGAACGGGAATAATAAAAATAAAACGATTTATACGTACGTAACGCCAATAAACAAGAAGGCAGACTGTTGCCAGCCTGCCTTCTTCAGGGAATATTGAAGGAATATTATTTCTTTTCAGCCTTCTTCTCGGCCGCCTTGGTGGTTGCATCGTACATGACCGGGGTACCGATCATGATGGAGGCGTAGGTACCGATGAGGATACCGAGGCAGAGGGCGACGGAAAGACCGCGGATGCTTTCACCGCCGAAGAACGCGATGGCGAGCATCGGGAGGAGGGTCGACACGGAGGTGTTGACCGTACGGGTCAGGGTCGCGTTCAGAGCGCGGTTGACGGTGTCCTTGAAGTCATCCTTCGGGTGCAGGCCCTTCATCTCACGGATACGGTCGAAGATAACCACGTTATCGTTGATGGCGTAACCGATGATTGTCAGGATTGCCGCGATAAACGTCTGGTCGACATCCAGGTTGAACGGCAGGATTCCCGTGAAGAGGGAGAAGAAGCCGATGATGATGATGGCCGTATGTGCCAGGGAGACGACACCGCCGAGACCCCAGGTCCAGCCCTTGAACCGGAAGGCGATGTAGGCGAAGATCACGAAGAGGGCGATGATGACGGCGATGATGGCGTCGCGCTTCATGTCGTTCGCGATGGTCGGACCCACCTTGTCGGAGGAAATGATACCGTTCGGGTTGTCGAGGGTGGAGGTGAATTCGGCGAGGGTCATGTCGCTGTCGGAGAAGAACGGCTTCAGGGCCTCGAAGATCTTGCTTTCAACCTCGGCGTCCACCTCGGTGGATTCGTCTTCGACCTTGTAGGTCGTGGTGATCTTCATCTGGGAGGCGCCACCGAACTGCTTGACTTCGACGGAACCTTCGTCAAATGCGGCCTCAACGGCGCTGCGGACGGCCTCAGCGGTCTGGGCCTGGTCGAAGCGGACGACATAGGTACGGCCGCCCTGGAAGTCGACACCGTAGGTGAAGCCCTTGATGCAGATGGAGGCGATCGCGATGACGATGAGCGCACCGGAGATCATGTAGGAGTACTTGCGCTTGCCGAGGAAGTCGACGTGCGTGTTCTTCAGGATGTTCCTGCTCCAGGCATTTTCGAAGGTGACGTTCTTGCCCTTGGCAATGCGGTCATCGATGATGATGCGGGTGATGAAGATGGAAGTCAGGATGGAGGTGATGATACCGATGATCAGGGTCGTAGCGAAGCCCTGGACCGGACCGGAACCGAAGATGAAGAGGACGATACCGGTGAGGATGGTGGTCACCTGGCCGTCGATGATGGCGGAGTAGGCGTTCTTGTAACCGTCGGCGACAGCCTTGCTCAGGCCCTTGCCGGCGGCCAGTTCTTCCTTGATGCGCTCATAGATAATAACGTTGGCATCCACGGCCATACCCAGGGTCAGAACGAGACCGGCGATACCCGGCAGGGTAAGGACGGCGCCGAAGGAGACGAGGGTACCGAAGAGGAAGAGCACGTTGCACAGCAGGGCGATGTCGGCGATGAGGCCGGCGCCCTTGTAGAAGATCACCATGTAGATCAGAACCAGCAGGAAGGCGATCAGGAAGGAGATCATACCGGCCTTGATGGAACGGGAACCGAGGGAAGGACCCACGACCTGCTCCTGGATGATCTTGGCCGGGGCCGGGAGCTTACCGGACTTGAGGACGTTGGTCAAGTCGGTTGCCTCTTCCACGGTGAAGTTACCGGTAATCTGGGAGTTACCGCCGGTGATTTCGTTCTGGACGTTCGGATAGGAATAGACCATGCCGTCGAGGACGATGGCGATCTGGCGGTTGATGTTGTCCTTGGTCAGGCGGGCCCAGACATTGGCGCCTTCGGCGTTCATGGTCATGGACACGGTCGGCGAGCCCTGGTTGACGCCCTGGCCATCATAGGAAACGCGGGCGTCGGTCACGCTGCCGCCGTCGAGCGGAGCCTTGCCGTCGCGGGTCGCAGCCTTGATGGCGACGAGCTCATAGACGTTGCCGCCGCTGACGCGGTCGGTCGGCTGGACGGACCACATGGCACGGAATTCGGCGGGGAAGACCTCGCGGACCTGCGGCATGGCGAGATAGCGGTTGACGATGGCCGTATCGGCGGCCTGGGCGAAACCGATGCAGGCGTTGCCGCGGTAACCGGAAGGCTGGAGCACCGCGAAGAGCGGGTTCTGCTTGCGGTAGGCGTCAAGGGCCTGGCTGTCTTCGGCGTTGGCCTGGATTTCCTGGCTGACCAGGTCGGTGGTATCCTTCGCAGCCTCGGCAGCCTCGGCCGGTTCGGCCGGGATCTCCTCGGTCTCAAGCATCTGGGCGAGGACGTTGTTGGCTTCGCTCAGGTAAGGCTCACCCTCTTCGTAATAATAGGTGGTCCAGAACTCGAGGGATGCGGTACCCTGGAGGAGTTTGCGGACACGCTCCGGCTCCTTGACACCCGGGAGTTCAACGAGGATGCGGCCGCTGTTGCCGAGCTTCTGGATGGACGGCTGGGTCACACCGAAGCGGTCGATACGGTTACGCAGGACGTTGAAGGAGTTGGCGATGGCACTTTCGGCATCTGCCCGGATGACGGAGATGACCTGGTCGTCGGTGCTGGTGGCATCGATGCGGTCACGCATTTCATAGGTGCCGAAGATGGCGGCGAGGCGCTGGCCGCCTGCCACTTCCTTCCACGCGTCGGCGAAGAGGGAGATGAAGTCCTGGCGGGAGTTGACGCTGCGCTCGCGGGCGAGTTCGATGGCCTTGGTGAATTCCGGCGTCTGGTTGTTGCCGGCCAGGGCCTTGACCAGGTCTTCGAGCTGGACCTGCAGCATGACGTTCATACCGCCCTTGAGGTCGAGGCCGAGGTTGATCTCTTTCGCTTTGACATCTTTGTACGTATAGCCGAAGTAGACCTTCTCGGTCGCGATGGAGTCGAGATAGCGGGTGTTCCGGGACTTCGCGATGGAGTCAAGGACAAACGCCTGGTCTTCTGCGGATACATTGCTGAATGCGGCGCTCTGGCGGAAGGCTGCCACGGCAGCGTCGGCATACTTGGCGGCCTTTTTCTCCTGGAGGTTGGTCACCATGGTGAAAGAGAGCTGCCACAGGCATGCCAGGCCCAGAAGGATGGCCACAAGTCTGATTGCACCTTTACTTTGCATTTTTTATTGGTTTTTAAATTATTATAAATCCTTTTCAACTGCCGTGGCAAAACCAACCATGATTATACACCACGGCAAAATAGGGTGCAAATTTACTATTTTTTTCCGAGAATGAAAGTTTCTGACATTTATTTCGTTAAATTTGCTGACTGGAAATGAACACGAGAAAGCTACTTCTAACCGCGGCCGCCTCCCTCCTTGCCGGCGTCGCGACCCTGGCCCAGGCACCGGATTCTCTGACCGTTGCCCCCGATACCCTGCTTCCGGCCCCCGTTCCGGAGCCGGTCCGTACCCTGGATGAGGTCCTTTCCGAAGCGGAAGGCCTGCATCGCGATTACCGTTTTGAACAGGCCGCAGCCCTGTTCGGGCAGGCTCTCCGCATGACGGAGGATTCCCTGGCCCGCCAGGGGATCGAAGACCGGCTGCTGCAGGCCCAGAACGGACGGAACATGCTGGGTTACTGCAGCCAGCCCTCGGTCGTGGCACGGCAGCGTTTCTCCCTGGAAGACTTTTTCCTGTATTATCCGCTGAAGGACCGGAGCTGGCGCCCCGTTCCCAACCAGCTGGATTCCCTGGACGGCGGGGACCTGGTTCGTGCCATGTACATTCCGGACGGCGAGACCGAACTCTATTACTCCGCCGCGGACGCCGACGGTATCCACAATATCTACCGCACCCACCTCCAGGATACGGTCTGGTCCGTTCCGGAACTGATCAACGAGACCCTGACCTCCTCCTCCGATGAAATCTTCCCGATGCTCTCCCCGGACGGGAATTCACTCTATTTCTCGTCCAAGGGCCTCTACGGCATGGGCGGATATGACCTGTATGTCTCCCGCTGGAACCGGGAGACCCACGACTGGGAGACGCCGGTGAACCTCGGTTTCCCGTATTCCTCCCCGGCGGATGATTTCCTGTTCATGAATACTCCGGACGGCAAGTATTCCCTCTTTGCCTCGAACCGGGAATGCGCCCGCGACAGCGTCTGGCTGTATGTCCTCGAGTATGACGGCATGCCCGTCCGCAAGGCGCTGACGGACCCGCAGGAAGTCAAGACACTTTCCCGCCTGCTGCCGGACGGTGATCCGTCCCGGCTGGAAAACCGCGGGGCCGTAGCTGCCCTGGAAGAAGGCGTCGACACCCGCCGTTACACGGAAAAGATGCGCCAGGTCCGCCAGCTGCGGGATTCCATCTATCTCGCCGGCCAGTCCATTGACGCGGCCCGTGCCGGGATCGCCGCCGCTTCCGAGGAAGCGCGCCGGAACCTGGCAGCGGACATCCTGCGGCGGGAAGAAGCCCTGACCGCCCTGCAGGACTCCCTGTCCGTGGCGGTGCGCGAACTGCAGCAGATCGAAATGGATTTCCTGTCCAGCGGCGTGGTGCTGGACCCCGGCAAGCTCCAGCAGGAAGCGGACCGGGAAGTGGTCGGAGCCGCCTCCGGCTATGCCTTCTCCCGCAAGGAGATGGGCGATCCGGTCCGGATGAATATCCTCAAGCCCAAGCCGACCTTCGATTATTCCTTCATGATCCTGCCCGAGGGCCGGTTCGCCGAAGACAACACCCTGCCGGACGGGCTGGTCTACCAGATCCAGCTCTTCACCTCGTCGACCCCGGCTACGGTCAAGCAGCTCCGGGGGCTCAGTCCCGTGTTCTCCAAGATGAGCGCCCAGCTCCGCCATACTTACTCCGTGGGCGTCTTCCGCAGTTATAAGGATGTGCTGGCCAACCTGAACAAGGTCAAGCGCCAGGGCTTCCGCAGCGCCTTCATCGTGGCCTTCCAGGACGGCGTTTCCATCCCGGTCGCCAAGGCCCGCGAGGCGGAAAAGAACGCCCGGCCTTCCTACCAGATCCGGATCACGCCGGCCGACGGCGTCTCCCTGGGAGACAGCACGATCCTGTCCATCCGCGCCATGACCCTCAAGGACCTCTCCAAGGAAGCCGGCGAGGCGGGGACGACCTATGTCCTCGGCCCGTTCGACGACCGGGCCGAAGCCGACCGGGTCCTCTCTTCGCTGCGGACCATCGGACTGACGGCGGAGCTGTTCTAATCCATGGGGAAGCGGACGCCCCATTCCCGGCGGAGTCCGTCCATCACCTGCATGACATACAGGATCTCGCCGTGGGGCATCTGCGGCGGGTCGATCCGTCCTTCCCGGATGGCGTCGCGGCAGGCCCGCAGCTGGTATTCAAAACCCGTGATCTGTTTGGGAACGGTATGCTCCTCCAGCAAGGCATGGTGCTTGGCATAGACGCGGACGACCTGCGGGTTGTTGACGTCGTCCACCCAGATATTGGCCTTCTCTCCGGCGATGACCCCCACATTGTCCCCCTGGCAGGCGGCGGAGGAAAGCACTTGGGCCACCGTGCCGTCGGCCATGGCGAAGGAAATGGATTCCGACATGTCCGTGCCGCTGCCGAACTTCGTGCACAGGGAGGCCGTCTGCACGATCGGGCTGTCGCAATAGGCCCGTACGAAGTTGATCCCGTAGACCCCGAGGTCCAGCAGGGCGCCTCCGCACAGGTCGGGACGCAGGATGCGTTCTTTGGCGGAGATTTCATAGGATAGGGTGGCCGAGAGGGTGCGGACCCGTCCGATGGCTCCGGAGGCGATGATGTCCCGGATGATCCCAACGACGGGCAGGTAGCGGGTCCAGATCGCCTCGGCGACAAAGACCTGCCGTTCCCGGGAAAGGTTCAGGATGGCTTCCGCTTCCCGGGCATTGGCCATGAAGGATTTCTCCACCAGGCAGGGCTTCCCTTTCTCGAGGGCCCGGCGCGTGACGTCGAAATGGTGCGAATGGGGCGTGGCGATATAGACCAGGTCCACCTCCGGATCGTCCAGCAGTCCGTCATAGGAACCGTAGGCCCGGGGGATGCCGCGCGGGGCGGCGAAGGCCTGCGCCTTCTCCAGGGACCGGGATGCGACCGCCAGGCAGGACATGTCGTCCATCCCCCGGAGGGTCGCCGCCATTTTTTCCGCGATGTGGCCGGCGCCGATGATGCCGACCTGTCTGATTTCTTTTCCCATAGCCGATGAATGTATCTTGTACAAAGATAGCGAATCTTCAAATAAATCCTTATCTTTGGATTTGATAACCCATAAAGTAAACGCTTATGTCTACCGTACTTATCCTCGTTTTGGCCCTTGCAGCCGTCCTGATCCTCTGGGTCGTATCCGTCCAGAACAAGCTGGTCAAGTCCGACGAACTTTGCAACAACGCCCTTAAGCAGATCAATGTCCAGCAGGTCAGCCGTTACGACGCCCTCCAGGCCCTCGTGAAACTGACCCGTGAATATGCCACCTACGAGAGCGAGACCCTCCAGAAAGTCATTGCCCAGCGCAAGATCACGGCCTCCCCGTCTCCGACCCCGGCCGAGATCGAAGCCAACGAAGCGGCCCTCAAGGAGATCAGCGCCAAGCTCATCGCCATCGCCGAGCAGTATCCCGACCTGAAGGCCAACCAGAACTACCAGCAGACGATGCAGAGCATCGAGAAGTATGAGGAGAACGTCCGCCTGGCACGCATGACCTTCAATGACACCGTAACCAAGTTCAACAACCAGGTCCGCATGTTCCCGGGCTCCGTGGTCGCGGGCATCCTCGGCTTCGCCAAGCGCGATTACCTCGCCGAAGACGTTACCAAGAAGGACTATCCGGTCATCTAATCCCATGCGCAGGCTAATCTTCCTGCTGGCCGCGCTGGCCCTCCCGCTGGCGCTGCCGGCCCAGCAGATCCGTGATGTCGACATCACGGTGGACCTGCATGCGGACGGGTCGGCCCGGATCACCCAGGTCTGGGACGTCACGGTCGTACGCGGGACCGAGTGGTACATCCCCATTGAGAACCTGGGACGGATGGAGGTCTCGGACCTTTCCGTCCGTGAGAACGGGCAGGAATTCATCAGCGAGGGACGGCGGTGGAACACGGACCGTTCCCTGGAGCAGAAAGCCGGCCGCTGCGGCATCGTCGAGACCCGTGACGGCGTCGAACTGTGCTGGGGACAAGGCACTTACGGAGACCATGTCTGGACGGCTTCGTTTACCGTCACCGGACTGGTCCAGAGCCTGCAGGATGCGGATGCCTTCAATTTCATGTTCGTCAATCCCGGGCTGGCCGCTCCGCCGCAGCATGCCCGGGTCACCCTCCGCAATGCCACCGGCGGTCCTGCGTGGACGTATGACAACACCCGCGTCTGGGGCTTCGGCTTCACCGGGGACATCAACGTCAAAGACGGCCAGGTCATCGCGGAGTCTTCCGAACCGTTCGGGCCGCTCAGCCAGCTCATCGCCATGGTGCGGTTCGAAAAAGGGCTGTTCTCCCCGGCGGTTTCCCGCGATATGTCTTTCGACGAGATGCGGACCACGGCCCTGGAAGGCAGTTCCTATGGGGAGGAGGACCCTGCCGCGAAATTCTTCCTGACCCTGTTCGCCCTGATTTTCTGCGGCGGGCTTTTCACGGCGGTGCGTGCGGTCGTACTGACGGCCATGGGCAAGAAGTACAAGAAGTCCATGTATGGCAAGACCAAGATCACGGAGTGGTACCGCGAGGCCCCGATGGGCGGCGACCTGTTCGCTTCCTATTATGTCCTGGAGAACGGCTGGCGTTTCCCGGCCAATTCTTCCTCGAAGGGCCTGATCGGCGCCCTTTTCCTCCGTTGGATCCTGGATGGGAAGATTTCCGTCCAGCCCGATGCCCGGAAGGCAAAACGGGTCAACCTGGCCTTCCCGGAGGGTGTGGAGATCGCCGACGAGACCGAGCGTTCCCTTTATGAAATGGCCCGGGAGGCCAGCGGCGTCAACCTGCTGCTGGAATCCGGCGAATTCGAAAAGTGGTCCGAGAAGAACTTCAAGAAAGTGACCGCCTGGCCGATGAAGGCCCAGGCCCGCGGCCGCCGCTACATGACGGAAAAGGGGTATTTCCTCCGCGGTTCGACCACCAACCAGGACGGCGCCCGTGAGGCCTGCCATGTCGTGGAATTCAAGAACTTCCTGAACGATTTCACCCTCTCCAAGGAGCGGGCGCGGCCGAGGTGGGGCTCTGGAAAGACTATCTGGTCTTCGCCCAGCTGTACGGCATCGCCGACAAGGTGGCGACCCAGTTCGAGCGGCTCTTCCCGGCCGAGTTCCAGGAGATTTCCCAATCCGTCGGCGTGGATCCGTCCGTCATGATGCAGACCATCCGGATGACCAACAACGTCTCCACGGCGGCCATCAACCGGGCGATTTCCCGGCAGCAGGCCGGCAGCATTTCCGGCAAGGGCGGCCATACGTCCTTCGGCGGTGGCGGCGGCTTCTCCGGCGGCGGTTTCGGCGGCGGAAGCAGATAAGAATAAACTATGAAAATCAAGACTTTATTGGCTCTTGCAGCCCTCTTGCCGGTCTGTCTGGCCGGCTGCTCCCAGAATGGAAAACCCGCGTCCCGGTACGCCCACCTGACGGAACTGACCCGGACCGAAGCGTCAGCCTATGCAGAAGAGCTGCTCGGCGCGTGGAAAGACTCCGTGTCGTCGGCTTCCGCCGAGGCGTTTGCCAGCCGGGAGCTGGTCCGGGGCGGACATACCATGAAACTGGCCTGGAAGATCTTCGGCGAGGAGCCCGCCGACGGCCGCTCGCTGTACATCTCCCTGCATGGCGGCGGCGGAACGGCCCCCGAAGTGAATGACCAGCAGTGGGACAACCAGCAGAAGCTCTATGAACCGGCCGAGGGCGTATACCTTTGCCCGCGGGCCATCACCAATACCTGGGACCTGCATTTCCGTCCGGAAAGCGACGGGTTCTAC
The DNA here is from genome assembly GCA_017483985.1 of Bacteroidales bacterium. Next base: position 4,219 of record JAFUUB010000072.1, on the reverse strand, counting down.
GGGGAGATCATCCGGATGATGGTCGCCCGGCTGGGCGTCAACCCGGACAAGGTTTACGTGATGGGTTACTCAGCCGGCGGAGACGGCGTGTGGCGCCTGGCCCCGCGCATGGCGGATACCTGGGCGGCGGCCTCGATGATGGCCGGCCACCCCGGGGATGTCTCCCTGGTCAACCTGCGCAACCTGCCGTTCATGATCTGGTGCGGCGCGCTGGATGCGGCGTACGACCGCAACCTCCGCTGCACCGAACGGATCGCGGAGATGGATGCCCTCCAGGCCGCGGATCCGGAAGGATATGTACATGAAGGCCATATCGTTGAGGGAAAGGAGCATTGGATGGACCGCGTCGATGCGGCCGCCGTTCCGTGGATGGCCCGGTACCGGCGGAACCCGGCTCCGGACAAGATCGTCTGGCGGCAGGAAGAGGTGCTGAAGTCCGCCTTTTACTGGATTTCCGTCCCGGCCGGTGAAACGGCCCGCGGCAAGGAGGTCCGGGTCTCCCGCTCCGGGAATACGGTGGTCATCGGGAAGTGCGACTATTCCGGGCTGACGGTTTACCTGAACGATGCCATGGCGGACCTGGACAAGCCGGTCCGGGTGGAATACCAGGGCCGTGTCCTGTTCGAGGGCCCGGTGAAGCGTTCCCCGGCGGTGATGCGCCAGACGCTCCGTGAGCGTCAGGACCTGTCCTACCTGTTCCCGGTCCGGATTGACGTGCAGTTGTAATGGGAAAAACCCGCATTCCGAATACGTATGTGATCATTGCCGCGATGGTTGCCCTGTGCGCCATCGCGACCTGGTTCGTGCCTGGCGGCCAGTACGTTACGGGGTCCGATGGAAGCCTTTCCTACGAGGCGGTCCCGGCCGTGCCCCAGACCTGGCAGGTGTTTTCGGCCCTTTATCACGGGTTCGTCAAGCAGGCGGGGATCATCGTGTTCATCCTGGTGGTGGGCGGGGCCTTCTGGCTGCTGAACGCTACCGGTGCCGTGGAAGCCGGATCAGCCGGTTCATCCGCGCCGTGGGCCGGCGGGACAAGCTGGTCCTGGTCGCCCTGACCGTCCTCTTTTCGCTGGCGGGTGCCGTGTTCGGAATGAGCGAAGAAACCATCCCCTTCATCGGGATCGTGGTTCCGCTGGTGGTCTCCATGGGCTATGATGCCCTCATGGGGATGCTGATCGTCTATGTGGCCTCCAACGTCGGTTTCTCCAGCGCCTTCCTGAATCCCTTCACGGTCGGCATCGCCCAGGGCATGGCGGAGCTTCCGCTTTTCTCCGGCATGGGCTACCGGATCTTCTGCTGGGCCTTCCTGACGGTGCTGCTCTGCCTCTTCGTGCTGGTCTATGCCCGCCGGTCCCGCCGCGCTCCCGCACCCCTTTCTTCGGCTCCGCTTGCAGAAGACGCTTCGCCCACCCTTCCGGACGAAGGGACAGGGACGAAAGACCGGCAGCTGACCGGGCGGCAGCAGGGGATCCTTGCGGTGCTTGCCCTGACGGTCATCGCCCTGATCGTGGGCGTGACCTGCTGGGACTGGTATCTTCCGGAAATCACCGGCCTCTTCCTGGCCATGGGAATCGTCGCCGGCCTGATCGCCGGTTTTCCGGCCAACCGGATTGCCGATGAGCTGATCGCCGGGGCCAAGGATATCCTCTCCGCCGCGCTGGTGGTGGGTTTCGCCTCCGGCATCATCGTGATCCTGCAGGACGGGAAGGTCGTCGACAGCCTGCTGCATGCCATGCAGGAAGGCCTCGACGGGACCGGGCCCCAGGCCTCCCTTTCGGCGATGTACGGCATCCAGGCCCTGATCAACTTCATCATTCCCAGTGCCACCGCCAAAGCCGCCATCACCATCCCGATCATGGCGCCCTTCTCCGACATGGTCGGCGTCTCCCGCCAGGCCATGGTCCTCGCCTTCCAGTTCGGAGACGGCTTCACCAATATGGTCACCCCCACCTCCGGCGTCCTGGTGGCCGCCCTTGCCATGGCCCGCATCCCCTACACCCGCTGGGTCCGCTGGATCTGGAAAGGGGTCGCGGTCCTGCTGGTCCTCGGCCTCCTCCTGCTCCTTCCCACCGCCTTCCTGCCCCTCTCCGGATTCTGATCCCCGGCTTCTGATCGCCAGTTTCAGATTACCCTCCGGTCCGTCTGTCAATCGCCCACCCACACGTCTTGCTTCTTTCATTTTGGACTTTTGCAGTTCGAGGAGAGGCCGTTTTGCTGCAAAGGTCCGGCGACATTCTCGCAGTTTGCCATTATTGGTCGGAACCTTTGTACTACCTGGTCGGAACCTTTGTACCACCTGGTCGGAACCTTTGCACTACCTGGTCGAGCCTGTGGCGCAGATACGTTTTTGAGTGGGGTATCTGCGCCACTGGAACTCACCAAATGCGGAAATGCGGCGCAGATGCAACCCCAAAAAACGCATCTGCGCCATTTAGAGTTCTTTCCCCAAACCCAGAATCTTGCAGATATGACGTCGTTCCATGCCGAAACAGCGGGCAATCTGCGGGACGGATGTTTTCCGAGTCCGATAAATATACGGCAGAATCCGAATCTTCATTTCCAAGGATACTTCTTGAATCCCTTTCTGGAACCAACGATGGCATATCGCATCAACGGATTTCAAGAATTCTGCATCTTTTTGTCGCGTTCGCATGTTTTCTTCCAGCAGTTGTTCCATCTCTGCTCGATTAACTCCTCCCAGTGTTCTTAAGTAAAAGGCCGGGTCATTCAAAAAAGCATTTTCCAAATAGGTGTAATCACAGGCACTGGCCGGTTCCAGTTCTCCCCGGCAATTCAATAGCCATGAGACTTGGCTTAAGTCTTCGTGTGTGTGAAACAGGGCTTCTTTTTCCCTTCGCGTCAGCATACATACACGTGTAACTGGCCCGGAGATCTTGCCGCCACAGAACATCCCCCTATACCCGGTCCAGCGGTAGTTTTCAATTTTTGACAGCGCATCCAGCGCGTTTCGTGGGATATAAGCAAGGGCATTCCGGAGATACCAGTCAGAATCCAGATATTGGATATGGATTCCGGTTCGTAGCAGTATTTTCCGCTGTTTGTACTTGTTGAAGAAATACTGTGAATATATCCGTTTGATTTCAATGGAGAAATCGTTGGCAGTTTCTCGATTGACAGCCAGAATGACGATATGTGCGTGATTGGACATGACGATATAATCCACAACGCGGACCTTCTTACGAAGGGCGCAGACGAAAATATGCTTGACCATTACATCATAATCTTCGTCATCCCGACACAATACGACATCCTCCAGTCCTTCCAGACTGATATGGAAGGGATATAGCAGGCGGGAACTGCCATCCGGCATCGTCCGCAGGGCGATCCTTTGGAAAGGCATATCAGTTAAAGCCTTTCTTTCCCAGCGGGAAAATCATCTGCCCCGGGAAAAACATCTGGGGTCGGATAAGGATTTCTTCTTTCAGGCCTTTCTCTTTCTTTACCCGTCTCGAGAAATCCTCAAAGTGCGCGATTGTTTCAAACATCATGTGTGACCAAAGCTCTTCCATCTGAGAATAGGGTTGGGGCTGGATGATGATTTCAGCCATGCTGGCCATTCGGATCGATGAACAGACAGGGTTCGGCCCCTTTTTCGGTCCCTCCTTTATGACATCGGCCAACGACCGGATCATCTGCTTCATGGTTGAATCAAATCTGTGAGCATCTCTTATTACAACAGGCTCAAAATCGGAGGAGAAATGGAATCTTCCATCTTCTTCCATCAGAATCTCCAAATACTTTTTCATCGTTTTTTCGCTGCCTCTCTTACCTTGCCAGACTACCTTGCCCTGACTTCCGGTTGACAACGGCCGCAAGGTACAAAATAAAATACGATAACCTCCAATGATAAACGTTTAATGTTTAACTCGTTCTTTATCAGACTGATCGGGGAGTAAAAACAAGGGGGTACAGGCTATTTCGCACAGAGGGGCCTTGACTGGCAGATAATTCCGTGCCGTATAATTGCGTTTCCGTTTGATATTGTATACAAACGAATCCGCTCTCATCTCCCGCTCACGGATCCGCGGTCGGCCACACCGCCCGTGGACTTGCTGCCATCCGGCGCGGCACTTTCCTCCATCCGCTCCCTCGCGTCGCTTGCGCCATCCGCTCGCTCCAAGTGGCAACCCGGCTCCGAGGGCGATGGCGCAGATGCGTAAAAACAGGCGGTATCTGCGCCACCGGAGCTCACCAAATG
>JAFUUB010000071.1 GCA_017483985.1 Bacteroidales bacterium | reverse complement strand
GTGCTGCCGGCCCGCTCGTGCAGGTTGTCCACGTTCTGGGTGATGACGGTGACGTCGTAATCCTTCTCCAGGGCGGCGATGGCCAGGTGGGCGGCGTTCGGCCTGGCGTCTTTGAGCTGCAGGCGCTGCATGTTGTAGAAATCCAGCAACATTTTGCGGTCCGCCCGCCAGCCGTCGATGGAAGCGACCACCTGCGGATCATACTTGTCCCACAATCCTCCGTTGTCGCGGAAGGTGCTGATGCCGCTCTCGGCGCTGACGCCGGCACCGGTCAGGACGGCGATTTTCTTCTTTCCTTTCATATTTTCTGTTCGAAATAGAATTTCCGTACCCAGTATTCGAAAAGCGGGTCGATGACCTGGGGCTCGTCCTTGTCATTGAACGTGACGATCTCCTTTTTCATCAGCGCATCCTTGAGCCGCTTGACATTGGCCGACGAGTTGAGCCCGTAGGCGCGGATGACCTCGGAGGCGCTGAACTTGACATGCCCGTCCAGGATGGCCTTGAGCAGGTTGACCTGGAAGGTGGTCAGGGAATTCATGGTGGCCAGGAACCGGGGCTCGTGGACGGCCAGGACGATCCGCAGGGCCTCGGTCATCGTGGATTCGACGATGTAGCCGCGCGAGAGGGAATCGCAGATGGCCGTCAGGTGGTTGATGTAGCACATCTCGTTGCGGAAGAGGCGGCAGACCCCGTGGAGCAGGGTCCGGTCGACTTCCTTGCCGCTGTTCATGAAGCCTTTGTGGACGTAGTCGATGATCTCCTTCTCGTCGATGGTCCGCAGCGGGAGGAATTCCACCTGGCGGTAGAAGTAGCGTTTGTGCCGGAAGATCTCCTTCATGGCGTTGACCATCGAACCGCTGAAAATGTAGGTGCAGCCCGGTTTGGGTTCGCCGCGCATCTCCGCGAGCACCTTCTCGAAGACCTTGCAGACCTTGTCGCCGTCTTCGGTGTTGCCGATGCACTGGAACTCGTCCAGGATCAGGATCAGCGCCATTCCCCGGTCGCGGGCGATCCGCTGCGGGAAGCGGAGCATGGCCAGGATGTCGTTCTCGTCGACGTCCCAGTTCAGGGAGATGATCCGGTCGGTCTCGGCGTAGCTGCGCTGGTCGAAGAGGAAATGCGTGCCGTCCAGGTATTTGCCGATCAGCTCCTGGTATTCGCCCGGGGTCGTGGCGACGGTCCGCAGGGCCGTCGATCCGAGGCGGACGAGGAAGTCGGCGATGGTCCGGATGTTCATCAGGTTGAACTGGCCGACGGCGAACTGCCTTCCGGTGACCCGCAGGTTGAGCAGGGTCTGCTGGATGACGGAGGTCTTGCCGGCCTTCGGCGGCTCACAGAGGACGACGTGTTCCCCCTGGGCGAGCAGGTTGCCCAGGATCTTGCAATCTTCGCGGCGGCCGAAAAAGTTCTTTCCGGTGACGTAGCGGTAATAGATGAACGGACTGTCCATGGCTCGGAAACATTCTTGTTACACGCAAATATACAAATAATTTTGTGATTTGCAGGAAATTCACTACTTTTGCAGTCCCAAAATTGTGAAATGGCCGCTGAGCCCGGAAAGACCTGCCTTCGGGAGCAGGCGCTTACGGCTGGAAACTTTAAGAGTTCAAAGATAATGTACGCAATCGTAGACATTGCCGGCCAGCAGTTTAAAGTAGAAGCTGGTTCCACGATCTTCGTCAACCGCCTGGCCGCGAAGGCCGACGAGTCCGTCGAGTTCAACAAGGTGCTCCTCATCGACAGCGAGGGAGCAGTCAAAGTCGGTGCCCCGTATGTCGAGGGTGCTGTAGTCAAAGCCACCGTCCTCCGTGACGACATCAAGGCCAAGAAGGTCCTTGTGTTCAAGAAAATCCGTCGCAAAGGCTTCCAGAAATGCAATGGCCATCGCCAGAAGCTGACCCAGATCCGCATCGACGCTATCGCTTAACTTTGTAAAAGATTTAGATTATGGCACATAAAAAAGGTCAATCCAGTTCCAAGAACGGTCGTGAGTCGCATAGCAAACGACTCGGTCTCAAGAAGTTCGGCGGTCAGGTCGTAAAGGCTGGCAACATCATCGTCCGTCAGCGCGGTACCGTCCACAACCCGGACACCAACGTCGGTATGGGTAAGGACCACACCCTGTACGCCCTCGTCGACGGCACCGTCGTCTTCAAGAAGAAGAGAAACGACAAGTCCTATGTTTCCGTTGTTCCGTTCGAGAACTAAGCCGCGGAGATAGAAGATACACAAGAGGATTGCACTTCGAAACCGCAGTCCTCTTTTTTATTAAAAGCGAGAAAGATGCTTACACTCAAGACGCTCCGCGAGAATCCGGAGCATGTGATCGCCAAACTGGCCGTCAAGAATTTTGACGCCCGCGAGATCGTCAACCGCGTCATTGCGCTCGACGACAACCGCAAGGCCCTCCAGACCGAGAGTGACTCCCTGCTGGGCAAACAGAAGCAGATGGCCGCCCAGATCGGCAGCCTGATGAAGCAGGGCAAGCGTGAGGAGGCCGAGGCCGCCAAGCAGGAAGTCGCCGCCCTCAAGGCCCGTTCCACCGAGTTGCTCGCACAGGCCGATGCCAACAACAAGGAGCTTCTCGACCAGCTCGTCCTCCTGCCGAACCTCCCGTGTGACCAGGTTCCGGAAGGCAAGGGTGCCGAGGACAACGTCGTCGTCCGCATGGGCGGCGAGGAACCGAACCTTCCCGAGAACGCCCTTCCGCACTGGGAGCTCGCCAAGAAATACGACATCATCGACTTTGACCTCGGCGTCAAGCTCACCGGTGCCGGTTTCCCGGTCTACAAAGGCAAGGGAGCCCGCCTGCAGCGCGCCCTGATCAACTTCTTCCTGGACCGCAACACCGCTGCCGGCTACCTGGAGGTGGAGCCTCCGGTGATGGTCAATGCGGATTCCGGTTTCGGTACCGGCCAGCTGCCGGACAAGGAAGGCCAGATGTATTATGTGAACGAGGACAAGTTCTACCTGGTCCCGACCGCCGAGGTCCCGGTGACCAACATCTTCCGCGACGTGATCCTGGGCAATGACCAGTTCCCGCAGAAGATGACGGCCTACACCCCGTGCTTCCGCCGCGAGGCCGGTTCCTACGGCAAGGATGTCCGCGGCCTGAACCGCCTGCACCAGTTCGACAAGGTCGAGATCGTCCGCGTCGAGAAGCCGGAGAACAGCTACGCCGCCCTGGATGAGATGATCGCCCATGTCGAAGGCCTGGTCAAGGACCTCGGCCTGCGCTACCGCATCCTCCGCCTCTGCGGCGGGGACATGAGCTTCACCTCCGCCATTACCTACGACTTCGAACTCTGGTCCGCCGCCCAGGGCCGCTGGCTCGAGATCTCTTCCGTCTCCAACTTCGAGAGCTACCAGGCCAACCGCCTCAAGCTCCGCTACAAGGACGAGAACGGCAAGACCCAGCTCTGCCACACCCTCAACGGATCTTCCCTCGCGCTGCCGCGCGTGGTTGCCGCCCTCCTGGAGGACAACCAGAAAGACGGATACATCGAGATCCCGGAGGTCCTCCGCCCGTACACCGGTTTCGACCGCATCGGGTAGTTGGCCGTTCGCGGCGAATTTCGTACATTTGCGCTATGGAACAGGAGCGCATCATCTTAGGCATCGATCCCGGAACCCAGTTGCTGGGTTTCGGGATTATCCGTGCCGTCGGACGCAAGGCGGAATACGTGGACATGGGCGTCCTGGACCTGCGCAGGGACAAGGATCCCTACCTGAAACTGCGGGCCATCTATGACTGCATCTCGGAGGTCTGCCGGTCCTACCATCCGACCGAACTGGCCATCGAATCTCCTTTTTACGGGAAGAACGCCCAGGTCGTGCTGAAACTGGGCCGTGCCCAGGGCGCGGCCATGATCGCCGCCATGGAATACGGCATCACCGATGTGACGGAATACGCGCCCCGCAAGGCCAAGGAGGCCATTGTCGGCAACGGCGCCGCCTCCAAGGAACAGGTGCAGATGATGCTGGAAAAGACGTTGAAGATGCAGCTTCCGGCCGAGCACCTCGATGCGACCGATGCCCTGGCCATCGCATTCTGCCATTTCTACCAGACCACTTCACCCCTGGCCGGCGTCAAGTCCGCCTCCAGCTGGGAAAAGTTCATCGCGGCCAATCCGGACCGGGTCAAATAGTTTTCTCGTAAAGATCCTGCAGGACCAGCCCCGCAAGGGTGAAACCGAAGATGCCAACCACCGGCGCCAGGGTGCCGTTGACGGAGGCCTTTCCGTAGGTCATGCTGCCATCTTCCGCCGTCTCTCCCAGGTTGGGGAGGACCTGCCCGTCATAGACGCACAGGAAGGGTTTGGCCGGCAGGGTGCCGGCGCGGCGCAGTTTCTTGCGCAGGGCGGCGCCGAGCGGGCAGCCGCGTACCTCGAAGAACTCAGCGACCCGCACCTGCGTGGGATCGGTCTTCAGGGCTGCGCCCATCGAGGAAAAGAAGGTCGCCGGGGTGGCGCAGGCGCGCAGGATCAGCGAGGCCTTGTCGCTGAGGGCATCGATGGCATCGAGGATATAATCATACCCCTCAAGGTTGAAAGACGGGTAGTTGTCGTCCGAATACCGCTCCTGCCGGACGGTGATGTCCGCATCCGGATTGATCTCCAGCAGCCGTTCCCGCAGGACTTCGACCTTGGGGCGGCCGAGGGTATGGATGGTGGCGGGGAGCTGGCGGTTGAGGTTGGACGGGCAGACCACATCGGCATCCACCAGGGTGAGATGACCGATGCCGCTGCGCACCAGGGCTTCGGCGCACCAGCCGCCGACCCCGCCGACCCCGAAGAGGATCACGCGGGCCTCCCGGATCCGCTGCATCCGCTCCGCTCCGACGAGCAGCTCGGTCCGCTGGTACAGTTCGTTCATTTACGGAATTCCTTGGGAATGAAAGCCCTCACGACCATCGCGATCAGCAGCAGGCAGAAGACGAAGGTGCAGAGGCGGCCGACGATGTCCCCGTTCCGTACGAAGAAGGTTTCCGTATCGGAGAGGTTGACGGTACCGTGCAGGACGGTCCGCTTCCACCAGGGCGTTTCGGCCACGATCCGGCCGCGCTGGTCGATGATCGCCGAGATGCCCGTATTGGCGCAGCGGGCGATGTCCCGCCGGGTCTCGATGGCCCGCAGGGAGGAATAGCTCAGGTGCTGCCGGTAGCCGGGCGTGTCTCCCCACCAGGCGTCGTTGGTAATGACTGTCAATAGTCTGGCTCCCTTGCGGATATAGCCTGTACAATACTCGCCATAAACGGATTCATAGCAGATGGCGCAGCCCACCGGTACGCCCGCCGGATGCAGGAGGCTGATTTCATCCTGTCCCACGCAGCGGCCCATGACCCCGCCCAGCAGATCGTCAATCTTGGTGAAGAAGCCGGGGAAGGGCGTCATTTCCACACCGACGACCAGCTTGCTCTTGTGGAAAATCTCGTCGCTGCCGGTCACGAGGGCGGAATTGTGGCTGAGCAGCCAGGAGCCGTCTCCCCGCTGCCGGGCATTGGCGGAGGGCTTTTCCCCGTCCACGATAGTATACGAGGAGGCGCCGAAGAGCAGTTGGGCGCCGGGATAGGCCTGCATCAGTCCCGTCAGGCGGCGCCAGGTCGCGCTGCTGGCCGGGATGTCGTTGGTAATCACGTCTGACGTAAAGGTCTCGGGGGCCAGGACCAGCAGAGGCTCGCTGCCCTGGCGGTCCTTGAGCGCCTCCCGGATCTGTCCTTCCAGGATGGCATTCTGCTGGCTTTGGCTGAGGGACTGGAACTTCTGGTACGGGTCGAAGTTGGGCTGGGCGATCAGCACCTCCAGCGGTTCGGAGGTCTCTTCATACCGGTTCCAGATGACGGCGGAAACGGCCATCGGACCGAAGGATACCAGCAGCAGGCCGGAGACCGCCGCTGCCTTGGCCTTGCCGTTCCATGCGAAGAAGCGGCCGTCGGCAAGGGCGCACAGCAGGCCGAAGAGTCCCAGGTTGCAGGCCCAGATCCACAGGGAACCGCCGAGGGTCCCGGTGAATTCATACCACTGCGCCAGCGTGAGGGTCCGGGCGAAGGCGTTGCCCAGGGTCAGCCAAGGCCAGGAGATCTGGGCGCTGAAATAGAACCGCTCCCAGGCGATCCAGGCCGCAGCCAGGAAGAGATACGGGACGCTGCCCCGGAAGACTTTCTTGCTTGCCCGGAACAGGGCGAAGACCACGGCCATCTGCAGGGCGTTGGCCAGTACGGCAAAGATGCCGCCGCCGACCGTGGCATTGCAGACCCAGAAGGTGGTCGCGGCGTTCCAGAGGACGAAGACGCCATAGTACCAGAGCCACATCCGCTTCACGCCCGCTTCGGAACCGACCTTCTCCAGACACAGGAGCGGGACGAGCCCGACAAGGGCCGCCCACCCGGTGTGCGGAACCAGGAACGGTACGCTCAGCAGGAAAACGGACAGGCCCCCCAGCAGGGCCATCTGGTGCTTCACTCCCATTTACGGCAGTTCGTTGGTGACCGGAATCTCGTCGCTGTTGCCCTGCGGCCTCGGCTGCTCGATCTTGCCCAGTTCTTTGACGAACCAGTACAGGAAGCACAGGAACAGGAGGGCCAGGAGGATGTAGGCCGGAAGGGGCATGAGGTCCATCCAGCTCTCCACGGCGTCCAGTTCCGCGAACTGGCTGAGCAGCAAGGCTGCCGTGTTGTTCGTGAAATGCATGAGCATGGTCAGCTTCAGCGAGCCTGTCTTGTAATAGACATAGCCGAAGAGCAGGCCGAGGGCGAAGGCCGGGATGGCCTGCCACGGGTTCATGTGGATGATGGCGAAGAAGGCGGCTGAGATGACGATGGCCCAGACGGGCTTGAGGCCGCGGGTGCCATCCGGCTTCTGATAGTTCAGCAGGCCGCGGAGCACCATGCCCCGGCAGAGCCATTCCTCGAAGATCGGGGCGAAGATGCTGACCGCCAGGAAATTGACCCAGAACGTGCCCTGGGTCATGCTGTTAAGGGCGTTCTCCAGCCATTCCGGCATGTCCGGCATCTGGGCGTTGACGGCGTCCATGCAGAAGGCGGCGGCGAAAGTCGCGAGCATGCACAGCAGGGCGACGCCCCATCCGCCGAAACGGCCGAAATGGCTGCTGTCGATGGCATAGCCATTGTCAAACAGCATGTTGCGGTTGCTGATATGCTTCGAGGCAATCATCGCCGGGAGGAACATGAGCGGATAGGAAATCAGCGTCGCGTATTCTTCCCCGGCACCGGGCATCAGGCCCATGAAAACCACCGTGACGATGCTGCCCAGGATGGCGCCCAGGAGCAGCCAGCCCAGCAGGCCGAACATGCCGCTTACGCCCGGGACGTGCCAGGCAAAGCCGCTGAACACGTCGTAATTCTGGTTCTTGCTTTTCTTGAAGAAGGCCATGGGGCTATTTGTAAAGGGGTGACGGATAGATGCCCTTGTCGGCCAGTTCCTGGAACTTGGCCACGACCGCCGGACGGTCTTCCTTGTAGGTGACGCCGAACCAGCGGCTCGGGGTGGAAAGGACGTCGCACTTGCCCAGTCCGCCCTTGACGATCGTGTCGACGGCGAACGGGATGTAGTATTCCTTCTTCAGCTCCTGGATGTTCTTGTCCAGGAAGCGCTTGAAGATGGCCTCGCTCTTGGCGAAGTAATCCGGGGTGAAGCCCCACATGTTCATCGAGCAGAGGGCCTTGCCGTCGAGGACGACATGGTTCTCGCCGCTGACGGAATTGTCGCCGTAGACGACCCCGTCGGCTTCCTTGGCGATGTTCAGGTGCTCGACCACGTCGGTCAGATGCTGGTCCTTGTCATAGAAGCAGATGCCGCGGGACACGCCGCCGGATTCGCTCAGGGTGTTCTCCAGTTCGAAGCCCACGATGCTGTAGGAGCCTTCGGTGTTTTCATGGGCGCGGAGCCAGTCGCCGAGGATGCGGAAGGAATCCTTGCCATAGTAGTCGTCGCCGTTGATGACGGCGAAGGGCTCGTGGATGACATCCTTGGCCATCAGGACGGCATGGGCGGTGCCCCAGGGTTTCTGGCGCTCCGGGTTGAGGGTATATCCGGCCGGGATCTTGTCCAGCTCCTGGGTCACGAAGACGAATTCGAGCGGCTCGCCGTCGGTGCAGGTCACGCCGGCGTATTTGGCGCGGACGGTCTGCTCCATCTGCTCGCGGAAATACTCCCGGACGATGTAGACGACCTTGCCGAATCCGGCCTGGACGGCGTCATAGATGGAATAGTCGATGATGGTTTCTCCATTGGGGCCGAGGCCGTCTATCTGTTTGAGTCCACCGTAACGGCTGCCCATTCCGGCGGCAAGGACAAGCAAAGTAGGTTTCATGGTATGATCTTTTTTAGTTAATTGTCTGTTAATCCCCCAAATTTAACTATTTTTGCGAAGATAATCTGCTAAATCAACCTGAAATTGGGCAAACTGAAGGATATTTGGAACGGAGAGAACCGGGGTTTCATCCGCTATGCGACCATCGCGACGGCGCTGATCCTGGTCTGGGTCCTCTTCCTGGGCGACGACAACCTCGTCCGCTGGATGCGTGCCCGGCTGGAACTGCGCCAGCAGAACCGGCAGATCGAGTGGTACAAACGGGAGATCAACCGGATGGACGAGCAGATCCGGACATTGTCCACCGACCGGGACACGCTCGAGGAGTATGCCCGGGAGAATTTCCATTTCGCCGCCCCCGGCGACGATGTCTACGTGGAGCGCTAAAATCCGGTGTAGCTCCAGGGCGTGATGGCCCGGAGTTCCGCTTTCACCGATTCGGAGACGTCCAGCGTCTCAATGAAATCCGCAATCACCTTTTCGTCAATGGCCGCCCCGGTACGGGTCAGGGCCTTGAGCGTTTCGTACGGGTTGGGATAGCCTTCCCGGCGCAGGATGGTCTGGATCCCTTCGGCGACCACGGCCCAGTTGCGCTCCAGGTCGGCGCGCAGGGCGTTTTCATTGAGGATCAGTTTCCCGAGCCCCTTCTTGAGGGAAGCCAGGGCGATGAGCCCGTGGGCGACCGGCACGCCGATGTTGCGCTGGACGGTCGAGTCGGTCAGGTCGCGCTGGAGCCGGGAGATGGGGAGCTTCATGGACAGGAAGGTCAGGACGGCATCGGCCATGCCGAGGTTGCCTTCGGCGTTCTCGAAGTCGATCGGGTTGACCTTGTGGGGCATGGCGGAGGAACCGACTTCGCCGGCAATCACCCGCTGGCGGAAATACTCCATGGAGATATAGGTCCAGATGTCCCGGCACAGGTCGATGAGGATGGTGTTGATCCGCCGGAGGCAGTCGAAGAGGGCAGCCAGGTTGTCGTAGTGCTCGATCTGGGTGGTCGGGCAGGAACGCTGCAGGCCCAGGGACGCGACGAAGCGGTCGGCGAAGGCCGGCCAGTCGATGTCCGGATAGGCGACCTTGTGGGCGTTCATGTTGCCGGTGGCGCCGCCGAATTTGGCGGGATAGGTCATGCCGGCAAGCTGGCGGAGCTGTTCGCGCAGGCGGGCGACGAAAACCATGAATTCTTTTCCGACGCGGGTAGGGGAGGCCGGCTGGCCGTGGGTCTTGGCGAGCATCGGGATGTCCTTCCAGGCCTCGGCATCTGCCGCCAGGATGTCCACCACTTCGCGCAGGGCCGGGAGGTAGACTTCCTCCAGGGCCTCCTTGAGCATCAGCGGCTGGGAGGTATTGTTGATGTCCTGGGAGGTCAGGCCGAAGTGGATGAATTCTCCCCACCGGCTGATGCCCAAGTCTTTGAGCTGTTCTTTGATGTAGTACTCAACCGCCTTGACATCGTGGTTGGTCGTCTTCTCGATCTCCTTGACGCGCAGGGCCTGCTCCGGGGTGAGGTCTCGGTAGATGGCACGCAGGTCGGCGTACCGGCCTTTGTCGAAGTCCACCAGCTGGGGCAGCGGGAGTTCGCACAGGGCGATGAAATACTCGATCTCGACGCGGATGCGGTATTTGATCAGGGCGTATTCGCTGAAATAGGCGCTCAGGGCACGGGTCTTGGCGGCGTAACGGCCGTCGACGGGGGAGACTGCGAGAAGATGGTTCATGATGCTTTATTGCTCAGGTTGGGGTGTCGGATGCAAACGTTTGGCGGCGGTCTTCCCGAAGGTGAAGTTCAGGCCGACGGCCAGGTTGAGGTTGAGGTTGTCACGGGGAACCACGATACTGTCCCCGTTGAGGATATCCTTGATCTTGTTGTTTCCGTTCGGGTTGTTGCTGACGAACTTCAGGGAGGACAGCTCCGCGCCGACGAACAGGGCGAGCACCGGCATGCGCAGGTTGAGGGCCGCTCCGAGTTTCGGTCCGAAGCTGCCGTAGGCGGCGCTGCCGGACAGCCCGAACCAATGGGCGGGTTCCACATTCCCGGATGCCCGGATTTCCGCCCAGGAATAAGGGCCTTCCACCCGTGCGGTTGCCAGCAGGCCTCCTGTAAACCAGGAGCTGGCGCGGGCTTCGGCGCCCAGGTAGACGGTAACCGGAAGGAAATCGAAGGGAGAGCCTTTCTGGGTATCGTGGAAGCGTGTCAGTTCGTCCAGCTCGTCAATCTTCCGGTCCAGCTGGTCCTGGTAGGAATTGTCGCCATTCACGGGAATGTTGTCGAAACCCGCGTATTCCCACGTGCCGGTCGTCCCCATGCGGACATCCTGCTTCCAATGGATGAAGCCCAGGTCGGTGACGGATCCGGAAAGTTCCAGCCAGGGCAGGACCTGCCAGGTGGCGCCGAAGTCGATGGCCGTTCCGATGCCGCTGGGACGCATGTTCTCCGGGTCGAAACTGTCCAGGTCGAACACGTCGCTGATCGGGACGGATCCCTGCGTCTTTGCGGCGGGGAGGTTGCTGGCCCGGAGCGTACCGTCGGTGTCGACCGTCCAGCGATCCCCGGTCATGGTCACGTCGAAGCGGTTGAACCGCATGTCGGCGTAAACCAGTCCTACCAGTACCTTGGCCTTGCCGCCGACCCGGATTTCCGGATGGCCTTCGATGGGCATGGAGATGCCATAGGCGGCCTGGGCATAGGCGCGGCCCCGGGCCGAGAAGCCCGACAGGTCATAGGTGTTGCCGTTGGTGGATCCTTCCTTGAGGAAGCGGAAGAGGTCATACGGAGCGGCGGCGCTTTCGATGACGTGGACGGAAAGGCTGAAATTGTGGAACTGGTTCCGTTTGGTCCAGAAACCGAAGTTCACGACGTCCAGCTGTGCGTTGATGTTTTCCGTATTGTGCCGGCGGAGTTTGCCGAGGAACTTCGAGGCGGAGACGGCGTCGCTGAGGAAACTGTTGACGGTACTGCCGCTCCCGGCGGGATAGAAGAAGGTGCTGACACCCAGGTTGGACTGGGTCTGCACTCCGACATTGCCCACGCCCAGACCGATGTAATTGCGGTTGGCGTAGAAAGCCGGGTTCATGGAATGGGCGTACAGGTAACCGTCCATGAAATAGGCGGAACGGAAGGTGTTCTGGGCCGAGGCGCTGAGGACCGTCAGGCAAAGTGCGAAGAGGAGGGCTGTCTTTCTCATGGCTCGGCTGTTTAGATTTCAGTGGCGTATTTGAAACCCTTGGGAATCCGGAGGTATACGTCGGTCAGCCGGATGCCCTGTTCGTTGCTGAGGCGTTCCCATTCGTGCCCTTTTCCGGTGCGGCCGTCCAGGACGAAACGCAGTCCGTCCATCACCAGCGTACCGTTGCAGGTAAGGCGGATGGTCAGCGGGTTTTTCGACGGGGAGCCGACGGCACCGGCCTTGACGGCCGGGTCCTGGTCTGCCTCAAGGGAAATGGAAATATCCGGTATCGGGTTTCCTTCCGCGTCGATGGGAACGATCGCCAGCGAAAAGTCGAGCGGAATCGTATTCTCGAGGACGGTATGCAGCTCGGCCTCTTCAAAGGTCAAATCGTCTTCAAAATTGAAATCCAGGCCGGTAATGTCGGCCTGCGTGGCAATGACGATGCGGCCGGAGGCGTCCGGAAGGACGATGGAGGGATCGACGCCCAGTTCCTCCAGGCGCATTTCCTCAAAATTGCCGACAGGGACTTCCAGGTTCGTGAAAAGTCGACCCTCAATCTTGAGGTCGTCGAGATTGTAGTCCTTGTCGATGCAGCCGGCCGGGATCAGCAGGAAACCGGCCAGGAATAGGGTAAGAAGTCTTTTCATTTTCATGATAGGGGGATAATCATGCAAAGATAGGAATAATTCAGGATAATTCCCGGTAAAGGGCAACGGTCCGGACGGCTTCGGCGACGTCGTGGACGCGAAGGATTGAGGCACCGCGCTGCAGGGCGGCCAGGTGCAGGACCTGCGTGGCGGGAAGG
>JAFUUB010000070.1 GCA_017483985.1 Bacteroidales bacterium | reverse complement strand
TGCCGGCAAGACCCCCGGTGCCATGGATGCGTCCAATATCCTGAAACCGGCCCTGGCCCGCGGCGAACTGCGGACCATCGGTTCGACGACCCTGGATGAGTACCAGAAGTATTTCGAGGCCGACAAGGCCCTGGAACGCCGTTTCCAGATGGTCATGGTCGACGAGCCGTCGCCCGCGGAATCGATTTCGATCCTGCGTGGACTGAAGGAAAAATATGAGAACCACCACCGCGTGCGCATCGAGGACGATGCCCTGATCGCGGCCGTCAACCTGTCGCACCGGTATATCACCAACCGTTTCCTTCCGGACAAGGCCATCGACCTGATCGATGAGGCGGCGTCCAAACTGCGGCTGGAAATGAACTCCGTACCGGAGCCGATCGACGACTTGAACTCCAAGATCCGCCAACTGGAGATCGAGAAGGAAGCCATCAAACGCGAAGGCGTCAGCCTGAAGCTCGAGAAGATCGAGCAGCAGCTCGCCGATCTCGGCACCCAGCGGGATGCCCTGATGAAGCGGTGGAATGAGGAAAAAGGGATCCTGAACGACCTGCAGGAGGCCCGCCAGCAGCTGGAAGATTACAAGATCCAGGCGCAGGCGGCCGAACGTGCCGGCGATTACGGCAAGGTCGCGGAGCTGCGCTACGGCCGGATGGCCGAGCTCAGCAAACGGATCGACGACCTTTCGGCCAAGCAGGCCCAGATCAAGGATCCGATTGTCACCGAGGCGGTTACCCCGGAAGATATCGCGGAAGTCGTGGCCAAGTGGACGGGCATCCCGGTCAAGCGGATGCTGGAGAGCGAGAAGGAGAAGCTGCTGCGGATGGAAGAAGCCCTGCACAAGCGGGTGATCGGCCAGGATCCGGCCATCCAGGCGGTGGCGGATGCGGTCCGGCGCAACCGGGCCGGCCTGTCGAACGAGAAGCGTCCCATCGGCTCCTTCCTGTTCATGGGAACGACCGGCGTCGGCAAGACCGAACTGGCCAAGGCCCTCGCGGAGTTCCTGTTCAATGATGAGAACATGATGACCCGTATCGACATGAGCGAATACCAGGAGCGGCACACGGTCAGCCGGCTGATCGGTGCGCCTCCGGGCTACGTGGGATACGATGAAGGCGGCCAACTGACCGAAGCCGTGCGGCGCAAACCGTATTCCGTGGTCCTGCTGGACGAGATCGAGAAGGCGCATCCGGATGTGTTCAACATCCTGCTGCAGGTCCTGGACGACGGCCGTCTGACCGACAACAAGGGCCGGACGCTGGACTTCAAGAACACCATCCTGATCATGACCTCCAATGCCGGTTCCGAGCTGATCCAGGCCTACATGGAGCGGCTGCCCGAAGTGACGGGCAAGGATCCGCAGGCCGACATGGGCGCCATCGCCCGCCGCCGCCAGCTCCTCGAGGAGTGCAAGGGCAAGGTGATCGACGTGCTCAAGCAGACGGTCCGGCCGGAGTTCCTGAACCGGATCGACGAGATCCTGATGTTCGACCCGCTGACCAAGAGCGACGTGCGCGAGATCCTGCACATCCAGATGCGGGAGCTCCAGGCCAAGCTGACCGAAGACGGCATCCAGCTGACCTTCACCCCGGCTTTCGAGGACTACATGACGGAGAAGGGATACGACCCGTCCTACGGTGCCCGGCCGGTCAAACGGCTGATGCAGCGCGAACTGGTCAACCAACTGGCTACGGCCATCCTCTCCGGCACGGTCCGGAAGGATTCCGCCATTACCGTCGACGTGGCCGGAGAGCAGGTGGTCCTCCGCAACTAAACGAGCCCCTGCCCTTCCAAGCATTGCGGAGAATCTTGTTTTTTATCAAGCGTTTGGCTAAATTTGCCAAACGCTTGTTTTATTTTCATTAACTTAATCGCTATGAAACTGCTTTGTCGGGAAGATGAATTGACCCTGCTCCACCGCCAATGGTGGATGGCCCAGACCAAAGCCAGCCGCATGACCCTGGTCTCCGGCCCCCGTGGTTGCGGGAAGACGGCCCTGGTGGCCGAGGCGTACCGCAGCGAACCCGTGCTGTATTTCCGGCTGGGGACCAAGGCCGACGCCCTGCAGATGGCGGAATGGATTGCCCAGGCCAAGGCGCTGCTTCCGGGCGTTTCGGTGCCGAGCAACGCGGACCGTCTGGTCTCGCTCGTGGACTACCTGATGTACGTGTCCGAAAAGGAACCGTTCACCGTCATTGTCGACGAGTGCCAGCTTCTCTCCGACAAAGACTTTGAATCCTTACGGGACAGTTTCCGCACGCGGCGCAACAAGACGCACCTCAACCTGCTGCTCCTCTGCTCGAACCGTCTGCTGGCCCAGCGGATCTCCTCCCGCGACAATTCCCCGCTGATCGGGATCCTGGACCTCCATCTGACCGTAGGGCCGCTGAAAGCCGAACAGATGAAGGAGGTGCTGGGACTGACGGGAGAAGACCTGCTGACGGCGTTCATGGTTACGGGCGAAAGGCCCAACCGGGTGGGCTGGCTGACGGACGCCGGATGCAAGACCAAAGACGAAATCCTGGACTTCTATTTCTCGGAAGGCTCCCCCTTCCTGCGGGACGAGGAGCGCCGGCTCTGCCGGATGCTGGGCAAGAATTCTGAAATCTATCTTTCTATCCTTCAGCTGCTTGCCAGCGGCATTGTCTCCCAGCCCGAGCTGGAGGACCGGCTGGGCGGCACCATCATCGGCGGCCACCTGGCAAAACTGGAAAAGGAATATGAACTGGTCCGCAAATGCCGGCCGATGCTGGCCGGTCCGGCCAGCCGCGGGGTGGTCCGCTACGAGATCGCCGATCCGGGGCTGCGGTTCTGGCTGCGCTATGTCGAAGCCGGCCGGGCGGACCTGGAACTGGGCCGGCTCGATGTCCTGAAACAGCGGGCCCGGAAGGATTTCCCGGTCTTTGCCCGCTGGGCGCTGCGGGAGTGGTTCCTGCGGAAGTTCCGCGAGGAAAGCGGCTACCAGGAGCTGGGCGGAGAATGGTCCTCGGTGCATGCCGGCGGCCACGAGATTGACATCCTCGGCTTCCCGCCGCGGGCCAGGAGGGTCCTGGTCGGCGACGTCGAACTGCGGGCGGAAGACTTCGAAAAAGAGCCTTTCCTCGCGAAAGTGGCTTCACTGCGGAAAGGCTCCCTGAAGGACTATGTCATTGATGCCAGACTCTTTACGCTGGCCGACATGTAATTATTCAGCCTCTTCGGTCGGAACGACCTGGAGGATTTCGCCGTAGCTCGTGGCGACGGCCTGCTTCCAAAGTTCGGTATAACCCGGCTGGGTCAGCCCCTCCGGAATGTGGACGGACATGTCGCTGTGCTTGAAGCTGCCGTCGGCGTTCTGGGCTTTGACGTTGCCGTCGATGAACTTGATCAGCATCGTGGTTTCCAGTTCCTTCCAGACCTTGAACTGCTCCTGGGCCGTGTCGGTGGAGTACTTGGTCAGGTGGCGCTTGACATTGGCGAAAAGGTCGCCGGTGTCTTCCTTAGGATTGTAGTTGTATCCCTTCTTTTCAGCCTTCTGCATCTCCTTGTCGGCGACCTTGGCATACAGGTCCAGGGCCTCGTTGTCGATCTGGCGGATGCGCTTGAGCTGGTCGTTCTCGAATTTATCGATCTTCTCGCGCACGAACGGGGCCATCTGGTCGTACATCCGGTAGCAGTCGTTGGCGATGCGGTTGTTGACCCAGAAGGAAGCCGTCTCGGAATAGGTGATCAGGTCGCCGTTGCCCTCTTCGAAGCACTTCGGGACCTTGGTGACATTGGCGTAGATCGGGGTAAGATAGGAGGTTGCCGCATCGTCGGTGCCGAACCAGATGATGCCGCCGATGACGTCCGGGAAGGCGCCGCGGCTCTGGGCGACGAACCAGAAACCGGTCTGCTGGGTCGCGATGGCGCGCTCGTTCGTATAGGTCTTGCCGTCATATTCGAAGGTCATGGGACGCCAGCGGTACGGAAGGGCGTTGCCACCGGCTCCGATGTCGGAAGTCATGTCCAGCGGAGTCCCCTCGTAATGGTCCCGCATGACATCGGCGATATCCTTGACCGTCAGTTTCTTGGCGGGCTGGATCCAGAGCGGGAGGCGGTTCTTCGGGTTGTGGCCGAGGGCATAGTCGACAAAGGTGAACGCGTCCTTGGTCACCATGCGGCCGGTCTCTTCGTCTTCATAGGTGAACCAGCCGTTGCTGAGGATGTTGAAGGCACTCCAGACCCGGGCCTCGCAGCCGCGCATGGCTCCGAAATCGAGGGGGGCATAGGCATCGGCGAAGCTGAAGTCGGCGTCTTCTCCCTCGAAGTAGCCCATGCGGCGGGCGAAGGAGATGACATCCTTGGAATAGAGGCAGTTCTCAGGATCCTGCAGCGGGAAGGTGGTGATGCGGGCCTGGTTGGCATGGGCGCTGATCATCCCGTCCGGGATGCGGCGGGCGACCCATACGACGCCCTTGTTCATGTTCTTGCCGTTGCGCATGACGGTGCCCTTTCCGATCATCTCGAGGATCCAGGCTTCTTCCTTGTCGACGATGGAGAAACTTTCCCCTTCGGAATAGTAGCCGTATTCATTGGCCAGGGAGGTCATGCATTCGATGGCCTCGCGGGCGGTCTTGCAGCGCTCCAGAGCGATGTAGATCAGCGAGCCGTAGTCGATGCCGCCGTATTTATCGTGCAGTTCCTCGCGTCCGCCGAAGGTCGTTTCGCCGATGATGAGCTGGTGCTCGTTCATGTTGCCGACGCGCTTGTAGGTATGGGCAACTTCGTCGATATCACCGAGATAACGGGCAGAGTCCCAATCGTATACCTTCCGCATGGCGCCGGCTTTCCAGTCAGCGGCCGGGCGGAAATACAGCTCGCCGAAGAGCCAATGGGAGTCCGCCGCATAGGAGACCATGCCGGATCCGTCGGCGCTGGCACCCCGGGTGACGATGACATTCGTGCAGGCATCGCCGGGAAGGGCCGTGACGGTCGTCAGGGCCGCGGCGGCGAGGGTGCAGAGAATCACTTTCGTTTTCATTTGTATCTGATGCGTTGATTAAATTGCAAATCTAAGAATTTTTTAAGGAAAGACATTTTGTTTGACAAAAATACCAATTATTCTCCATTAATGATTATTTTTGCCGAGATACAAACATGATCCTTGAAATGAAACAGACTCTTACAGCCATCGTAACGCTCCTGCTTTTCTGCCTGCCGGCCGTCGTCAAGGCCCAGGATGACAAGAAGCAGCCGACCATGGAAGAACTGGCCACCCAGGAGGCGGACCGGCTCGCCAGTTTGCTGGACCTGGAGGACTGGCAGCTGTTCTATGTTGATTCGACCCTGCAGCATGACTATGTGGCCATGGATGCCGAACTGAAGGACCTGCAGAAGGCCAAGGTCGGCAATACCGACCTGTATGTCGCCGCCCAGGACCGCTGGATGGAGCAGATCGAGAAGAAATACAAGGAGGTATTCACCGAACAGCAATGGGCAAAATACCTCAAGTCCGGCGCCGCCCGGGCCCAGAAGGCGCGTGCGAAACGGCAGGAAAAGGCGGCAAAGGCCGCCGCAAATGGTAAGAAATAGTTATCTTTGCGGGATATTTAGCGAATTTGAAGATGAAAGAGCAGATTGAACAGATCCTGGCTGAGCTTGGCGCTCTCCAGTGCAAGACGGAAAAAGAGGTTGAAGAAGCGCGCGTGCGGTTCCTGGGCAAGAAAGGTGAGATCACCAAGTTGTTCGAGGATTTCCGGACCATTGCCCCGGAGCTGAAACGGGAATTCGGCCAGCGGCTGAATGTGCTCAAGAAGGAAGCCACCGCCCGGATCGAAGCTCTGAAGGCTTCGGCCGAAACGGCCGCGGCAGCCAGTGCGCCGGCCTTCGATGCGACGATGCCCGGCGACAATTTCGAACTCGGCTCCCGCCATCCCGTTTCCATCGCCCGCGAACAGATCGTCAGCATTTTCCGCAAATTCGGCTACGATGTGGCCGAAGGTCCTGAAATCGAGGATGATTACCACGTGTTCGAGGCGCTGAATTTCCCGCCGAACCACCCGGCCCGCGACATGCAGGATACCTTCTTCGTGTCGGTCGGCCACCTCAATCCGCTGCTGCTCCGTACCCATACCTCCTCCGTCCAGGTCCGGACGATGGAGAAGCAGTCCCTGCCGATCCGCGTGATCTGCCCGGGCCGCGTGTTCCGCAACGAAGCCATTTCCGCGCGTGCGCACTGCATCTTCCACCAGGTGGAAGGCCTCTATATCGATGAGAACGTGTCCTTCGCCGACCTCAAGCAGGCGATCCTGCTCTTCGCCCGCGAAATGTTCGGAGCCGACACCCAGATCCGCATGCGTCCGTCCTATTTCCCGTTCACCGAGCCGTCGGCCGAGGTCGACGTGAGCTGCAACATCTGCAAGGGCAAGGGCTGCAACATCTGCAAGGGTACCGGCTGGCTGGAGATCATGGGCTGCGGTATGGTAGACCCGAACGTGCTGGAAGCCAGCGGCATCGACAGCAAGAAGCACAGCGGCTTCGCCTTCGGCATGGGCATCGAGCGCATCGCAATGCTCAAGTGGCAGGTCAATGACCTCCGTCATTATTTCGAGAACGACATGCGGTTCCTCCGCGAGTTCTCTGCCTGCGTGGAAGTGTAGAATCAAATCATTCAACAGATATGAAAAAGAACATCGGTGTATTCAATGCGGCGTTCCCGACCCCGATCTGCGTGGTCGGTGCCATGGTAGCCGGCAAACCGGCTTGGTTCGAAGTCGCCTGGACCGGTATCGGCGATGCCAATGTCGTGACCCTCAGCGTGACGGCAACGCATTATACCTGCGATGGCATCCGCGCCGAGAAGGCGTTGAGCGTCAATTTCCTGGATGAAGACCTGATCCCGCGCGCCGACTACGTCGGCATCGTCAGCGGCGCCAAGGTCGACAAGAGCGGCGTGTTCGACTGGACTCCGGCGTCCAACGGCGCTCCCCTGATCGACGACGCCCCGGTATCGATGGCCCTCGACCTGCTGGACATCTACGATGCCAACGGCTGCTATCTGCTGATCTGCAAGGTCCGTGAGACCTTTGCCCGCGAGGAACTCCTGAATGATAAGGGGAAACTGGATTTCGCCAAGTACAAACCCGTCCTGTTCGAACCCGGTTTCCATTATCTCCGTACCGGTGATATTATCGAACCCTGCGTGGTTCCCGGCAAGGCTTTCGAAGCGGAGCAAGGCATCGACTAGCAAAAAAACTGAGAAATTATTTGCAGGTTTCAGAATTTGTCGTAACTTTGCAATCCCGATTCACCAAAACGGGCGCTGAAAAGCGAAGTTTGCGGAAATAGCTCAGTTGGTAGAGCACGACCTTGCCAAGGTCGGGGTCGCGAGTTCGAGTCTCGTTTTCCGCTCTGAAAACAAATAGGCAGCCGAAAGGTTGCCTGTTTTTGGTTTTAAACGAAGAAGCCTCCCAGAGTGGTCTGAGAAGCTTCTTTTGTTTTTTATGTGGCTTACCCGCTCAGCCTCCGACCGCGTTTGTTTATCATTCCGGTATGACTGACACCAAAAAGCCCTTCTGCAGGGGTTTTGGTGTCAGGCCCCCAGATTCGAAACGGGGGCCTGACACCGGGAAGGCGCAGAACCCCGATTCGGTGTCCGTCCCTATTCCCCATTTGGCAAAAAACACGCTCCGTTTTGAATAGAAAACCAGGTACATTGCAGTAGGATTATCTCTATCTTTGCCGCACCTTTAAAGAATCTGCCATGACCTATAGAATAAAAGCATTGTTGTCCCTGATTCCTTTTTTGTTTTTGAACTGCGGAAAGACACTGGAAGATCCGTTCGAACAGATGTGTGATTCAGTATGTGGCGACTACTATCTTGAAAGCGCAAGTTTCAGCTATACGCTCAATCTGAATAACGACGGAATCGGATCGGGAGACCTGTTGGATGAATTCCAAGAACTTCAGGGGTATCTCCCGTCCAAGAACTACGCCTCAGTACGAGAAATGGAAGGCAAGCGCATCCTGATTGATTATCACGTACCTTATCATGCTGCTTATTATAGCGAAGATGCGTTCGTTTCCATGGGATGTGCCTATCAGGAAGCGTGTTTCATCGGGACGTGGGAGAAGTATGAGAAAGGGAAAATGTCATGGAATGACGAGACTTTCTCCGGATTCAGTTCTATCCCGTTGGCTGGCATAAAAGAAGCATCCGTCATAAAACTGGAAGGTAATGTCATGTGGATTTATGTCACGATGGAAATGACAGACGGAAAGGGAGAGAAAAAATCCGGAGAACTGTACATGAATTTCCGGCGCATGGATTGAACGGGGACGATCAGCGGATTCGTCAACTCGTCACAAATCAATCGCTAAAGAATGTGTGTAAACTTAAAGAACAGTAGCTCCATTTTCAGCTCCGTGAAATGCAGTATTCTGTTCTTTATCCCTCTTATATATCTCACATAAAGAACAGTACAGCGGCTGTCAGGCCAATCGTAGCGCGACAGGTGTTCTTTAACTTTTGATGTGAGAAGAGGAGGTGGTATTGAAACAAGAACGAACAATCATGCCTTACGAATGCATGACCCTGTCAAGTGTGTGTCCGCGCGGAGATTATTCAAAAAATCTTCAAAATAATTTGGTTTATAAAATAAACTACTTTATATTTGCATCGGGATTTAATCCCGGACCGGTGCGCAACGGCAAGGGATCCCATGGTTAAACCCACAAATAAGGAAGAAAATGGAAAACAATCTTTCAGCAGAAAACAGCCTCCGCCTCATTGCGGAGACCATCGAACGCAGTCGGCGCACGATTGCGAAGAACTCCGGTAAACCGCTCATCCTCTGGGGTGCGCTGGTAACGCTCTTCTCCTTTATCATCTGGGGTCTTTGGACGAAAACGGGAAGCCCGGCCTGGAATTTCCTCTGGTTCGCCATGTCCGTCATCGGCTTCGTATGCATGCTGACCCTGTTCCGCAACCGGGAGAAAGTCCCGGATACCGAGGTCAGCCGCATGCTTGGGAAGATCTGGATGTGGTTCGGCATCTTCGCCACCGGGTTTTTCGCCCTGGTCTGGGTAGCCTGGGGCGTCCGTTCGCTCGTCGGGGTCGAAGGAGCGCTCAGCGTTGACCTGTCACTGATCATCCTGTTGATGATGGGCCTGGGCGGGACGCTGTCCGGAGCGGTCCTGGAAAACAAGGTTGTCACGGCCTCCGCCCTGGTTGCCACGACCTTTGCAGCACTCTTCCTGATGGTCATGCCCTCCGGTTCCCCGCACCGGATCCTGGCCTTTGCCATCCTGGGCGTGTTCGCCCTGATCATACCCGGTGTCATCCTGCAGAAACAAGGGAGAGAATAGCGTATGCCTGACCGTATGAAAACCTTCAAGCCCCTGGATCCCTTGCTTCATTCGGAACTCCGGCTGGCGGTCATGTCGATCCTGATCAGCACCGACAGTGCAGACTTCGTCTACCTGAGGGGCCAGACAGGTGCGACTTCCGGCAACCTGAGCGTGCAGCTCGACAAGTTGCAGCAGGCCGGATACATCGAGGTGACCAAGGGATTCAAGGGAAAGATGCCGCAGACCCTCTGCCACATCACCGACCGGGGGCGCGATGCCTTCGCCGCCTACGTCGAGGCCCTCCGAAGTTACATTCCGTCCGGAAAGGACTGATGCAAGCCGCGTTTATGGCGATGTTTGTTTATTTGGGAATGATCCTTATCTTTGTAATGTGTATCTAAATAACTTAACATCAACGCCATGAATCTTATCATCACATTACTTATGGGAGCCGTCGCAGGCTGGCTGGCCGGCTTCTTCGTCTTCAAGGAGAAAGGCGGACTGATCTGGAACATCATCATCGGCCTTCTCGGCGGTGTCGTCGGCGGTTGGCTGCTGGGCAAGCTGGGAGCCAGCGGTTCCTTCTGGGCACAGTGGTATGGTCAGATCGTCTGCGCCGTCATCGGCGCCGTCGTCCTTCTGTGGGTCTGGAACTTCATCAAGAAACTGCTGAAATAACCGCAGGCCCCTGTAGAATAAAAGACTCCGCTCCGGCATTGGCCGGGGCGGAGTCCTTTTTATGTCAGAAATGCCTTACAGTTCCTTGACCAGGTCCTCGATGGGTTTGCGCTGGTCGTGGAGTTCCGTGGGCTTGCCCTGTCCGGCGGCCGGGTGGCCGATGGCCAGCAGGCCGTATACGCCATGGTCCCGGATCTCAGGGAAGGCCTCGCGGATCTTGGCGGGGTCGAAGTCCCAGATCCACATGTTCGCCAGACCGGCGTCGGTGGCTGTCAGCATCATGTGGGTAAGGACGATGGCGGCATCGGTCTTGGCCGCGATGACGCCGTCGCTCTCGCGGACCCAGGCCTCTTCATTGCGGCAGCCGACGACCAGGACGACCGGTGCCCCGTAGCAGGGGTGGATCTTCCGCAGGCGGGCGAGGGCTTCTTCGCTCTTGATCACCCAGATACGCACCGGCTGGCAGTTCGCAGCCGACGGCGCCATCCGGCCGGCCTCAAGGATCATTTCCAGTTTGGAGGCGGATACGGGTATGTGATTGAATGCGTGGCAGGAGTAGCGGCTTTGCAGGATGTTCATGAAGGCATCCGATCCGTATTTATGCTGCTTGATCTTCTGCTCGACATCGGCAAAAGCGGCGCGGTTTTGAACTTTGGTGAGGTCGGTGATCCGACGGATAAAAGACTTTTTCATGTTTTGTCCAGGTTATTTCGGCTCACAAGATAAGAAAAAATACTCAAAATAATAATTATGCAGCCAAAACTTTGTTTTCAAGTAAGTATTGTTTATCTTGCGCCGCATTTACTTCAGGAAAACTGAAGGAATGCCCACTGATAACAACCATTCTAAACACATATGAAAACAATCAAAAGTTGCGTTCTGCTGCTTGGCATGATGCTATGCTTCGTGCCGGCTACCTGGCTCGGCGCCCAGACTCCTGGGACGGTCAGCGGTCAGGTAACAGATGGAGACGATGGTTCTCCGCTGGTGGGAGTGTTTGTTTCGCTGAAGGGGAATACCTCCGTGGCGACGGTCACTTCCGAAAATGGTTCCTATTCTCTTCAGGTCCCTTCCAATGGGACGCTGGTGTTCTCCCTGCTCGGCTACGATGAAGCCGAAGTTCCCGTAAACGGCCGCAGCCGTGTCGATGTCGCTTTGACGCTTTCCGCCTCCCTGTTGGATGAGGTGGTGGTCTCCGCACTCGGTATCCAGCGTCAGGCCAAGAGTTTGACTTATTCCACGCAGTCCGTCAGCAGCGAGGACATCACCCGCGCGCGTGACGTGAACATGATGAACGCGCTGGCCGGCAAGGCCGCGGGTGTCACCGTCACGTCCAATGCTTCCGGTCTGGGCGGCGCCACCAAGGTCTCCATCCGCGGTTTCCGCTCCGCCAACGGCAACAACCAGCCGCTCTATGTCGTGGACGGCGTTCCGATCAGCAACTCCCAGGGTTCCCAGCTGAACAGCCTGCTGTCCGGCGGCCACGACGGCGGTGACGGCATGTCCAACCTCAACCCGGACGACATCGCCTCCATCAACGTCCTGAAAGGCGCCTCCGCTTCCGCCCTGTACGGTACCGAAGCGGCCAACGGCGTCATCATGATCACGACGAAGAAGGGCCAGGCCGGCGGTACGAAGGTGGACTTCTCCTCCACCACGACCTTCGACACGGTCGCCTATCTGCCTGAACTGCAGAACCGTTACGGTGAGAGCGACGGCTTCTACAGCTGGGGTGCCAAGGCGACTCCGTCCTGGGACAAGATCGCTTTCATCAAGAGCTTCTTCCAGACCGGTATCAATACGATGAACACGGTTTCCGTGTCCACCGGCAACGACAAGAACCAGACCTACGTTTCCTACGGTAACACGACTTCCCGGGGTATCTATCCCAACAGCGCTTTCGGCCGTCACAACGTGACGCTGCGGAACACGGCCCGCATGTGGGACGCCGTCACCGTGGACGCCAGCGTGCAGTATATCTATCAGGATGTCAAGAACCGTCCCCGTCCGGGCGGTGCCTACACCAGCCCGATCCCGGGTCTGTACAACATCCCCGTCGGCCATGACGTGAGCGAGTATGCGAAGGAATTCGAGAAATTCGACGCGGACCGCAACCTGATGGCCCAGAGCTGGTACAAGTCCATCGGCCCCGCCGAGCAGAACCCTTGGTGGGTTGCGAACCGGACGAGCCGCCAGAATGTGCGCAACCGTATCATCGCCAGCTTGATGGCCAAGTGGGACGTCACGGACTGGTTCAACCTGCAGGCCCGTACGAGCTTGGATGCCAACGCCGACCGCGAAGAAGTCAAGATGTACGCGACCACGGACGTCTCCCTCGCCGGTAACAAGAACGGTCTGTATGAATACGGCCAGTCCACCGGTGCCAAGCTCTATGCCGACGTCCTGGCGAACTTCAACAAGCAGTTCGGCGACTTCACCGTGACCGCTTCGGTCGGTGGCAGCATCTCCGATTCCCGCAGCCATTCCCTGTATTCGAGTTCCTATAACTCCGGTCTGGCCTACGCGAACATCTTCACCATCCCCAATACGATCACCCAGCAGTTCAGCCAGGGTGCATGGCGTACGCAGAACCTGGCCCTGTTCGCCACCGCGAACTTCGGTTACAAGGATTTCCTCTTCATCGACGTCACCGCCCGTAACGACTGGTCTTCCGCGTTGGCTTACACCGACAGCTTCAAGAAGGGCTTCTTCTATCCTTCCGTCGGTGCCACCCTCCTGCTGAGCGAGTTGCTTACCCTCCCGGAGTGGATCAACTACGGAAAGATCCGCGCTTCCTACGCCCAGGTGGGTAACGACCTGCCTACGCGCATCACCAACCCGACCGGTTCGGTCAACTACAATGGTACCGTGACCCCGGTGGGTACGGCCGCTTTCGGCGAACTCAAGCCGGAAATCTCCTCCTCCCTCGAGTTCGGTACCGAGTGGCAGTTCTTCAAGAACCGCCTCTCCGTGGATTTCACCTGGTACAAGACCAACACGACCAACCAGCTCTTCACCCTGAAGGCTCCGGAAGGCAGTGGCTACAACTACTACTACATCAATGCCGGTAACATCCAGAACTCCGGTATCGAGGCCTCTGTTTCGATCACGCCCGTGATGACCCGTGACTTCATCTGGAAGTCCCAGTTCAACATGTCCCACAACAAGAACAAGATCATCAAGCTGCATGAGGACATCACGCAGTTCGTCCTGACGGACTCCGGTTCCGATGCCTACCGCATGTGGCTCACCGAGGGTGGTTCCTATGGCGATTTCTACGGCTATGTCTTTGACCGGGATGCTTCCGGTAAAGCCATTTTGGACGAGACCGGCCTTCCTACGAAGAAAGACGGTTTTGCCTATATCGGCAATGCCACCCCGGACTTCCTCCTGGGCTGGAACAATACCCTTGAATACAAGAACATCTCCCTTGGCTTCCTGATCGACAGCCGTTTCGGCGGGGACGCCCTGTCCCTGACCCAGGCGATGAACGACATCCAGGGTGTGTCCGAAGCGACCGCCGCAGCGAGAGACAAGGGCTATGTCGAATTCGAAGGCAATCAGATCAAGGACGTGAACGGCTTCTACCGCCGCGTCGGCGGTCGTGACGGTATCTCCGGATACTATGTCTACGATGCGACCAACATCCGCCTCCGCGAACTCTCCCTCGGCTATGCCCTTCCCAAGAAGGTGCTTGCGAACCTGAAGGTCCTCAAGAGCGCTTCGCTGTCCTTCGTGGCCCGCAACCTGGTCGTGTTCTACTGCCCTGCTCCGTACGATACCGACTACAGCATGTCCGCTGCTTCGGGCGCGCAGGGTGTTGACTTCTACGGTGTCCCCGGCACCCGTTCCTTCGGTTTCAACCTCAAGTTGGGCTTCTAATCTATGATTGTCATGAAAAACAAGGTATACTCCATTATATTACTGGCCGTGCTCGCCGTTGCGCTGCAGGGCTGCAGCAAATGGGAAGAGTACAATACCAATCCCTACGGCGTGACGAATGAAATGCTCTCCGCCGACTTCAACGACGTGGGCGCCTTTTTCCCGACCATCCAGCAGGGTATCTACAACAATACCTGCCTGTGGGCTTGGGAGATGCAGACGGCCCAGAACCTGACCGCGGACGAATGGTGCGGCTATATGATGCACCCTACCGTGTTCCAGAACAACATCAATCCCGCCACGTTGTTCCTGATCCGCTCCTGGGTCAGCGGCATGTGGGACCTGACCTACCGGGATGTGATGAGCCCGATCTTCACCAGCATCGAGAGCCGTAAGGATGACTATCCGCATTTCTACGCCGTCGCGCAGATCCTGCGGGCCGTGGCCATGATCCGGGTGAGCGACTCCTACGGTCCGGTCGTGTACAGCAAGTACGGTACCAGCGCCACCGGTGCGTCCTTCGATACGCAGGAAGAGGCTTATAATCATGTCTTCGAGGAATTGGATGCCGCAAAGGCTGCCCTGAAAGCCTTCATGGCCGAGTATCCGGGCGCCACGCCTTTCCAGCCGTTCGACCTGATGCTGGGCGGCGACTTCGGCAAGTGGGTCAAGTTCGCCAATTCCATCCAGCTGCGTGCCGCGATGCGCATCGTCAAGGTGAATCCGACCCTGGCCAAGCAGAAGGCTGAGGCCGCCGTCGCGGACGGCGTCCTGGAAGAGGGTACGGTCTCCGTGGTTGGAAAGGGCTGGGTCCACCCGCTTTCCACCCTGGGAACCGACTGGGGCGACTGCTGCATGAACGCCGTGATGGAAAGTATCCTAGGCGGCTATGAGGATCCCCGTATGCCGAAATACTTCAAGCCGGCCAATGACAAGACCCTCGGCACGGACTACAAGGGTATCCGTATGGGTATTGCGCTGACCGTCAAGGAGACGTACGGCGGCCATTCCTTCCCGAACTTCAGCGGCGGCGACCCGGGCCTGATCATGGCCAGCGCCGAAAGCTGGTTCCTGCGGGCCGAAGGCGCACTTCGCGGCTGGAACATGGGCGGTTCTGCCAAGGACCTGTACGAGAAGGGTGTCCAGACTTCCTTCACCCAGTGGGGCGCAGGCGATGCGTCTGCCTATCTGCAGAGCGACAAGCTGCCGGCTCCCTATGTCGATGTCAAGAATCCGGCCAACAGCATTCCGGCCGACTCCCCGTATCTGAACAAGGTTTCTCCCAAGTGGGATGAATCCGCCAGCAACGAAGTCAAGCTCCAGAAGATCATCATCCAGAAATGGATCGCCACCTATCCGGACGGCATGGAGGCCTGGTCCGAGCAGCGTCGTACGGGCTACCCGATCGTGTTCCCGGTGGTGGTGAACGAGAGCCAGGGCGTGTTCAAGAACGACGACATCGTCAAGCGGATGACCTTCCCGGAGTCTTTCGAATGGAACAACCAGATGGCGGAAGCCGTCTCGAAACTCGGTGGCGCCGACAACGGCAACACCCGTCTGTGGTGGGACAAGAACGTTCCGAATTTCTAATCTGTTAATCCTGATAAGAGGACGGTTCCCTTCGGGGGATCGTCCTCTTATTCCCTTATCCGCATTGAGAAAACATGGCATTCCTACGTAGTCGAACCCTTATCGGCATCCTCGTCCTGCTGGCCGCCCCGCTGCAGGCGAATGCCCAAAGCGATACCGCCCTTGTCCGCCAGATCCGGGAAAGCGACCGGGTCCACCGGATCATGCAGGAGATCCCCGGCCGGTCCGGAATGGAACGGTGGCAGGCAAAACCCGTCCTGAAGAGCCGGGAACTGCCGCTGGTTGAGGACTTTGCCGCTCTCCGCCACACGGTCCCCGGTACCATCTCGCCTGATTATACCGTCACCCGTAACGGAAAGGGCTCCGTCCACCTGGACGCTCCCGCTTCCCTGGAGAAGAAGAACCCCACCAACCGCAATTACGGCATGCCGGACATCATCCGTCCCCTGGACGGGGAGGACCTGCGCGAATGGAACCGTTTCTCATGCTGGGTCTATGTCGATGCGCCCGGATATTACCTGGTCTTCCTCGGTTTCGGCCTCCACAACGAGGGGGTCAAGCCGATGCCGACGCCGGGTCGTTTCGAAGGGGAGCATTTCGTCACGGTCCGGCCCGGGGAATGGACGCAGATTATCTGGGAAATCCCCGACCTGTACCGGGACAAGGTCACCGGCCTGTCTGCCTCGATGATGATGAACGGCGAGACGGCCGGCGCTTCGGACCGGATGCACCTGTATGTCGAGGACATGCGCCTGGAAAAAGTCGACCCCGAGCATTCCCGCGGGTTTGACCTCAAGGAGGGCACGATGGCTTACAGCCACTGCGGATATACCACCGGTTCCCGGAAGCAGGCCCTCGTTCCGGCGGGGGGCTCGCGGGCGTTCCAGCTGCGGGATGCGGACAGCGGCCGGACGGTGTTCAACGGGAGGGGAAAGTCCATGGACCATGGTCTCATGCTCTTGGATTTCAGCGACTTCGATACGTCCGGAACCTATGTGCTGACTTGCGGGGACGTGTCTTCCCGGCCCTTTGCCATCGGGCCTTCGGCCTATGAAGGAAACCTGTGGCATTCCGTGAATTTCTACTTCTCCGAACGCTGCGGCTTCGATCAGCCCGGCATCCACCAGGAGTGCCACCAGGATGTCTTCCTGCACCATCCCGACGGGCGGAGCGTCAGCATCGCGGGCGGATGGCACGATGCGGCGGACCTGACCCAGGGAACGGGCAACACCGCCGAGTCCGGCATCGCCCTGCTCGAAGCGGCCGACCTCATGCAGGACCGTGATCCCGTCCTGTACGGCCGGTTGCTGGAAGAGGCCCGCTGGGGCTTGAACTGGGTGCTCCGGACCCGTTTCGGAGACGGCTACCGGGCCGGCGGCCTGATCATCGGGATCTGGACGATGAACATCCGGGGCGACAAGGACGATATGGACGGCACCGCGTCCGACCGGGCCTCGGACAATTTCCGCAGCGCCGAATACGCGGCGATGGCCGTCCCCCATTTTGAGAAGACGGACCCCGTCTTCGCCCGTTGGTGCCGCCTGGTTGCCGAAGAAGACTTTGCGTTCGCCCTCCGGCGGATCGACAGCCAGCTTAATGAAGAAAACACGGCGGAGCTGACGGCGATGGCCGTCACTGCTGCAATGCGGCTGTACCGGCTGACCGGCGATGCACAGTATCTGGATGTCGCCGCCGAGCGGGCCCGGACCGTCATGGCCTGCCAGCAACTGCCGCGCCGGACGGACTGGTCGATGCCCCTGCACGGCTTCTTCTATGAAGGGAAAGAACACAAGCGGATCCTCGCCTGGTATCACCAGAGCCAGGAACACCGTCTGGTCCAGGGACTAGCGATGCTGCTGAAGGCGGCTCCTTCCCACCCGGAAGCCCCGCAGTGGCGTGCCTCCCTCGCGGCGGCCGCCGACTGGTACCGGGAAACGGCCGATGTCATGGCACCGTACGGACTCCTGCCCGCCGCCGTCTATGAATTGGACAATACGGATTATTCCGGCCTCTATCACGAAGGGGAAGCCGTCGGACTGCCGACGCTGGAAGAATACAACGCCCAGGTGCGGAACGGTATTCCGCTCGGCGGCGGCTTCTACCTGCGCCGCTTCCCCGTCGCCTACCAGTTCCGCGGTTTCAACGCCGTCACGCTGGCCAAGGCAAAGGCCTGTTTCATCCTCTCGGAGGCCCTGCAGGACGGCGGCCTGTACGACGTCGCCGCCCGTCAGGTAGAATATGTCCTGGGATTCAACCCGTTCGCCCTCAGCACGGTCTATGGGGAAGGCTACGATTATCCGTTGTTATACGGGGCGTATGCCGGGAATGTCGTCGGGGCCGTTCCCGTCGGCATCGAGACCTTCGAAAACGACGACGAGCCCTACTTCCCCATGCAGTCCAATTGTACCTACAAGGAAATCTGGACCCATTCCACGGCGCGCCTGACGTCCTGCGTGGTCGACCTGCTGGCAGGCCGTCCGTAAGGACCGGGCTCAGTCACGGAGCGGAGGCAGCTTGATATAGGATGGCCGGTGGTCGAAGCGGACGTGGGTATACCCGGCCGCTTCCAGCAGCGTCGTGATGGCGTCCATGGCGCCTTCATAGGCCCGGGTCTTGAGCCCGTAATGGTCAGCCCCCTGGATCAGCCGTTCCCGGGCCGTGTCCTGGAGCCGGGAGACCTGTTCGTGGGTCCAGGTACCGGATTCCGCGAAGACTTCGAAGTCGGAAGGATTGACGATGACGTCCAGGTACCGGGGTTCCGGTAGCCGGAGGAACACCGTATCGCCGGAGAAACGGATGTCTTCCGCGTCCATTTCCAGGAAATCGAGGCCGGCACGGACCGTGCCCCGGGCGATGAGGACCAGGTGGTCGTCGACATCCCGGCCGAGGCCTTCCCGGGCGAGGGCGCCAAGCGGGGTCGTGGAGAAATAATTCTGCTTGGTACCCTGGAGGACGAGTTCGTCATAATAGCAGGCGGTGGTCAGTTCCCCGAGGGTTTTGACCTGCTCGACCAGGACGGCGGTCTCGGCGATCCGGAGCGTCTTGGGATCCGGGGTCCGCTTGAGCCGGACGAGGGTCCAGCCGATGCACAGGAGCAGCACCGCCAGCAGGATAACGGTGGGAGAGACCGTGATGGTAATCGTTTTCCGGTAGGTTTTCCTGGCCATGTTCCCCTTTATTTAAATCGTACGTTTACGGTTTCGAATCCCATTTTCGAGAACAGGGATTCAAAGAACAGGGTCGCATTCTCCTCGGCCTTTTCGAGGATGCCGAGGGACGGGACGCTCTGGCGGATCTGGGCTTCTCCCTGGCGGAGCAGGTCATTCCGTTCCTGGGCGGAGAAGGAGGAGCGCAGGAGGGTCACCTGGTCGTATTCCAGCCGGACCTCCGATGCCGGAATATTGAGGGTCAGGAGTTTCGCATGGGGAAGAGTCACCGTGACCATACCCGCTTCCCGGTCCGCGGCAACATCCGCGAGCGAGAATGCGGACAGGTCGATACCGGCTTTCAGGTAGGCGGTGCAGCTGAAGAGGATCTTCCGCTGTCCCAGTTTGTACCACTCGCCGACGTCATCGGCCTTGATGATTTTCCGGACGCGGTATTCCACCAGACCCAGCTCCTTGGCAGAGGACAGGGCCTGGATTTCCCGGGCGACGGGATCTTCCTCAGGGCCGCGCGAAGCGCATCCCGACACGAGCAGGGCCGGGAGCAGGAGGGCCAGGAAGGCAGGTAGGAATCCGGTTCGTTTCATGGTATACGTCTGTCCGGAATGCTGCACACCGCGTGCCAAACCCGTTCAATAGCCATAGGTTTTCCGATAGCCCAGGATCAGGGCCGTACCCAGGATCAGGCAGCACAGGTCGGCGGCATCGACGGCCAGCCAGATGCCGTCTTTGCCGAGCACGGCCGGCAGCAGGAAGACGAAGCCCAGCTCGAAGACCAGGTTGCGGATGAAGGCGACGATCGCCGAAACCTTGCCGTTTCCCAGTCCCGTGAACCAGGCGGAGGTGAAGAGGTTGATGCCGGCGATGAAGAAACTGAGCATGTAGAGCCGGATGGCATGTTCAGTCAAGTCGCAGAGTTCGGGATCATAGCCGACGAACAGGCGTGCAGCCGGCCCGGCGGCCAGTTCCGAGACCAGGGTCATCACGGATCCCAACCCCAGCAGCAGCCAGACGGAGTGCCGCAGCAGGCTCTTGAGCTCTGCGGTGTTCTCCGACCCGTAATTGTAGCCGATGACCGGAGTGACGGTGATGTTGTAGCCGATGAAGATGGCGGCGAAGATGTAGCCGAAATACAGCAGGACCGAGTAAGCGGCCACGCCGTTTTCTCCCATCATCTTGAGCAGCTGCAGGTTATAGCAGATGGCCAGGATGTTGAACGAGATGTTGCCCACGTATTCGGAAAGGCCGTTTCCGCTGGCCCGCAGGAGGATCTTTTTCTCGAACCGGGCCGGAACCAGTTTCAGGGAACTGCGGTTGCGGCGGCTCCGGAAATACCAGAGCGGATAGAAGCCGCCCACGCAGCAGGCCAGCATCGAGGCGGCCGCCGCGCCGGCCAATCCCCATTTGAACACGATGATGAACAGGGCGTCGAGGGCCATGTTCGTGACGGCGCAGGCGATGGACAGCGCCGTTCCGAGCTGGGGCTTTTCCGCCGTCATGTAAAAGGACTGGAAGCACATCTGGAGCATGAAGGCCGGCAGTCCGATGGTGCAGATGCTCCCGTAGATGACGCATTGCCGGAGGGTCTCCCCTTCGGCTCCCAGGATCCGGCCTAGCGGCTCCATGAACACCAGGAGCGGGACCATGAAAATCACCGACAGCAGCAGGGTAAACCGGATCAGCATGCTGAAATAGCGGTTGGCCCGGGCCTGGTCCCGCTGCCCCATCGTGATGGAGACGATGGCGCTTCCGCCGGTCCCGACCATCAGTCCGAGGGCGCCGATGATCATCACGGCGGGCCAGATGATGTTCAGGGCCGCAAACGCGGTCGTCCCGACGAAATTCGATACGAAAATCCCGTCCACCACGCTGTAGATACTCCCGACGAGCATCATGAGGATGCTCGGGACCGAAGAAGTGAGCAGGCGCCGGTAGCCGTAATGTCCGCTGAGTGAAATATCCATGGGACCGCAAAGATAGTGTTTTTCGTGCAAAAGATGCTATTCTACTTTTTGGTCGAATCAATTATTATAAAGGACGGAAAAATGGTCAAATTGGCTGTATTTATGTATATTTGTCGCATGAAAAAACGTTTTATATATCGAATATACGGTTACAATCCTATTAATCAATTGACTTACTTCATGTTAAAATCTGCAAACATCAAAGTGCTGTGGAGAAATCTTCTTTGCAGCTGCCTGGTGCTGCTTGCCGGTTTGGGTTTCAGTGAACCGGCTTGGGCGGCACCGACCCGCCTGCAGGGCATCGTCACCGATGCACAGACGCAGGAGCCTGTCATCGGCGCGGGTGTCATGGTGAAAGGTTCCCGCCAGGGTGCGGCGACGGATATTGACGGACGCTTCTCCCTGGAGGTCCCGTCCCTGCCGGTGACCCTCGTCGTCTCCTGCCTGGGCTATGTCGACAAGGAGGTCCGTGTCACTTCCTCAGCCCAGCTCTCCATCCAGCTGGATCCCGATGCCGTCCTGATGGACGAGGTCATCGTGACCGGTTACGGTACCTTCAAGAAATCGGCCTACGCCGGTTCCGCTTCCAGCGTGAAGCAGGAACGGCTCGCGGACGTGCCGGCCATTTCCTTCCAGGACATGCTGCAGGGCAACGCCCCGGGCGTGCAGTTCAGCCAGACCTCCGGCCAGCCGGGTTCCGCCTCCAGCCTGAACATCCGCGGTATGGGCTCGTTCAACGCCGCTCTATGTCATCGACGGCATTCCGATGCGCAGCGGTGACATCAGCGCCGCCGGCGGCGATGCGGGTCTGGACATCATGTCCACGCTGAACAACAGCGACATCGAGAACATCACCATCATCAAGGACGCCGCGGCGGCTTCCCTGTACGGCTCGCGTGCGGCGAACGGCGTGGTCGTCATCACCACCAAGAAAGGCAAGGCCGGCAAGCCGCAGGTTAGTTTCAAGGCAGACTGGGGCAAGACGGACTTCGCCATGCCGTTCCGTCCGGTCATGGGCGGCGAGCAGCGCCGGGACTACATGTGGACCGGCCTGTACAACGACAGAATCCGTAAAGGCGATACCGAGGACGCGGCGAAGACCTATGCCGATGAGAACATCGACGACTATGCCCCGGTTCCGTGGTGCGGCTATGTCGACTGGGACAAGATCCTTTTCCGCAAGGGCCGCCATTCCAACTATGAGGCCTCCCTGTCCGGCGGTACGGACCGCTTCAAGTATTTCACGTCCCTGAACTACCTGGACCAGGACGGTGTCACGGCGACCTCCAAGATGGAGCGTTTCTCCGCCCGCGTCAATGTCGAATACATGGCGACCGACCGCCTGTCCCTGGGTGCCAACATCCTGTTCTCCAAGGTGCAACAGGATATCTACAGCGAAGGCACTTCCTATACCTCGCCGTTCTATTCCTCCCGAAACTGCGTGGTCCCTTCCGACCCGGTCTACAACGAGGACGGCACCTGGAACCGCGAGTTCATCCGCAACGACGACCGCAACCCGCTGCTTTCCCAGACCTATGACTACAAGAAGAACTGGGTCACCCGTTCCTTCAATACGGCCTGGGCGCAGTACGAGATCATCCCGGACCTCAAGTTCAAGAGCACCGTCGCCTATGACTTCGTCTACACCAAGGGCAAGAACTGGGCGGACCCCCGGACCTCCAACGGTGACGACGTCAACGGCGAGATGGCTGCCCAGTTCCACGAGATGGACAAACTCGTGTGGACCAACCAGCTGACCTACAACAAGACCCTGGGCGACGTCCACCACCTCGACGGACTGCTGGGTTATGAAATCGACGACCAGTACAGCGACTACCTGTCCGGCGACGCTTCCAATTTTGCGACCCCGTCCCGCCAGGATATCAGCAACGGCGTGAAGACCGAAGGCGTCGGCGGCAGCCAGAGCCGGACCCGCCTGGTGTCCTACATCGGCCGTGTCAACTATGACTACGACAACCGTTACTACCTGGGCGGCAGCTACCGTGTGGACGGCAGTTCCCGCCTGCACCGGGACAACCGCTGGGGTCATTTCTGGTCCGTGTCCGGCGCCTGGCGCGTAATCCGCGAGGGTTTCATGCAGCCGGTTTCCAACTGGCTGACCGACCTGAAATTCCGGGCCTCCTACGGTGTGAACGGTACCCTTCCGTCCGACTACTTCGGCTACATGGGCCTGAGTTCCGTCAGCGGCGGCTACAACCTGGAGCCGGCCATGGGCATCAACCAGATCGAAAACAAAGGACTCAAATGGGAAACCAACTACAACCTCAACCTCGGTATTGACTTCGGCCTGTGGAACCGCCTGAACTTCACGATGGAATACTACACCCGCAACACCAAGAACCTGCTGATGGACCTGCCGATCTCCATGACCAACGGCCTGGGCTCCTACCTGACCAACATCGGCCAGGTCCGCAACCGCGGCGTCGAGGTGGAAATCAGCTCCATGAACGTTCAGACGAAGGATTTCACCTGGAATACGACCTTCAACCTGGCCCACAACCGCAATGAGATCGTCGTCCTCGACGGCGAGCAGACGGAGATCATCGACGGCGTGTTCAACCACTCCGTCGGCCATTCCTACCGGACCTTCTACATGATCGAGTTCGCCGGCATCAATCCGGATACGGGCGCCCCGCAGTTCTACACCAACGAGCGTGACGAGAAGGGCAACTACATCAAGGACATTACGGAAAATGACACCGAGGCGAATGCCATCCTGCTGGACAAGCATGCCGAGCCGAAGTTGACCGGAGGCCTTTCCAATACGCTGCGCTACCGCTGGTTCGACCTGAGTTTCCTGTTCTCCTACCAATTCGGAGGCTATTCCTATGACCGCTGGGCCCAGAAGACCGA
Organism: Bacteroidales bacterium; assembly: GCA_017483985.1. Next base: position 19,501 of record JAFUUB010000070.1, on the reverse strand, counting down.
GCATGGCGGCAACGACATGAAGGCCAACATCCCGACCTACTACGCGGACAACTGGAAGAAACCTGGCGATGTCACCCAGTTCGAGACATTCATCAAATCCCCGGACGTCGCCATGAACAAGGTGACCACCGACCGCCGTCTCCACAGCACGGACTTCATCCGCCTGAAGACCCTGACCTTCGGCGTGACCCTGCCCAAGACCTGGACCAGCGCGGCCCGCATCGATTCGGCCCGTCTGTACTTCTCCGCCAACAACCTCTGGACCTGGGCGAAGTATGACTACTACGATCCGGAAGCCGTCTCCGGCGGCTATGCCATCTGGGGAACGCCGCCGCTGAAGACCCTGACCTTCGGTATCAACCTCAACTTCTAAAATGCCACGGAACATGAAAACCTATAAAATCTTTTCCCTTATAGCCCTGTGCGCGGCTGCCGTATCCTGCGGCAATGACTGGCTGGACCTGGAGCCCTCGACGCGCGTTCCGTCCGAAACGAGCATCCAGCTGGTGTCCGAGGCGAAATACGCCCTGAACAGCGTCTACAATACGATGCAGGATCCATACGCCTACTCCGGACGGCTGGTGTACTATGCCGACGTGACCGCCGACGACATGATCGCCGTCTCCTCGACCAAGCGTACCGGCAACTACTACCGTTTCAACTTCTCCAAGGACAATGCGCCCGCCTCGCACTGGTCTTACCTGTACAACATGATCGCCAACTGCAACATCGTTCTGAACAAGATCGACCAGTTGCCGACCCAGAACGATGACGAGAAGACCTTGCGTGACAACATCAAGGGTGAGGCGAAGTGCCTGCGGGCCCTGGCCTATTTCGACCTGCTCCGCCTGTACAGCTACCCCTATACGATGGATAACGGGGCATCCCTGGGCGTCCCGCTCGTGGACAAGGCCGCGGATATCAACAGCAAGCCGGCCCGCAGCACGGTGGCCCAGTGCTATGAACAGGTCATCTCCGACCTGAAGGAAGGCTGCGAACTGATCGGCGAGGACTTCCAGAAAGGACACCTGAACAAATGGGGTGCGCTGACGCTGCTCAGCCGCGTGTACCTGTACAAGGGCGACAACGCCAATGCCCTGAAGGCCGCACAGGAGGCGATCGAAGGTGCTGAGGAGAACGGCTATGCCCTCTGGACCAACGAGGAGTATCCGACGGCCTGGTCCAATGACTCCAATGCCGGAAAGCCCGGCGAGGTGCTGCTGGAGATTGTCAACCTGACGACCGACAGCCCCGGCAAGGAAAGCCTCGGCTACCTGAATTCCGGCGAGGGCTACAAGGATTATTGCGTAACCGTCTCGTTCTACAACTTGCTCAAGAGCGATCCGAAAGACGTGCGGAACAAGATCATCACGATTTCCAGCAAGATCCCGTATGTCAACAAGTTCCAGCCGCAGGAAGGAGAAGCGGTCGCCGATGCGAACATCCCGCTGATCCGTCTGTCCGAGGCGTACCTGAACGCCGCCGAGGCCGCGTGCAAGCTGGAGGACAACGCCAATGCCGTGAAATACCTGGATCCGATCGTCCGTCGCGCCAATCCGGACAATACGGTCGAAGGCGAGACCGTCACGCTCGACCGGGTGCTCCTGGAACGCCGCAAGGAACTGGTGGGTGAAGGCCACCGCCTGTATGACCTGATGCGCAACAACCTCCGGGTCCAGCGTGTCGATGAGAAAGACTCGAAGGTCAGCAAGGTGCCCGCCCACTATTCCAAGTACCTGGATTTTGACCGGACCTTCCACATGATCGTCCTGCCGATCCCGAAGGCGGAGATGGATGCGAATCCGAGCCTGGCAGGCCAGCAGAATCCGGGCTATTAAGCCTTTGCACCACAAAAGAAAAGCAGCCTTCGCGGGCTGCTTTTTTTGGTTTATTTCTCGAAGTGCTGGTAGTCTTTGTGCTTCTGCCAGCTGCCGCCCCAGTAGAAGCCCCGCTCGCGGAACAGGCGGTAGCACAGGTCCGTGGGATCGATCTTGTGGGGAAAGTCCCTGTCCCGGTCCGCAAACGGCTCGGCGCCGGCGGGCTGTACGTTCCCATACCGGACATACGGGTTCTCCAGGGGATTGACGTCGACGGCCAGGCCGAGGGCGTGCTTGGACAGGATGCGCTGGCCCGGACGCAGGCGGTAGTTGAAGCAGGAAGTGTTGTCCGCCTCCATCGAGGCTTCGTCCGATCCGCCGAAATCGTCGGCCAGCCGGATGCTCCGGATCGGGTAACGGGCCTGGTAAAGGGCACGGAAGATCTCGACCAGGTCCTCCGCAATCTGCTGGTTGCAAACCATTTCGCCGGTCCGGGTGCGGCCCTCGAAATCGCAGTAGGAAAGCCGGAGGTAGCGCAGGTCCTCCAGGCCGATCTCCGCCCCTTCGGGCCAGGTGACCCCGCGCATTCGCGCTTCCACCTCCGCAGGGATGGGCATGGCGGCGAACACCGTGTCCGGGACAGACAGCGTATCCGCTTGTTGCAGAGGAGCCTGCACCCCGGTCTGCCGCGTGCCGCAGCCGGCCGGCAGGAGGATGCAAATCCAAAGGATGAGGACGCGATACGATTTCATGGCTGCAAAGATAATATGTTTTGTTTTATTCATTTTATTATCCGACCTTTGCAGCTATCCAAAATGGGACGGAAAAATGGCCGATTCAATCGGAATCAAGTTCTGACAGGAAGATTTTTTCGCCGTTTTTTTCCTCCCTGAATGAATTACTTATGAATCAAAAGTTTCCGGGAATCTCTCTTTTCCCCCGGGCTCTGGCAGTTTTCCTGTCCATGGCCCTTCTGTTTCATGGGAACCTAGCCACCGCCCAATCCCGGGCAAAATCCTTGACCGTACATCTGACCGTCCTTTCCGACACCGACGGACAACCCGTTCCCGGTGCGGCCTGCCTGCTGACCGATTATGGCATCTTCGCCATCACCGACGCAGACGGTTCCGCCCGGATGGAGAAAGTCCCCGCCGGCGAAGCGACGCTGTCCATCCAGATGCTGGGGTATGAGGATTATACGGCCAAGTTCCGTTTCCAGACCGATACGGCCTTCACGGTGCGGATCCAGGAATCCACCCTCGCCCTCGAAGAGGTCGTGGTGACGGCGAAATCCAGCGCCGCCGGTTCCTCCACCAGCTCCAGCATCGGACGTATGGCGATCGACCACCTCCAGGCAACCAGCCTGAAGGACATCATGCAGCTCCTGCCGGGCCAGCTGATGACTTCCTCGGACATGACCTCGGAGGAGAAACTGACCATCCGCACCCTCAGCAGTGCCACGGCCAACAATGCCTTCGGTACCTCCATCCTGATGGACGGCGTTCCGCTTTCCGACAATGCCTCCCTTTCCGACAAGGTCAGCGGCTCCAGCGGCGGCGCGGGCGTGGACCTGCGGCAGATCAGTGCCGACAACATCGAGTCCGTCGAGGTCATCCGGGGCATCCCGTCGGCGGAATACGGCGACCTGACCTCCGGTGCGGTCATCGTGAACACCAAAGCCGGCTACACCCCGTTCGAAGTGCGTGCAAAGGTCAATCCGACCACGCTCAACACCTCGCTCGGGAAAGGCTGGAAATTCAGCAAGAAAGCCGGAAGCCTGAACGTCAACGCCGATTATGCGCGGGCGTCGGGCGACCCGCGGGTCAAGAACCGTTCCTTCGACCGGATCAGCGGCGGTGTCACGTACAGCAACACGATGGGGGTCTGGTCCTCAACGACGAAGTTCAATGTCAACAGCATCGTAGACCTGCGCACCAGCGATCCCGACCTGCTGGTCGAGGGGACCGAAACCAGCCAGGAGCAGTATACGCTGCGTCTGACCCACAACGGCCGCCTCTCGCTGAACAAGCCGCTGTCACGTTCCCTGACCTATGCGCTCGGCTTCACGCTGACCAATTCCGACAGCCGGACTTCCAGCATCGTCCCGGCCGGGGGCGGACTGGCGGTCATCACCTCGCTGACCGACGGCTATTACCGGGTCCCGTACATCACGGAGTCCTACCGGGCCGGCGGCGGCACCGTTTCCCGGCCGCGGAATTTCTACGCCAAGGCGGGCAACGTCTTCACGGCCAATACCGAGACGGTCCGGCAGCGCTTCAACATGGGCGTGGAATACCGCCGGGAATCCAACAAGGCCCGCGGGTTCTACAACGACGATGACTTCATGCCGTTGCGGCCCACCAGCAACGGCCGTCCGCGTCCCTATTACGACATTCCGGCGCTGAACCAGGCCTCGGCCTATTTCGAGGACAACCTGACCTGGTCGATCGGCAAGACCGTGGAGCTCAAGGTGCAGGGCGGCGTCCGCTTCGACATGCTGCAGCCCGGCCTGCCGGAGCAGGTCCATTCGGTCTCGCCGCGCTTCAACGGCGCCCTGAAGCTGACCCCGTGGCTGACGCTGCGCGGCGGCTGGGGCCAGAGCAACAAGACCCCGGGCCTGTCGCACCTGTATCCGGAACCGAAATACACCGACCGGGAAGCGGCCTCCTACCTGCCGTCCGAAGCGAGCCGGCAGATGGTCGTCTATGACACCCGCGTGGTGGAAGTCGAGCGGAACAATGCCCTCAAGAACGCGACCAACAGCAAGTCGGAAGTGGGCTTCGACATGAACTTTCCCAACGGAATGTCCGTTTCCGTGGTGGCCTACCGGGATTACATGAAGAACGGCTTCGGCAACCTTACGGAATACAGCGTCTATTACTCCAACTACTATACGGCGGTCAAAGGCATCCTCCTGGACGAAGAAGGACGGCCTTACATCGACTGGAAGAATCCGGCGCGGGTGGATACCGTCTTTACGACCAGCGGACGGATCGGCAACACCCAGGCCAGCCTGGACCGGGGCGTGGAGTTCGATGTGAACCTGGGCCAGATCAAGCCCATCCGCACCAGCGTCCTGCTGAGCGGCGCCTACATGGAGACGCAGACCTGGAACGTGGGACGCAATTTCTCCAGCCCGGCGGGCATCCCGGCCGGCTCGGTCTATGCCCAGGGCGGTTCCAATACGCCTCCGTTCAAACTGGAGTATCCGACCGGACTGCAGAAGAACATCGACCGGCGGTTCAGCGCGAACCTGCGGCTGGTGTGTAACATCCCGCGGATGAAGATGGTCATCTCGGCCTCGAACCAGGTCGTTTTCTATTCCTACCGACACACCACGAACCAGAAGAGCGACCCGTTCGCGTGGATCGACACGGACCTGTCCTACCATGAGATCACCCAGGCGATGCTGGACGACCCCGAAACCCGCATCAAAGGGATCCTGCTGTCGGCGCAAAGAAAGAATCCGGCTGACAGCCAGCCGGTTACCCAGCCGGCCATCTGGCTGATGAACCTGCGCCTGACCAAAGACGTCTCCAAGAACTTCGGTTTCTCGTTCTTCGTCAACAACGCTTTCTATTATATGCCGTACCAGTCCAGTTCCTATTCCGGCACCTTGACGGAACGGAACACCGGGACCTTCTCCTTCGGCGTCGAAATGTTTGTCAAGATTTAGGAAGATGAAAAGAACAATCATACTTATGACAGCCTTCGCGATGGCACTGGGCGCCCTGTCCTGCCGCCGTGAGGCCCCGGTGGGCACGGAAGCCTTCCTCCTGGAATTCACCATGCCCCAGGAATGCCGTCCGAGCGCACAGTACGCCGGGCAGAAGGTCTACCTGCGGGGAGCGATGGATTACGAATTCGAGACCGATATCTGCGGCATGGTGACCGTGGGTTCGGTCGTTCCCGGCATCTACGATATCGTGACCGGCATGGAACTGACCGGCGCCCAATACAAGGCGCTCCTGAAAGAGCCGGTACCCATGGAAGACAATGCGCGGGTGATGGTGGGCGTATCCCTGATGAACCAGCGCTTCTTCGAGGCGAGGGACATGCAGATCGACCTGACCGCCGCAATCCTCAAGGGGCTGCTGATCTCGAAGGTCTACTACTCCGGCACCAGGGACAACATGGACCGGACCTATACGACGGATTCCTACGTGGAAATCTTCAACAACTCGGACGAAGTCCTCTATATCGACGGGAAATACCTGGGCCTTGCCGAGTCGGTCTCTCCGGCAGCCTATCCCGCCAAGGACAATCCGGATTCCATCTACATGCGCCAGATTGTCCGGTTCCCCGGCGGCGGCACGGATTATCCGGTCCAGCCGGGAGGCAGCATCGTGGTTGCGGCCAAGAGCGCGCGGAATCATATCGAGAGCGCCGCCACCTCCGTCGACCTGTCCCGGGCCGATTTCGAAGTCAAGGCCATCGAGGGCTCCGGCAATCCGGACGTACCGATGCTGCCGCTGATCTCCAACTCGACGAACATCCAGGTGCTGAACCTGATCAGCGGCGGTCCCAATGCCGTGGTCCTGTTCGAGACCGATGAAGACGTCCTCTCCTGGCCGGAGGTCTACCAGCGGGGCAAGACTTCGGGCGAGATGTTCCGCCGGGTCCACAAGTCGGTGGTCATCGACGGGGTCGAGTGCCTGCGCAAACCCGCCCAGACCGCGCCGGACGTGAATACGAAGCGGCTCCAGGACGACATCGATGCCGGATACGCGGTGATCACGGCCGTGAACGGCTACAACCATGAGTCGGTGGAGCGGAAGGTCTCCCGCACGGAGGGAGGCCGCGTCTACCTGGCGGATACAAACAACAGCTCGGCGGATTTCACGGTCTGCACCGATCCGACGCCGCGCAATTATGAAAAGGAGGGCCTGCAATGAGAAAGACCGTCATCCTGTCCATCCTCCTGGCCGCCGGCCTGACCGCCGCCGCCCAGGAATCCCGTCCGTCTGATTTCGAACGCCAGACGCTGGAGGACCTGTTCCAGCCGTTCGCACAGACCCATAACGCGGCCGGCATGGGCCTGTTCCAGCCTTCCGCCGGCAGCCGTACCGAACTCGGCCTGCACCGCGAGGCCGGCGACTTCCACCTGGCCCAGCAAGGCGAGAGCAATCTGGGCTTCCGTTTCTCCACGCTTCGCTATGACTCCTTCAGCGACAAGCTTTTCATGAAGGGCTCCTTCCACTATGACCTGGACCGGGAGAAGGACCGCAAGTGGTCCGACGTGATGGACCCGTGGTTCTCCATCCCGTATATCTACGGCAGCTCAGTGGCCAAGGACTACAGCAAGCACAACTGCGGCCTGACGTTCGACCTGTATACCGCCCCGCTTTGGGACAAGGTCTCCTTCGGCGTCCGCACGCAGTACCGCGTGGCGGACATCTCCGGCCTGCGGGATCCCCGCCCCCGGACGGGATTCCTGGACTGGCAGGTCGTTCCGTCGGTGCTCCTGACCTTCGGCAGCCACCACATCGGCCTGGACGCCGGGTATGGCCACGCCAAGGAGAAACTGTCCAACCTGACCACCATCCAGTCCTACCCGAACCTGTATTACTACAAGATGTCCGGCCTGGACCGCATCGACGGGGCCATTTCGGCATACAGCGGCTTCAAGCGCCAGTTCGTCGGCGGCCGCTTCCTGGGCGACCTGTCCTACTCCTATGCCGAAGGGGCGGTAAGCCTGCTGGTCAGCGGCGGCATGGAATACGGGAAACTGGATGCCTTTGCGGATAAGAAACAAAGCCCAGGCTCCTATAACAATTTCAAATACAACGGTTTGTTCGACATGACCCTGCGCGGGGCCACCCTGCTGCACCACTGGCACCTGGAAGGCACCCTGACCGACGGCGGTGCCGACGAGTACCTGCAGGAACTGACCAGCGAAAAGGATCCCGAGACCGGCGCGACGACCGAAACCTGGGTGACCCTGTATACCTACAAGAACCGGTACATGCTGCGGCAGGCGGAGGCCTCGCTGCGCTACCGGCTGTACGGCGGATTCAGCGGAACGGATTATCGCTGGAGCGCCGGGATCCGGGGCGGTTATGCCGGTTTCGGCAAGCATTGCTACCTGCCGGAATCCCGCTTCGATGCCTCCGGCTGGAGCGGCTCCGTCGAAGGTTCCGCCCGGCTGCTGGAGCGCGGCGGCCATAAGGTCCGGCTGGAAGCCGTTGCCGGAGGATACCTGCACCGGGACACCACCCTGTCCCTGCAGGAGGACAACCTGTACACCCAGGAAGTCCTCGTCCCGGACAGCGTTTACTATGGAAAGGACTACCTGGACGCCAGCGCTTCCCTGACCTGGCAATTCCCGCTGAACCTGGGCAAGGGCGGCTGGGCCAACGGCTATGTCCGGCTGGACGGCGGCCTGCAGAAAGCCTCCGGGGAAGGCAGCCTGTCCCGTATCTCCCTGGCCGTCGGCCTCTTCACATTCTAATAAGATCCGATTATGAACAAGATAACTGTTTTGCTGCTGTCCGTCCTCGCCTTGCTGACCGCCTGCCGCGGGAATGAGGACGACCGGTTCTTCGCCCCCGAAGTGGGCTTTGGGGAGGAACAGTACGCCGTGGCGGCCGAAACCGGCGGGGTGGACGTCCTCCTGCCCTTCTCCCGCCCTGCACCGGCTGCATTCCAGATCGGGCTGGTCTTTTCCGGCTCGCTCCGGGAAGGCGTCCAGTACCGTGTCGCATCCCATCAGTTGAGCGTGGCGGAAGGCGACACGCAAGCCCGCCTGCACATCGACCTGGTACCGGATGAGATCTGGGATGAGGAATCCTGGATCGGCATCTCCCTGGCTCCCGGCTCCCGCTATACCGTGGACCCGGAAGGTAAATGCGCAGCCAAAATCCTGGTTTCCAAGGAGATCATCCTTCCCATCCTGCACTTTTCCTCTCCGGACGGCACCGTCCAGACGAATCCTTTCCTGGCGGAAACCCTGTCCTTCGAGATTACGGCCGACAAGGCCCCGGCCCGGGACCTGACCCTGCAGCTGGACCTGGACGGGATGACCCCGGGCACGGACTGCCTGGTCGACGGGACGGAAACGACGCAGGTGACCTTCCCGGCCGGCGCCGACAAGACCTCCTTCGAAGTCCGCATCCTGAAGAAAGACGAATCCGGCTGCGACCGGCATGCCACCCTCTCCCTCCTTCCGCAGAAAGGGGCCTATATCGTCTCCTCCGAAGCGGGCTCGATGGACATCCACCTGTATGATCCGGTGGTGGATTTCTCGCCGCTCTGGAAAACGGCGGCACTCAACAACGGAACCGGCTACCAGCTCCGGCAGGCCATCAAGACCCCGGAAGGGGAATGGAGCGGCAACCTGGCGGCAGACCTGTATGTCTCCTCGGACGGCTCCAACTACCTGCGCAATTTCCGGAACATGTTCGATTCCTCCTGGAGCTGCCGGGCGAATTCCCCGGGCGGCAATGTCCTCAGGCTCACGGAATTCTTCCCGAAATACGGCAGTCCCAATCCGACCCGTATCCTGGATTACGGTGCCGCCGCGAATACCCGTACGTTCTCGCCGGTGGACTCCCTGATGCGGTTTGTCCTGGATCCGGGCGAGACCCGGAAAGGCAGCATCTGCTTGACGGAACCCCGGACTTTCATCGCCCTCACCGGCTCCTATGATGAATGGCAGGCAGACGTGATAGGCGGAAAGGCCTGGCAGGTGGATTCCCGGGAGACGGGCGGCGACATCTTCGCATCGAAGCATGCGGCGCTGACCGGACGCATCACGGTGAAACTGGTGAAACTGGAAGGCCGGTTCGACCTGGACGACGCCACCCAGCCACTGCTTTTCTCGGCCTGGTTCACCTGTGACGACCCCTTCTTCATGGAGGACGTCGACCGGACCAAATTCAACCTGACGGAGGAAGACGGCATGTGGAAAGTGGAGTATAAACTCTGGCCCAGATAACCGGATGAAAGGCCTTCTCCTGCTTGTGCTGGCCCTCGGCCTCCACCTGCCCAAGGAGCAGGTAGGGGTCCCCATGCTGGCCGGTTCCCGGATCATCGAGGTGAACCGTTCCGGCGGGAAGGCGTTCGGAGCCGGCCAGCGCAACCTGCAGCCGGTCCTGATGCAGTTCGAGCCCGGACCGGGCAGGACGCTCGTCCTGCGTCCGGTCGGGGTCAGCCTGGCCGACGGACGCCGGTGGCGGGGGCCCAGGAGGCCCCATCGGGAGCCGGCGCCGTTCCCGATCCTGGAGGAGACGGATTCCTCTTATCTGATTGACATATCGGGCTTTTTCTCAACCTATCCCGAACCGTTCTCGGCCATTCCGCCGAATGTGCTGCGGGGTCCGGCTTCGGAACATGAGATCCTCTCCGTCCGGCAGACGGACCGGTACCTGCAGGTCACCGGCCATTATCGTTATCCGCACGGACTGGAGGTGACGGCGGCCTGCCACCTGATCTTCCTGCCCCGCACGCCGATGCCGGCGCGCAGCGTGGATCCCCGCAAGGCCGGGTACAACGGCGTGGAATTCCGGCGGGCGCAGGGCGGCCAGTCGCAGCTGTCCCAGCGCTGGGACCTGCGGGGTGGGAGGACCCTCGATTTCTATGTAGACAAGGCCTTCCCCAAGGAATGGTATCCCTATATCAAAGAGGGCATCGAGGACTGGAACAAGGCTTTCGAAGCCATCGGACTCGGGCACGTCATTTCCGTCCGTCCCGAACCGGAAGACGGGTCGCTGGACCGGCTCGATCCGCTGGTGAACATGGTCCGGTACATGGACGGGAGCGACGAAGCCAACGCCAAGGGAGACGCCCTGTATGACCCGCGCAGCGGGGAAATCCTGCAGGGAGACATCCTGTGGTGGCCCCAGGTCGTGGACCGGCTCCGGGACTGGCGGTATGTCCAGACCGGTGCGGCCGATCCGCAGGCCCGGCTCCGCGAGTATCCGATGGAGATGCTGGGCCCCATGATCCGCTATTCCATCTGCCATGAGATGGGCCATGTCCTGGGCCTGAGCCACAACATGGGCGCCTCGTTCGCCTATCCGGCGGATTCCCTGCGGAGCGTTTCCTTCACCCGGCGCTTCGGTACCGCCGCTTCCGTGATGGATTATGCCCGGTTCAACCACCTGGCCACGGCCGCCGATGTCGCGGCGGGCGTAGGACTGTTGCCGCCCCGGCTCGGTCCCTATGATTATTACGCCATCGCCTGCGGATATGGTGACGACCCGCCGGTCCCGGGACCCTACTGCCGTTTCGAGCCGAACCGCAGCGCCGCCATCTCTCCCGATCCCTCCGCCCAGCCGGAATCCCTCGGCGACGACCTGCTGCGCTCCAGCGCCGCCGGCGTGGCCAATTGCCGGTCGCTGCTGGAGCTGGACGGCCTGGATGCCCATCGCACCGGTTTGCTCCGCACCTATTATTACCGCTATCTCTTCCTGGCTTTGTCCAACATCGGCGGGGTGACCGACGGCCGGCCCGTAGAGGACAAGGTCCGCAAACAGACGGTCCGGTTCGTCATGGAGGCCCTTCTGGATGTCCCGGATGCCTTGTCGGACCCCGTGCAGGAGCGGCGGATCCTGGATGAACTGACGGGGAATTTCCTGCCGCAGCGATTGGTTGAGACGGCCGGGGAGAAAGCCCTGAAAAACCATTACCGGCAGCTCCGGAAATACCGGAAACGCCTGCCGCTGAAAAACGAAAAAGATTGGAAATACAATAATTAATCCTCCTTTTATGAAAATTCCCTATCCCCTGAAGGCCTTCAGCCTGCTTGCCATCGGCCTGCTGGTCTTCTCTTGCCAGAAAAATACGAAGGAGACGGAGCTTTCCCTTTCCACCCGGGCCGCCAGTTTCTATGCTGAAGCCGGGGAGGAGACGGTTTCCGTCACGAGCAACGATTCCTGGACCGTTTCCGGCGGAGCCGCCTGGATCAGCATCGCTCCCACTTCCGGTTCCGGAAGCGGCTCCTTCAAAATTTCGGTACAGGCCAATGAGGACTTCCTTCTCCGCTCTGCGGAAATCGCCGTCTCGGCAGGGAACAAAGTCCAGACCGTCAAGGTCAGCCAGCTCCCCCCGACCCCTTCCCTGGAGGTCACCCCGGCTTCCTTAGAAGTCGCATCCGATGGCGCTGGCTGCGAAATCCAGGTGACCGCCAATGCCCCATGGACCCTGGCGATCCCCGCGGATTGTGACTGGATCGCGGCGGACAAGGCGGAAGGCAACGGCAATGCCACCGTCCTGCTGACCGTCCGGCCCAACATTTTGCGGGAGGCCCGCGAGGCCGTGGTAACGATCAAGGAAACCATCGGCGGTACCCAGAAGGAAGTTACGGTTTCCCAGGAGATGGGCCCGCGCAGCCGCCTGACCGATTCCCTGGCGCTGGTCGCCTTGTATGAAGCCTCCGACGGCGCCCATTGGAAGGACGGCCGGGTCTGGGACCTGACCAAACCCATGAGCAAATGGTATGGCGTTACGCTGGATGCCGAAACCGGCCGCGTTACGGCCTTGAAACTGATGAACGGCACGATTACGGGAGAATGGACCATTCCCGCGGCCATCGCGGAACTGGACGCCCTGACGGATCTGCGGTTCAACGGCTGCCAGGTTGCCGGGACGTTGCCGGAGGCCTTGTATGACCTGCCGCACCTGAAGACTTTCTATCTGATGAACAACAAGGTCTCCGGAAGCCTTTCCGCGAAAATCGCCCAATGGAGCGAGATGGAAGAGCTCTATGTCAGCCAGAATGCAGGCCTGGGCGGCTCCCTGCCCAAGGAAATCGGCAGCCTGAAGAAACTGAAGAAACTCAGCATTGCCCAGACCGGCATATCGGGTTCCATCCCCGCCGAACTTGCCGGCTGCGAGGGCCTGGTGGATTTCATGGCCAATGACACGAAACTGTCCGGAGAAATCCCGGATATCTGGGATCAGCTTCCCAATCTGGGTTCTCTCATGCTGTACAATTGCGATTTGACCGGCGGCCTTCCCGCCTCGCTGGGCAAGTGCGCGAAGATCAAGAGCATCCAGCTATATCAGAACAACCTGACCGGCAATATTCCCGAATCGTTCGCCCAACTCCCTTCCACGGCCACGACACTCCGCGTACAAGGCAACCGGCTGTCCGGTGTCGTCCCGGCGGCCGTGAAAGCCCATGCGAATTGGGAAAAATGGAAACCGGCCCAGTATATTTTCCCGCAGCAGGAAGGCTACGGACTTGAATAATCAGACGATTTCGATGCCGGCGGCATGGCACCTGCGTACCATGTCGTCCGGCCAGATGGCGGACTGGATCTCCCCGATGTGGGCCTTCCGCAGCAGATACATGCAGAGGCGCGACTGACCGATGCCGCCGCCGATGGTCTGCGGGAGGCTTCCTTCGAGGAGCCGCTTGTGGAAATACAGGTCTTTCTTCCACTGCTGGCCGCGCAGGGTGAGCTGGCGGTCCAGGGCCGCCGCATCCACACGGATCCCCATGCTGGAAATCTCGAACGCGGCCCCGAGGAGGTCGTTCCACAGGAGGATGTCGCCGTTGAGGCCGGCGAAACCGTCGTCGTTGGGCGTGCTCCAGTCGTCGTAGTCCGCGGCACGGCCGTCATGGACGGAGCCGTCGGACAGCTTCCCGCCGATACCGATGATGAAAACGGCCCCGTACTGGCGCGTAATGGCGTTCTCCCGCTCTTTCGGCGTCAGGGAAGGGTACCGCTGCAGCAACTCCTCCGCGTGGATGAAATGGATGTCCTCCGGCAGTTGGGGCACGATCTGCGGGAACTCTACATAGAGTTTGTTCTCCGTGACCTTGACGGCCTCGTAGATCCGCCGGACGGCCTTTTTCAGGAAAGCCAGGTTGCGGTCTTCCGGGCGGATGACCTTCTCCCAGTCCCACTGGTCGACATAGATGGACTGGATGTTGTCGAGGTCCTCGTCGGGCCTCAGGGCGTTCATGTCGGTGTAGATGCCGCGGCCGGGGCCGATGCCGAGTTCGGCCAGTTTGACACGTTTCCATTTGGCCAGGGAATGCACGACTTCGGCTTTCTGCTCGGCCATGCTCCGGATGGGGAAGGAGACGGGACGCTCCACGCCGTTGAGGTCGTCGTTGAGGCCGGTCCCGGAGAGGACGACCATGGGCGCCGTGACCCGCAGCAGGGCCAGCTGGGCGGAGAGGTTGACCTGAAACATGTCCTTGACGGACTTGATGGCTTTTTCGGTATTTTCGACGGTGCCGAGCAGGTTCCTGTACCCGGCGGGAAGGATCAGTGTCATAGCGGGGATTTCCGTTCGTATTTCGGGCACAAAAGTAGCCTTTCCGGTAGTCATAAACAAGAAGAATGCTTATATTTGTATGAATAAAAAACTATACCATGAGCCAACTGCATGTAATCGACCATCCGATGATCCAGCACAAGCTGACGATCATGCGTAACAAGGAAACCGGTTCCAAGGATTTCCGTCAACTGCTCAGGGAGATCTCCCTGCTGATGGGTTATGAAGTCACCCGCGACATCCCGCTTGCAGACGTCGAAATCGAAACCCCGATCTGCCCGATGACGGCCCGGAAAGTCTCCGGCCGCAAAATGGCCATCGTCCCGATCCTCCGGGCGGGACTCGGCATGGTGGAAGGGCTGCAGGAGCTGGTTCCGGTCGCCAAGGTCGGCCACATCGGCCTGTACCGCAACGAGGAAACGCACGAGCCGGTGGAGTATTACTGCAAGTTGCCGGAGGATATCCAGGAGCGGCAGGTCATCGTGACCGATCCGATGCTGGCGACGGGCGGCAGCGCCTGCGATGCGCTGACGATGCTCAAGCGCCGCGGATGCACCAACATCCGGCTGATGTGCCTGGTAGCCGTGCCGGAGGGCATTGCCAGGATGCAGGCCGAGCACCCGGATGTGGACATCTTTGTCGCGGCGGTGGACGACCACCTCAACGAAAATGCCTACATCGTCCCGGGTCTGGGCGATGCCGGAGACCGGATCTTCGGTACAAAATAAATGAAAACGGGCTGCAACTTGAAACTGCAGCCCGTTTTTGTATCAAAGAGCCTCGAGGGCGGCGATGCCGTAGGATCCTTCGGGAACGGTTTCGACCGGGGTCAGCCGCAGGTACCGGACCTGCGTCCCTTCGCCCAGCGGAACATCCTGCGGGATCGGATTGTTGACGATGTTACCGAACATCCCCTCGCGGAGCGGGATCCAGCGCCTGCCGTCCCGGCTGCCTTCCAGGCGGTAGCGGGTGATGACCCCGCCCTCGCCCCGGTAGATGGGCGCATAGCGGAATCCCCGGATCTCGCGGACGGCGCCCAGGTCCAGCGTCTGGGCCTCGGCGGCCGGATGGACGGTCCCTGTCTGGTACGCAGGAGCCGTCGCAATGTCTTGATAAACAGAATCCTGATATACCCCCAGGTTGTTGAGCACCGGGCAGGCATCGGCGCCGGTGATGCGGATCCGGAGCGCTTGTGCGGTGGTCTCGGGGATGAGGACGATGCGTTTGTAGCCGATGGTCGTTTCGGCGGCGACCTCCTTCCACTGGCCTTCGGAGAGCACATCGATGGCGAAGGAGCTGACGCGCTGTCCGAGCGGGATGTATTCCTGCAGCAGGACGCGGTTGAAGGTCCGCTCTTCAGGGAAGGTGACCGTCAGGGTCGGCGTCAGCTCTTCATCCGGGACGGCCCAGAAACGGTCATAGCGGGCGTCCTGCAGGTTGGCGGCCTGATAGCGGCTGCCACGCTCGGCGGAGGCTTCCAGCCGGGCGTCGGCGGCCAGGTCCCTGGCGAAAATCCGGTCCAGGGCGGCACGGAATTCCCGCAGGCGGGCGGAATCGGCCGGGTAGATCCTCCCGAGGGTATCGGGCGGAACGTTGAGGAGCATCAGGGAGTTGCGCCCGACGCTTTCGTAGTAGATCTGCAGGAGCTGCTGCAGGCTCTTGACGCGGCCGTTTTCGGATTCGCGCCAGAACCAGCCCGGCCGGATGGAGACATCGGTTTCGGCCGGAATCCACGCCTGTCCGTGCCGGTTGCCGCGGTTGAGGGTGTCCACGGGCGGCGATCCGGCACCGGGGCTGAAGCCCTCGACGTTGAGGGTGGACCAGTTGGTGCGCCCCGCACGGCCTTCTTCGTTGCCGACCCAGCGGCAGCCGGGACCGACATCGCTGAACATCTGGGCGTCCGGCTGCAGGCTGCGGACCGTCCGGTGGAAGAGCGGCCAGTCATATTCCTGCCGTTTCCCGTTGGGGCCTTCGCCGTTGGCACCGTCAAACCACTGCTCGAACACCGGGCCGTAATCCCCGAGGGCGCTCTGCAACGTCTTGACGAACACGTCGTTGTATTCCGGGGTCCCATAGTG
Source organism: Bacteroidales bacterium (assembly GCA_017483985.1). The sequence goes on along the minus strand of JAFUUB010000070.1, from coordinate 3,375 downwards.
GGGATCGTTCCGGTCCCAGGGGGAGATGTAGATGCCGAATTGCAGGCCGTATTCCTTGCAGGCCTCGGACAGGGCTTTCAGGACGTCCCCTTTCCCGTCCATCCACTTGCTTTGCGCGACGGTATGGGTACTGACCGGGTTCGGCCAGAGGCAGAACCCGTCATGGTGCTTGGCCGTGATGATGATGCCTTTGAATCCGGCGGCCGCGGCCGTGGCCGCCCACTGGCGGCAATCCATGGCGGAAGGGTTGAACATATCCTCGGCTTCGGTCCCGTCCCCCCACTCCTTGCCGGAGAAGGTGTTCGGGCCGAAATGGACAAACATGTTGGTCTCCATCTGCTGCCAGCGTACCTGGGCCGGCGTCGGAACGACGGCCATGGGCGCAGGGTCTCCGGGGCCGCAGGCGGCCATCAGCAGGATCGGGAGAAGAAGCGGAAGCTTTTTCATATCAGTAGGGATAAGGCTCATACAAAGATAGGTTTTTTTTCGTATCTTTGGATATTCAACACCCTTCCCATGCATCTGCTATCCATCCTCCTGTCCCTCGTCCTGGCCACCGGTCCCGGCTTGCTGATTCCCAAACCCGTCTCGTATGAACCCGCCTCCGGGCACTATGTCCCGCGGGAAGACGGGAAAGATATCCGGGTCCGCCTGGGCGACAAGACCTTGCAGCGCGTCACCAAGGACCTCCCGGCCTTTGCCGCCGAGGAAGCGTACCTGATGACGGTCAGCCTGCGGGGCATCGACATCCGCGCCCTGACCCAGACCGGCGCCGACCGCGCCCGCCAGACCCTGGCACAACTGCGGCTGCTCTCCGAGGACGGCACCTTGCCGTGCGGTACGATCATGGACTGGCCCCGGTTCGCCCACCGGGGATTTATGATGGACCTGTCCCGCCATTTCCGGAGCAAGGACTTCATCCTGAAACAGTTGGATGCAATGGCCCTGCTGAAGATGAACGTCTTCCACATGCACCTGACGGACGGGGCCGGATGGCGGATCCAGATCGACAGCTATCCGCGCCTGACCTCGCTGGGTGCCTGGCGGGACGGGGATACGTGGTCGGAGTGGAACCGCCGCGGCAGTCATTATCTGGAAGAGGGAACGCCCGGTGCCTATGGCGGCTACCTGACCAAGGACGAGCTCCGCGAGATCGTGGCGTATGCAGCCGAGCGCCATATCGAAGTGATTCCTGAAATTGAAATGCCGGGACACAGTTCCGAGGTCCTGCGTGCCTATCCGGAGGTCGCCTGCCTGGGAGCGGACGGAAAGCCGGTCTATTCTTCGGATGTCTGTCCGGGGTCCGAGGATACCTTCAAGCTGTTCCAGGCGGTGCTGGACGAGGTCATCGAGATTTTCCCCTCCCGGCTGATCCATATCGGTGGGGATGAAGCGGGAAAGCAGTCCTGGCATAACTGCCCGCGATGCCGGGCCCGGATGGAAGCCGAAGGACTGGCGAATGTGGAGGAATTGCAGAGCTATCTGATCCACCGGATGGAGAAATATCTCTCCGCCAAGGGCCGCTGCCTGCTGGGCTGGGATGAGATCATGGAAGGCGGCCTGGCCCCCGGGGCGACCGTCCTTTCCTGGCGCGGCACGCAGCAGGGATTCAAGGCCATCGAAATGGGCCATGACGTCATCATGTCCCCGACGGGCTACCTGTATCTGGATTATCCGCAGGACGCCCCGCTCTACGAGCCGGAAGGCTTCGGCTCCTACCAGCCGCTTTCGCGGGTCTATTCCTTTGATCCGGAAGCCGGTATGCCCGCAGGCGGCCGGGAGCACCTGCTGGGGCTCCAGGGCAACCTGTGGGCGGAGATGATTCCGACCGATGACCATTATGAGCACATGATGTATCCCCGCCTGGCGGCCATCGCCGAAATCGGCTGGACGCCGCAGCAGCAGCGGGAATGGACGGATTTCCACGAGCGGGCCCTGGCCTTTACCGAACTGCTGCAGGAGCAGGGCTACCACCCGTTCGACCTGGCGGCTGAAATCGGGGAGCGCCCGGAGAGCCAGCAGCCCCTGTCCCACCTCGGCCGGGGTGCCCGCGTGACGTACGCAACGCCGTATACGCAGAAATATGCAGCCGCCGGGGATGCGACCCTGACGGACGGGCAGCGGGGCCGCTGGGGCTATGCCGACGGCGGCTGGCAGGGCTTTGACAGCGACCTGGACCTGACCGTGGACCTGGGGAAGGTGCAGCCGCTCCACTACGTCGGCACGACCTTCCTGTCGTCGATCGGCGCCTGGATCGCCCTGCCCGAGAAAATGGAAATCGCCGTATCGGAAGACGGCTCGTCGTTCCAGACCGTCGCCACCGTCCGGCGCCCCCTCAAAGAAGAAACTTCCACCATGTATATCCCCTTTGGTTCCGTCCTGAATGTCCGGGCCCGTTACATCCGGGTGCGCGCCTTCCGCGCCGATGCCTCGCAGCATGACTGGCTCTTCCTGGACGAAATCGAAATCAATTGATGTTCCCCATGACCGCTCATTCCTACAAAGAGATCGACACCCTGGCCGACCTGCCGGCACCCGATGAGACCGGAACGGTCTCCCGCTATGTTTTCCAGTATATTGACTTCGCGCAGGCGCCGCAGTATGTGTCTGCCGGCCACCGCTTTTCCGACTGCTGTTTCCTCGGCTGTGAAATCCCGACTGAAATGGAAGGCGCGATCGGCAGCACCTGCCTCGTTTTCCCCCGTATGGGCCGGATTTACAATGCTTTCCGGGGGAAGTTGTATACTGGGGAATCCCTGTACGAAGGGTTCGTGCCCGGTGACGAGGACAGTTTCGCCACCTGTTTCGACTCCCGGGTGTATGCCGATTATATGGAGAAAGGGAAAGAGTGCCACGATATCCGCGAAACGTTGGGACGGTCGCTGCATGACCGGGCCATCGGGGATGCGATGCAGGATTTCCTGAGTCGGTACGACCCGCGGCAGGTGGTCGCGGTGATGGGCGGACATGCCCTTTTGCGCACGGACGAGTCTTATCGCAAGGTCGTGTATATCAGCAAGGTGCTGACGGAGAAAGGAAAGATCATGGCTTCCGGCGGCGGGCCGGGCGCCATGGAGGCCACCCATGTGGGTGCCTGGATGGCCGGGCGTAATGCCTCCGACGTGCAGGAAGCGCTGGACATGCTGGCCGTCGCTCCTTCCTTCCGGGATCCGGGCTGGCTCTCCTCCGCCTTCGCGGTCCGTGAGAGATACCCCCAGACCAAATAACGGAGCATGGGAATCCCGACCTGGTTCTACGGCCACGAGCCGGCCACGCCCTTCGCCACGCACATCGCGAAGTACTTCCTCAACAGCGTCCGCGAAGACACCCTGCTGTCCATCGCCAAAGGCGGCATCATCTACTCCCCGGGATCGG
>JAFUUB010000069.1 GCA_017483985.1 Bacteroidales bacterium | reverse complement strand
GAATCGCGCCCGATCCGGGACGTCCTGCAGGAAGGCTTCGGCGGGCCGGTCTTCGTCGAGAACGACTCGCGCGGCATGGCCTACGGCGAATATGTCTGCGGCGTCGCGCGGGACGAGGGCACCATCCTCTTCCTCAACGTCGGCTGGGGCCTCGGCATGGGCATCATCCTGGACGGACAACTCTTCTACGGGAAGTCCGGCTTCTCCGGCGAGGTGGGCCATTTCCCGCTCCTGGACAACAACCGGATCTGCCATTGCGGCAAGAAGGGTTGCACCGAGACCGGCGCCTCCGGACGGGCCCTCCACCGGATCTTCACCGAAAAACTCAAGGACGGCCAGACCTCCTGCCTGTCGGAGAAGTTCCGCACGACCGGAAACGTCTCGCTCGAAGACAACCTGGAAGCCATCCGGGAGGAGGATGTCACCGCCATCGAGTCCGTCGAGGAGGTGGGCGCCACCCTCGGCCGGGCCATCGCCGGGCTCATCAACATCTTCAACCCCGACCTCGTCATCATCGGCGGCCGGCTGTCCGCCGCCGAGAAGTACCTCATGCCGCCGCTCAACAGCACGGTCAACAAACTGACCCTCACCCTGGTGAACAACGACACGACCATCAAGGTGTCCAAACTGGGCAAACAGGCCGGTGCCGTGGGCGCCAGCCTGCTGTCCAAGATCAGGTTGCTGAACCAGCAGGCATGAACACCGCCATGCGGGAGAGATGACCCGGCGCTAATCCGCCAGATAGCAGATCCGGTGGGCCTCGAAGGCGTCCGCCAGGGTGACGGCCATCGGACGGCCCGTGCGGATGGCGGCGACGAAGTCCTCGACCAGGAGCCGGTCCGCCCCGGCATGAAGAGGCTGTGCCGCCAGGGCGCTGAAATCCTCCCGCCGTCCACCGACTTCGATCAGGGTCCCGGCAGCGGTCAGGGTCCCTTCCGTCCCGCGGATAACCATCTTGCGCCCTTCTTCCAGCGAAATGCCGTCCAGGCGCATGGTGAGTTGGATGCCGTTGTCAAGATGGATATGGACCTCCTGGGTATCATTGACATCGTTGTCGCAGCGGTAGACGCAGCGGCCGTACCGGCCTGTACGGAGTTCTTCTTCGATGACCGCTTCGACGGTCTCCCCTTCCGGGACACCGAATCCGTCGATCCACGCGCGCCGTTCCCGGTAGAGGTCGACAGCGGAATAAGGGCAGGAGACCGGGCAGTCCAGGCAACGCACCGTCGCTCCTGCCGGCGCCTCCGAAACCTTGAACTTCGTACGGGCGCCTTGTGAAACGACCTCCTGGGCCCGGCCACCGGTCATCCACAGGAGGAAGTCGGCATCATGGCAACATTTGGACAGGAAGATGGGACCGGTATCCGCCCGGCGGGACCAGAGGCCCCGGACGAAGGTGTGTCCCATCCGGTCCGGGCCGATGGATTCGACGTGGTCGATGGACTGCACGGCACCAATCTCCCCGGACGCGACGATGTCCCGGATCCGGCGGAAATAGGGATGGTAGCGCATGACCATGCACACGCCGACCTTCCTGCCGACATCCAGCCGGACGAGGTCTTCATATTCAGCGAGGGTCGGGGCCACCGGCTTTTCCAGCAGGACCGGACAACCCAGGCTGAGCGCTTGTCGGCAAAGGTGGTAATGCAGCCGGTCCGGCACGGTGAGGATGATCCCGTCGACGGACGGTCGTGCCGCGAAGAAGGCGTCCGGGGTGCTGAAACAATGTTCTGCCGGGACTCCGTACCGGCGGGCAGCCTGGGAGAGCCGCAGCACATCCGGTTCGACCAGATACGCCACCTCCGCCTCCGGAGGAAGGCACGAAAGATATTTCCCCGCCCGGTTTCCGATGCCCAACGCTGCAATCCGCATCTCCACTACTTCAGGAATGGTTCGACGAGCGCTTCCATGACCTTGTAGCCAGCCTTGTTCGGATGGACCGCATCCCGCTGGTAGGCCGGATTCAGCGACCGATCCTCGCCATAGACCATGGCAGAATAATAGTCGACGTAGGGAATCTTATGGGCCCGGGCATATGCCTGGATGCGGGCGTTGAGAGAAGCAATCTTGTCCGCCGCGTCGGTCACTTCCGGCCGCCAGGGAAAACGGGAGGCAGGCAGGACAGAGGCCAGGACGACCTTGATCTTGTGCATCTTGGCCAGTTCGGCCATGGAGATGATGTTACCCAGCGTATAGTCCTCGTTGTAGTCGCCCAGGTTCAAGGCAATGTCGTTCGTCCCGCCTCCGATGACGACGATGGCGGGTTGCAGGGCCAGCACATCGCTCCGGAAACGCAAGAGCATCTGAGCGGTTACTTCCCCGCTGATGCCCCGGCCGATATAGCGCCCGTCCGCGAAGAACTCCGGATCCTGGCGCTTGCTCCAGCCCTCGGTGATCGAATCGCCGATGAACACGACCCGGCGCTCTTTCCGGGCCGGAGTCGGCAAGGCCTCGTTCTCGGCCTTGTAAGTGTACAGATGGACGACATTCTGGGCACCGGACTCCTTGCTGCAAAGCAAGTTGGCAGCGATGAGCACCCATAGGAGGAAATGGCTGGAAATCTTCATATCCGTTCATCTTATCATTTTGAAATGCAAATATAACGAATAAAAAGTTGGGAAGTCCACAAAATTTATTAAATTTGCAGTCCCAAACCGGGATGCCCCTGTAGTTTAAAGGATAGAATTTCAGATTCCGGTTCTGACGGTCCCGGTTCGATTCCGAGCGGGGGTACCAGAGTGGAATTTCCAGCAGTTTCTGGAGATTCCACTTTTGCATTTCCCCGTAATTGCTTGGTTTCCTTGAAGATGATGTCGAGCATCTTGTTGTAGGACGTGGT
>JAFUUB010000068.1 GCA_017483985.1 Bacteroidales bacterium | reverse complement strand
TTGCCGAGGACACGCCCATGCAGGAGTGTGCCGACACCTTCGTCGAGCGCGTCCTCGCCGCCGCCTCCGGCGAGCCGGTCCGCAACGAGCGCAACGCCTACCGCGGAATCGCCATCTTCAAGTCCGGCGTCACGCTCTGATTTTTCCTCCGTATCCCCGCAGGCACCGGAAAGAAAAAGAGCGGGCGGGGTTGCGGGAATGCGGGAAATGTGTTACCTTTGGGACATGCAGAGACCGGAGCATACGGCATTCTACGAAGAGGTGTACGAGATTGTAGCACAGATACCTCCGGGGAAGGTGCTGACCTATGGCGACATCGCGGCGCTGACGGGGTTCCCGGCCCATTCCCGGATGGTCGGACGGGCAATGCGGGAGGCACCGGATGGGCGGGGGCTCCCCTGCCACCGGGTCGTGAATGCCGGCGGACGCCTCGCTCCGGGCTGGGTGGAACAACGCACCCGGTTGCAAGAAGAGGGGGTTGCCTTCCGACAGAACGGCATGGTACACATGAAAAGATGCCGTTGGGAGATAGACAAGCCCGAAGCGGAGAATTCCACAATACTATAGCATCCATGAGAACCATCCTTTTCATCGTCGGATCCCTTCGGAAGGGATCGTTCAACCGTCAGATGGCACACGCTGCGGAGAAGGCCGTCGGCAGCCGGGCGGAAGTGCGCTACCTGGACTTCGCCGACCTCCCTTACATGAACCAGGACATCGAATATCCCGCCCCGGAAGCCGTGGCACGCGTCCGCCAGACCATCACGGAAGCCGACGGACTCTGGTTCTTCACCCCAGAATACAACGCCAGCTATCCGGGCCTCCTGAAGAACCTCCTGGACTGGCTCTCACGGCCCCTCCTGCCGAACAACTACGCCACCCCGACCCCCGTGAACGGGAAACCAGCCACCCTCTGCGGAGCCGCCGGCAAATCCGCTGCCATGAATTCCATCGGCAAACTCATTCCCCTGCTGGAAATGATGAAACTGGACCTGATGCTGGAGCCGCTCACCAGCGTCGCCCTCCCGCCCGAGTCCTGGACGTCAGGCGACCTCGTCCTGAACCCGGAACAGGAACAAAGCCTTCAGGCCCAGGCCGACGCCTTCATCGCAAAATTGGGATAACGGAATCTTATGCATATCGGGAGGTCAACCAGGCGGCGATGCCGGTATGGGAGAACGCCTCAGAAAGACGAAGGTGCAAGTCCTGCTGGAGATGCGGGAGCGGATCGGAATGGATGACCAGCCCGGATGCCGCCTGCGAGGGGATGACACCGACCAGACCGCTATGCTGCCGGACCAAGTCGACGAGAGCCGGCAGGGTATCTGAAATCACGGCCGCCCGGGCGTACATGTCCTGGTCGACCAGGTTCCGGTAGGGATTCCACACAGCATAGCGGGCCTCTTCCGGCAATGTCGGCCCTGCCGTGACCAGCGCAGCCGGGACCACCCCCACGACGGATGCGGAATCGAAGTCCAGCGTCTCCTTGCGCGCCGCCGTGAACAGATATAGATCAGCCTCCATCGCTTCCGGAAAATCCGTTTCGGGATACGTCTCGATGATGAATTCCGTCGATGTGATGGCCAACAGGTCCCGCAGCAGTTCCGGCAACACATACGTCGCGGTGAACTGGGTCGCCGCAATCCGGACAGGGTGGTTGACGGTCAGCTTGCCGGCACTGCCGAAAAGCGCTTCGGTCGCCTCGTACCAGTGGAGGATCCGTGCCGCATAGTCCTTGAATACCGTTCCCTCCGGCGTCAAGACCACTTCGCCCCGACGACGCTCGAACAGCGCCGCCCCTACCTGCCGCTCCAGTTCGGCGATATGCTGGCTCACGGCCGGCTGGGTGACCCCCAGATGCTGGGCTGCCCGCGTGAAGCTGCCCTCGGCCGCCGCCATCATGAAAACCCGGAGTCTGAAATCATCGAGCATGATAAGAAAAACTTATAGATTACAAAGATAATTGGAAAATCCGGAATTACATCGTATTTTTGAATTTTGAATTGGTCTTATCACAAAAAAAAAAGATACATGAAAAGATTCCTGATTGCACTTGCGACCCTGGCCATAACCCTGGCCACCCATGTTTCCGCTCCGGCACAGACCCGGGAGCAGATGGAAGCGATGATCGCCCAGATGCCGCAACTGCCCGACGATCCGGCCGTGAAAATCGGCCGGCTCGACAACGGGCTCACCTACTACATCCGTCACAACGCTCTCCCGGCCCATCGTGCCGAGTTCTACCTCGCCACCGACGTGGGCGCCATCCAGGAGACGCCTGACCAAGACGGTCTCGCCCACTTCCTGGAGCACATGTGCTTCAATGGAACCGAACACTTCCCGGACAAGGGCATCCTCGACTATCTCCGCTCGATCGGTGCCGAATTCGGCCGCAACATCAACGCGTCCACCGGCTTCGAGGAGACCCAGTACATGCTCAACAACATCCCCGTCGAACGGGAATCCGTCGTAGATTCCTGCCTCATGATCTTGCGTGACTACGCCCACTTCGTCCTCAACGACCCCGCCGAGATTGACAAGGAGCGCGGCGTCATCATCGAGGAACGCCGCCAGCGCCGCAATGCCCAATGGAGGACCATGGAACGGTCCCTCCCCTACTATTTCAAGGGGACCAAGATGGCGGAATGCACCCTCATCGGCCTTCAGGAGCACCTGGAGACCTTCCAGCCTGAAAGCCTCGTGAACTTCTACCGCACCTGGTACCATCCCGACATGCAGGCGGTGGTTGTCGTCGGCGACATCGATGTCGACCGCACCGAGGCTAGGATCCATGAAATCTTCTCGGTCATTCCGAAGTGCGAGAACCCGCAGGCCAAAGAGCACTTGACCGTCCCGGACAATGCCGAACCCATCGTCGGCATCATCACCGACCCGGAAACCACGGCGCCGTCCATCGAAATGGTATGGAAGAGCGAGGCTGCCCCGGAAATCATCAACCGGACCGCCTATGGCCAGCTCAACGACATCATCAAGCGCCTGGTCGCCCTCATCATGCGCGAACGTTTCTCTGACATCACCTCCAAGCCGGACGCCCCCTATCTGGATGCCAGTTTCGGCATCGGTTCCCTGATCTATGAAGATATCGATGCCGTCATGGGCGATGTCACCCTGCGTGAAGACAACCTCATCGGCGGCTTCAAGGCCTTCTACACCGAGCTCGAGCGGATGAAGCGCTTCGGCTTCGAGGACGATGAGTTCGACCGGGCCAAGGCTGACCTGCTCTCCTCCCTCGAAGCCCAGGTCAACAAGGCTGACACCCGCCGGAATCCGGAATTCATCCGCCCGATCCTCCGCCACTTCTTCGACTGCGAGCCGATCATGGAACCGCAGGCTGAATACGAACTGGCGCAACAACTGCTTTCCCAAGTCAATGCCCAGGCCCTCAGCCAGATCGCCGGCCAGATCATCACCGACGACAACCTCGTCATCATCTACGCCGGCCCCGAGAAGGAAGGCATCACCACGCCGACCGGACAGGATATCCTCGCCGCCCTCGCTGAAGTGAAGGCCGCCGACATCCAGCCGCTCGAAGGGGAAGCGGTCGCTGCCGAATTCCTCGACCCGTCCCGCCTCAAGGGCGCCAAGGTCGGCAAGACGACCCGGACCGTCTACGACGCCACTGTCTGGACCCTCAAGAACGGCGTCCGGGTCACCGTCCTTCCGACTGACTACACCAAGGACCAGATCCTCTTCGATCTCTACAAGGACGGCGGACTGAGCATCATCTCCACGGAGGACTATGCTACCATGGATGACATCTTCGATGTCTATCTCGGCAACACCGGTGTCGCCGGATTCTCATCCACCCAGGTCTCCAAGATGCTCACCGGCAAGAAACTCCGCGTCAACCCGTACATCGAGCGCCTGGAGCACGGCATCAGCGGCAATTCCACCGTCAAGGATCTTGAAACGGCCCTCCAGCTGGTCTACCTCTACTTCACAGCCCCCCGCTTCGATTCCGATGAATTCGACACGGGCCTCGGCCAGCTGAAGTCCATCCTCCCGAACTATGTGAACCAGCCGAACTACAAGTTCCAGAAGGAACTCTACAAGGTCCTGTACAACGACAACCCGCGCCGGGCCATGCTCTCCGAGGAGACCGTCGAGAATGCCAGCCTCGCCACCATCGAACGGAACTACCGCCGGCTTTTCCAGGATGCTGCCGGAGCCGACATGGTCATCGTGGGCGATGTCGATCTGGATACGCTCAAACCGCTCGTCGAAAAATACATCGGCTCCCTCCCCAAGGGCAAAAAGGCCTTCAAGTGGCAGGATGACGGTGTCGAGGTCGTCAAGGGGCGGATCGAAGACATCCTCCCGGTCGACATGCAGACCCCGAAGAGCACGGTCATCCAGGTCTACAGCGCCGACATGCCGTATTCCGCTTCCCGGAAGGCAGCCCTCGACGCCATCTCCTATATCCTTGACATGCGTTACACCAATTCCCTCCGCGAAGAGGAAGGAGGCACCTACGGGGCCCACACCAACGCCAGCCTGAACCGCCGTCCGAAGGAGCGCGTGATGATCCAGGTCTACTTCGACTGCCGCCCGTCCGTATGCGACCGTCTCCGCAGCCTCGCCATCGAGGGAATCAACGACCTGGCCGCAGGTGGCCCGACCGACGAGGAAGTGACCAATGCCGTCCTCAACCTCAAGAAGAACATCCCGGAAAACCGGGTCAACAACAATTACTGGAAGAACAACCTCGAGACGTGGGCGCTCTACGGCGAGGACTACGACGCCGACCGGGAAGCCGCCATCAATGCGCTCGACAAGGCGACCATCCAGCAGGTCCTCCAGGAGGTCCTCGCACAGGGCAACCTCATCGAGGTCGTCATGAAACCCGCCGTCACGGCCGAGGCCGAATAGCCGCGGCAGGAAGCAGAGGCTGTATTCTAAGAAACTGTTTAAATTTTATCAACTTCAATCTTTATGATCTTTTTTTGCCATTTTGTCGCCATTCTTCGGTCATGTAGCCACCGCTACACTCCCTCATCCTGTCAACAAAATGCCTAAAAATATCCTCATAAATCTTTTCGTCAA